>NZ_CP131914.1:2370207-2674825 GCF_040529045.1 Xanthomonas indica | reverse complement strand
GCAGCGCGCACTTCAACAACAACCGCGAGCAGGCGCTGCGCACTGTCGCCGACTGGGCCGGGCGCGCGATCGGCCTGGCCCCGGACAAGGCCGAGGCGCACCGACTGCTCGGCAGCGCGCACTACTGGCTGGACGAACACGCCGCCGCGATCGGCGCCTACCGCAATGCGCAGGCGCTCCAGCCGCAGGTGGACCTGCAGGTCCGCCTGTTCGAGATGGAGTCGCTGCCGGCCGGGCAGTCGCCGCAGCTGCTGCAGCTGGACTTCCGCGACGGCAACGCCTGCCACTACTACGGTGCCGGTGTGTCCATCGGCAAATGGAAGCACGCGGGGCTGGATCCGGCCGACGCCGGCTATGTCGACGCCGTGCAGTTCGCGCTCTACGAACACTGCACCACGCTGTTCCGGCAGGGCCTGGAACTGGGCGACACCGCCACCTGCAACACCGACACCCACACCTTCGCGATGTGCTGCAACAACCTCGGCATCCTGTACATGGACCGCGGCCTCTACGCGCAGGCGCAGGCCATCCTCGAGGAGGGCCTGCGCCACAGCCAGTTCCAGTTCCTGTACCAGAACCTGCGCGAGGCCTATCGCCATCAGGGCCTGCGCGCCGAGGCGGCGGACCTGGCGCTGACCCTGATGATGGACTACGAACTGGACACGCCGCTGTTCCTGGATTGTGCGCAGGCGGCCTGCAGCCATCTCAACCGTGTCGGCCGCCATGCCGACGTACTGGAGATCGCCGATGCGGCGCAGGAAGCGTTCGAGGCGCTGCCCGACGACGCCCAGGCCGATCCGGAACTGCTTAGGATGTATGCGCTGGTGCAGGCGCACCACCGGCTCACCGCGGCGCGGGCGCTGGGCGGGCTGCAGCCGCAGCAGGTCGACACTGCCCTGTCGCGGGCGGCGGCAGAGGCGAATCCGCACGACCTGGACACGCTGTTCGTGCACGCCAGCGCGCTCGGCGAGGCGCGCGAATATCCGGCCGCGGTCGACGCCTACACCACGCTGATCGCCCAGGCCGCGCAGCAGCAGGACGCGCAGGCGCTCAAGCGCGCGCGGCACGGGCGCGGCTACCTGCTGCTGTACTATTTGCCGGACACCAAGGCCGCGCTGCAGGACTTCCTCGCCGTGCAGCGCGACGGCACGGACGACTTCTACACGCACTACTACCAGGCCAACTGCCATTACGTGCTCAAGGACTACCGCAGCGCATTGCCGGCCTGCGACGCCGCACGCGCCCTGCTCGACGACGCGATGTTGCAGGCGGACCCCGGCTCGGCGGCGCAGCTGTACATGATGGAAGCCAATTGCCACATGAACCTCGGCGCCTACCCCGCATCGCTCGCCGCCTTCGAGCGCTCGCTGGCGCTGCACGAGCGTGCGGACGTGCGCGAGAGCTACGAGCTGGCCCGGCAACTGGCGGCCAAGCCGAAGAAGCGCCTGTTCGGGCTGTTCTCGTGATGGCCAGCGCATGAGCCGCGCTGCGCACAGTGCCTGCCCGACGGTGCCGTGGCCGCGCCGCCGCCGCGTGCAGCCGTGCCTGGCCTGACACGGCCGCCGTGTCGCTGCGCCGCGCGCTCCTCGGACTGAGTCTGCTGCTGGGCGGCTGCGCGGCATCGGCACCGCCGCCGCTGGAACAACAGGTCTACGTCTGGCAACGGCAATGGAGCGGCGCGCATGCGGTGGCGCTGGCCCAGACCCGCGCGGACTTCGCGGCGCTGCGCGTGCTGGCGTTGCAGGCGCATCCGCGCGCCGGCTGGGGCCGCGCCGCCGTGGATCTGCGGCAGCTCGCCGCCGATGGCCGCCCGGTGATCGCGGTGGTGCGGATGGACGGGCAGTTGCCGGCACTGGATGCGACGCGCATCGACACCGAGATACTGCAGGTGGTGCGCCGTTGGCGCGCCGCCGGCGTGGCGCTGCGCGGGGTGGAGATCGACCACGACTGCGCCACCGCACGCCTGCCCGCCTATGCGGCACTGCTGCGGCAACTGCGCGGCGCGTTGCCGGCCGAGCTGACGCTGAGCATCACCGCCCTGCCCGCCTGGCTGGAGAGCCCGGCGCTGACGCCGCTGCTGCGCACGGTCGACAGCTCGGTGCTGCAGGTGCATGCGGTCAATGCGCCCGCCACCGGCCTGTTCGATCCGGTGCAGGCGCGGCGCTGGACCGACCGCTACGCCCAGCGCAGCGCCACGCCATTCTGGCTGGCCCTGCCGGCCTACGGCGTGGCGCTGGTCGACAGCGCCGATGCCGACGTTGCCCCGCTGGTCGAGAGTGAAGCGCCGCTGGCGGCACGCGGCACACGCCACGAACTGCGGGTGTCGCCGCAGCAGCTCGCCGCGTTCGTCGCTGCGCTGCGCGACCGCCGTCCGCCGCACCTGGCCGGGCTGGTCTGGTTCCGCCTGCCGCTGCCGGGCGACCGCCGCGCCTGGCCGCTGGCGACGCTGCAGGCCGTGGTGCACGGGCGCCCCTTGCACGCGGCGGTGCAGGTGCAGGCCAGCGGCACCGGCCCGGTCTACGATCTGAGCTTGACCAACCATGGCAACACCGCAGCCGCGCCGCCGCAGCACGTCGTCCTGCACGGCAGCGCCTGCGAGGCCGGCGACGCGCTCGGCGATTACCGCCTGCAACTGCCGGCACAGGCGCCCCGTTTCGACCGCACCACCGCATCCCCGCCCCTGGCCGCCGGAGAACGCCGTGCGCTCGGCTGGGTCCGCTGCCGCGCCCTGCACACAGGTGCCATCGATGTCCTGCCGTGATTCCCGACCCGCGGCCGCACTGGCCGCCGCGCTGCTGCTGGTCCTGCTGCCGCTGGGCGGCGCCCGCGCCTGCGGCCCGGATTTCCCGTACCGCCTGCTCGACGACCGCGCCGGCGCCCTGGCGCAGTTGCCGGAGGGCAGCTTCGCCCGCGAGGTGCAGCGCCTGGGTGCGCCGATCGACGGCCTCGGCCGCGCCAGCGCAGCGACCTTGCCGCGCTACTGGGACGCCGGCGCGCAATTCCCGCAGCAGCGCAGCGACGTCGAACGCACGCAACTGAGCGCTGCGCAGTTCGCCCGGATCGAACAACTCCGCGCGCTGGACGATGCGCGACGCGTGGAGCGCGAAGGTGCCGAGCTGCCGCCGGAACTGCGCCTGTACACCGCCGGCGCGGTGGCGTTCGCGCAGGGCCAGTATCCTTCGGCGGCGGACTACTTCCGCCAGGTGCTGGCGCTGCCCGAAGCGCAGCGCCGCGCGCGCAGCACCTGGGCCGCCTACTCGCTGGGGCGCAGCCTGGCGCTGGCCGCCGAGCGCGCGCTGCCGGGCGATGCGGCCGCGCAGCGCCAGGCGGAGCGGCAGCAGGCGCAGCAGGCCTTCCAGCAGACCCGGACGTTGCGCCTGGCCGGGTTCGATGATCCGCTGGAGCTGGGCATCGCCAGCCTCGGCGAGGAGGCGCGCCTGCTGCTGGCTGCCGGCGACTGGAACGGCGCGATCGGCCTGTATGCGGTGCAGGCCGCGCAGGGCTCGGCCACCGGCATGAGCTCGCTGCAGCAGGTGGCCGCCGATCTCGCCCGCCGCAGCGATGCGGCACTGGCACCGCTGCTGCGACAGCAGGCGGTGCGCCGGCTGCTGATCGCCAAGCTGCTCAGCGACACCACCGCCTTCGATCCCGAGACCGGCAGCGCGCTGTCCTCGGCGCGCTTCCTGCGCCTGCTGCAGGAGGGACAACGCGATCCGGTGGAAGACGCCGACCGGCTGGCGGCGCTGGCCTACCGCCAGGGCGATTATCCCGGCACCGCGCGCCTGCTCGCGCATGCCGGCGACAGCGGCCTGGCGTGGTGGTTGCGCGCCAAGATGGCACTGCGCGACGGCGATGCCGCGCGCGCGGCACAGGCCTACGCGCAGGCATCGCGGCGCTTCCCGCCGAACGAGGACTGGGGCACGCGCCGTGCCGCCGGCTGGAGCAACGAGACGGTCAAACCGCAGTGCCGCATCGACGGCGAAGCGGCGATCCTGGCATTGCAACGCGGCAGCTACGTGGAGGCGTTCGCGCAGCTGTACCGCAGCGGCGACCTCTATTGGGAAGATGCCGCCGCGGTCGCCGAGCGCGTGCTCACCGTGCAGGAACTGCAGGACTACGTGGATCGCCACGTCCCCGCCGCACCGCCGGTCGCCACGGACGCGACGACGAATGACTGGGAACGGACGCCGCCGCTGAAACTGCGCGAACTGCTGGCGCGCCGGCTGATGCGCACCGGCCATTACGACGACGCGCTGCCCTATTTCGCCCAGCCCGAGCTGCGCGAGGCGGCACGCCGCTATCGCGATGCGCGGCGGCAGGCGGCCTCGGCCTGGACCGGCATCGGCCGCGCCGAGGGCCACTACCAGGCCGCGCTGATCGCGCGCCGCCACGGCATGGAACTGCTGGGCTACGAGCTGGGGCCGGACAACCGGGTCTACGCCGGCAACTATGCCGACACCACACCGCACGCGCGATTGCGCCCCGGCGGCCTGGTCGCCGCCGCCGAAGCGCAGCGCTGGGACGCCACCGCCGCGCAACCCTATCGCCGTTACCACTACCGCTGGATCGCCGCCGCCCTGGCCGATCGCGCTGCCGACGACCTGCCGGCACGCAGCCAGGCCTATGCCGCCGTGCTGTGCCAGGCCACCGACTGGCTGATCACCCTCGACCCGGCACAGGCACGTCGTTCCTACCAGCGCTACGTCGCGCACGGCGCGCTCAATCCGCTGCCCGGCAAGGCCTACGTGTTCGGCGTGGGCGCCTGCGAGACACCGGATTTCGACGGCGCGCGGCGGCGCCTGTGGAGCGATCGCGGCCAGGCCTTGCGCCAGTTCGTGCACACGCACCGACTCGCCCTGGGCGCGACCGGCCTGGCGCTGCTGACCGCGGCGGGCTGGCTGCTGCGCCGGCGTATGCGACGCAAGGCGCGCACCGCTACAGCGCCGCCGCAGGGTTGAGCCATGGCGCGGAGCCGGACGCGGTCCGGCACGTGACCACCCTCGCCTGCATCAACCGCGTAACCGTCAGGCGCGCCGCGACGCCCTGACCAATCCCCAATCCCGACTCCCCAATCCCCCAAGGTAGGGATCGCCGCCCCTCGCTCGTCTCTTCAACAGGACTTTCCTCTTTCGGGCTGGAATCGCGTCGGCATACGCGGCGCCGCCCGCTCCGCCGTCCTGGACGACCGTTCTCCCGATGCAGCACCGCACCACGCGCGACAAGGATGTCACCGCCCGCGGCATGCGCCGCGCGGTGCGCGTGTGCCTGCGTGCGTCGTGTGCGCACGCGGGATGGAGACTGCGCTCAGTTCCAGCAAGACCAGGCCAGGCAGGCCAGCGCCATCGCGCCCAGGCAGCACCCACGCGCCCTGCGGCGACGGCTGAGCAACGCGTGCACGCCCTGCAGCAGCACCAGCGCGACCAGCACGCACAGGCCGACCAGGCGCCCATTGCCGCTGTCCTGGAAACCGGCCGAGGACAGCGACGGATCGCTGCCGTCCACCCACGCGTACGGGCCGCCCGAGACGGCGTACAGCAGCAACATGCCCAGCACGTAGACGCTCCAGGACAGCACCTGCGCGGCGATCGCCACGGCCTTGCGCGGGCGTGCCATCGCGCGGCCTCACTCGCACACGAACAGGATGCCGACGGTCGGATCGGCGCTGCTCGGGCGCATCGGCGTCGCCTCGCAGCGCGCGACATCGCCGACACGCCGGGAGACCTGCACCAAGCCGTCCGGCCCGTATCCGCACACCAGATAGAGGCCATGCGGATCTGGCGCATCGAAGCGCCAGATCGACGCGCCCGCATCGCCGGGTCGGCGGGTGTCCTCGTTGCTCGGCACCAGCGCGGCCATCTCGCGCGGCGGCCCGGAATAGACGCCGCTGGAGAACAGCCGCAGCGGCGGCGTGGCGGCGAGGTCGACGCGGGCCCCCGCCGGCAGGTCCGGGCTCTGCAATGGCGCGTCGGCGACGCGCAGGCGCTCGGGGCAATGCAGCGTCTCCCTGGCCGCGGCAGGCGCGGCGAACAGGATGCCAATGAGCAGCGGCAGTGCGCGGCACGCCGTGGCGGACATTTCCTGCAACCCCATCGCGTGCTCCTTGTCGACTGCCGCATCGAGACCGGCCGACACCGCGTCCCGGCCTTCCACTCCCAGGGGCGTCCCTCGCAAACGCCGCAGGCCGCCTCGCTGGAGCGCGCCTACGGTGCCCGCGCCGCCGGCAAAGGTCAACGCGGCACCTCCGCACACCGCCGGCGCCCTGCGCGCACTAGCGCGCGATCACGCATCCCTCCGCCCCATCCACCCGCAGAAGAGAACCACGATGCACAGCACGACCCACGATTACAGCCAGTACAGCCCCAAATGGCAGTTCCGCTTCCACTTCTACGACACCTACGGCGAACCCAAGTCGGCGCGTTTCAAGGACGCGATGAAAGCGCTGCCGTTCAAGGAGAAGCTGCGCCTCAACATGAACTGGTTCGCCTTCTTCTTCGGCTTCATCTACCTGTTCGTCATCGGGCTGTGGCGCAAGGCGCTGGTGCTGCTCGCCATCTCGCTGTGCTGCGGGATCGCGTTGGCCTTCCTTCCGGACGCGGCCAGCCGGGCCTTCGGCATCGCCTATTCGATCCTGGTCGGCATGACCGCCAACTACGCCTACTATCTGGACAAGGTGAAGGGCAGCACCAGCTGGAACCCGTTCGAAGGCATCCGCTGGTAAGCGCTCCCTCGCGCAACGCCTTGCATGCGCACCGGTCCGCCGCCGCAGTGGCGGCGGACCACCCATTCCCTCGCCACCCAGGCCCGCGCCCAGGCAGCCCTTCCCCCCGCCTGTGCGCCTCGTTGGTCGCGCGCAGGCTCCGCAAAGGAGTCGCCTGATGTCGCCCACTTTCTACTGCCCGGCGTTCGCGCGCCGCACCCGCCGCGTCGCACCGCTGGCCGCCGCCATCGCCGTGCTCGCCACGGCCGGCTCACCCGCTGCCGGCGCGCAAACCGACGCCACCACGCTGCCCGCGGTGCGCGTCAGCGAGCGCAGCGATCCCGGCAAGCGCAGCAGCGCCGCCACCAAGACCGACACCAGCCTGCTGGAAACGCCGCAATCGCTGTCGGTGATCGACGATGCGCGCATGCAGGCCCAGGGCGCGCAGACGCTCAAGGACGCGCTGAGCTACACGCCCGGAGTGATCCCCACCCGCTACGGCACCGACTCGCGCTACGACTGGATCTCGCTGCGCGGCTTCGACGCCTATGCGCCCGGCTTCTACCTGGACGGCATGCCGCTGCGCAATAACGGCAACTGGGGCATCTGGCCGATCGAGCGCTACGGCGCCGAACGCATCGAGGTGCTGCGCGGCCCGGCCTCGGTGCTGTACGGACAGAGTGGCCCGGGCGGGCTGGTCAACGCGGTCAGCAAGCGCCCCACCGCCGAGCCGCTGCACGAACTGCAGGTGCAGCTTGGCGATCACCGGCGGCGGCAACTCGCCGGCGACCTGTCCGGGCCGCTGAGCGAGGACGGCACCGTCCTGTACCGCCTCACCGCGTTGGCGCGCGAGGCCGAGCTGCCGGCCGGCGGCATGCGCGACGACCGCCGTTTCCTGGCCCCGGCGCTGACCTGGGCGCCCAGCGAGGCCACCCGCCTCACCCTGCTCTCGCAACTCGGCCGCACCCGCGCCGGCGTCTACCTGCGCATGCGGCCGGCGGTGGGATCGCTGGTGCCGACGGCGATCGGCACCTATCTCCCCAGCCGCCTGTTCGAAAGCGACCCGGCCTACAACCGTTTCGACCTGGACACGGCGATGGTCGCCGCGCTGTTCGAACACCGCATCAACGACGTGCTGCATCTGCGCCAGAACGCGCGCTTCGGCCGCCTGAAGGTGGACTACCGCAGTGTGCAGGGACGCGGCTTCGTCATCGACGACCCCGCCGATCCGCTGGACCCATCCAACTTCGCCCGGCTGCGCCGCACCGCTTCGGACAGCAAGGAAACGGTGCATGCACTGAACCTGGACAACCAGCTCGAGCTGCGCCTGCACGCCGGCGCCGTGCAGCACACGCTGCTGTTCGGCCTGGACTATCAACGCACGCGCATCGACCAGGTCAGCCACAGCGGCGGCACCACCACGCCGCTGGACATCCGCCATCCGGTCTACGGCGATCCGGTGCAACTGCCCGCCCCCTGGTACGACGGCATCGCCACGGTGAGCCAGACCGGCCTGTACGTGCAGGACCAGGTGCGCTGGCGCGAGCGCTGGCTGCTCACCATCGGCGCCCGCTACGACCGGGCCGACAGCACGCTGCACAGCCGCCTGGACGGCAGCCGCGGCGACATCGTCGAACGCAAGGCCAGCAAGCGCGCCGGCCTGACCTACGTGGCCGCGAACGGCTGGGCGCCGTACCTGAGCTACAGCGAGTCCTTCGTGCCGACCGCCACGCGCGACCCGCTGAGCGGCCGCGCGTTCCGCCCGGAAAGCGGGCGCCAGTACGAAGCCGGCCTGCGCTTCCAGCCCGATGGCGGCACCCAGTCGTACAGCGCCGCCGTGTTCGACCTGCGCCGGCGCAACTACCTGACCTACGATCCGGATTTCCTCCCGCGCCAGACCGGCGAGACACTGGTGCGCGGCCTGGAACTGGAGGCGACGCTGCACCCGCTGCCGCGGTTGCAACTGATCGGCTCCTACAGCTACACGCCGACGGTGCACGTCACCGCCAGCAGCAACCCGCGCGAACTGGGCAAGCCGCTGTCGGCGGTCTCGCGCCACGCCGCCGCACTGTGGGGCGACTACCGCTTCGACAACGGCATCCGGCTCGGCCTGGGCGCCCGCTACACCGGCGCCAACCGCGGCGACCTGGATGCCGCGCGCGCCGAGGTACCGGCATTCACCCTGTTCGACGCGCTGCTCGGCTACGACCGCGACCGCTGGAGCCTGGCCGTGAATGTGCGCAATCTCGCCGACAAGACCTACCTCAGCAACTGCGACGCCTACGACAACTGCTATTACGGCGAGCAGCGCCGCGTGATGGCCACGGCCACGTATCGGTGGTGAGGCCGCGTGTGCGCGATGGCCAGAGGAGCGATCGCGCACATGTCTCCTTATGTCGAGGCTCGGACCATGTCGCCATCGGATCCGGTCATGTCCGACCCAAGATGGATGTTCTATTGCGTCATGAACGCTTCGGAGCAGGACCTACTGGGTAAACATCGCGCCTCAGAAGCCGTCAAATGGCGTATCGAAGGCAGGCTAAGAATCCCAACTGGCTGGGCTCAGGCCTGCCACTTGTCGGACGCAACCTCCAGGTCGACTGCGTCTTCCGCTGCCTACTGGCGACTGTTCTAGTTGACATGAGTCACGAGTCTGGAATAGCTAATTAGCTGCGACTTGATGTAGCGTTTCCGACTAGGATCAAAGCCTTCCGCTTCACTAGCGACGCCTAGCCAGGAAGCCCCCAATACGCAGACGAGAGGCCGCTTGCGCATGATCAACTCAAATGTTCTGCACTGCGTTCGTCAAGTTAAGATTGGCGACAATGTGGGAACGCTATTTACCATAGAAGTCCAGGGTCTTCAGTACTTGGTGACGGCTAATCACCTGCTTGAGCAATGGGAATCGGGTGATTACATTGGCATCTGGCAAGGCAAGGAATGGCGAGGCATGCCTGTCGAGCTAGTTGGCACCCACGAAGCAGGAGATGTAGCGGTGTTTGCTTCCTCCATGCAACTGTCCCAGCGCCTGCCCTTGGAGGCGAGCAGCAAAGGCCTGATATGGAGCCAAGATGTATTTTTCCTTGGCTTCCCATATGGATGGCGTGCAGAAGTGCCCCCCGAACTTAATGGAAAATACCCCCTTCCCTTCGTCAAAAAAGCAATTGTTTCCGCCATGGTCGTTGCAGATGGTTTCGAAACGATATTTCTAGACGGCCTCAACAACCCTGGATTCTCTGGCGGGCCTGTAGTTTTTATTCCACCAGGCTCAAATGATTTTCAGGTCTGCAGTGTCGTGACTAGCTTCCGATATGTAGCCGAGCCTGTATACGAGGGTGACTCGGAGCACTCATTGGTCTACAGGGCGAATACCGGAATCATCGAGTCAACCAACATCCGCATCATCTTAGAGTTGATCAAGAACAACCCCATCGGTCTAGCCCGGCCTTCAACTTAAATGCTCACATTGATCGCTGTAGATCACGACTTGGCAGATGCCGAACTGGTCGTGTGCGTCGCGAGCGAGACGAACAAAATTTCTCGCAACCTGTGCTCATAGCTGGGCGGGCGGATTACGTTCGACGCCGCCGCATGCCGACCCGCCTGCGGCGCCGCAAACCATCAAGCCCATTCACGTCCGTCAGTACGTGACCTGGTGTGCCATCGCGGGCAGTGGCACGTCAGCGCGAACCGCGAGAAAGCTCCCGATATCGTACATCTGTAATTCGCGCGTGAACGAAGTTACACCGCGATGCCGAATCAGTGCACTGGCATCAAAGGATTGCGCGAGACCAGCGGGGACCTGTGCATCGAGGACGAGCAGTAAGAGGCTGTCAGCAGATGAGGCGGGCGAGATTTGGCAGGCCCAGAAGCAGGTCAGACACAAATCGGTGGTTATGACCGAGCACTATGTGCGCAATCGCTACGGGGCAAAGTTGACCCCAAATGCGCTGACGATTGCGGAAAAGGCCCCTGGATTGCGGAAAGATCAGGACCCGCAAAAACGAACGTAAGTCGTTGAAACGAAATGGAGGCCTGGGTCGGAATTGAACCGGCGTACGCGGATTTGCAGTCCGCTGCATAACCACTCTGCCACCAGGCCGGTGGACTGACGTCTTGCCGCAACGCCAGTGGCGTCCGACAAAAACAAAGCCCCGCTGTCGGGGCCCTTGCGGCGGGCACTGGACGATGCCTTGCGGCTCTCGTTCAACGCATTGATTCAAAAGATGTTTTTGAATCAGCCCGGCGCACAACGGACTGCATTGTGTACCAAGCTCCCCGGCTTGGCAACCCTGCGCATAGGTGACCGGGACCGCGCAGAGGAAACCACGGCAGGCGCGCGGCGTCGCCAGCCGACTGGAATGCCGACCACAGCGCCATGCCAGCTGAGGTAGACAAGCGCCGCATCGCGCGCCGCCGCGCAGGATCGGCGTGCTGCCGCGCTCTAGCATGGCGCCACACCCAAACGAGGCATCGTCATGAACCGATGGACACGCTGGAGCGGGGCCGCGCTGTGCCTGGCCGCAAGCGCCACCGCCGCCGCGCAGACCTGCGCGTTGCAGACGCAGACTGTGAACCTGCCGCTGGCTTCCAAGGCCACGCCGACGTTCGCTTATCAGGTGCGGGTGCAGCTCGGCAGCGATGCCGATGGCCGCAGCAGCGGCAGCCAGGTGCTGGAGGTGGATACCGGCTCCACCGGCGTGGTGGTGCCGTTGAGCGACGCGCTGCGCAGCGCCTGGGACGCCTCCAAGACGCCTGGCTACATCTTCTATTCGAGCGACAGCAAGTATCACCCCGGCAAGTACGTGGATGTGCCGATGCGACTCGGCGTCTCCGCCGACGGCAAGACCGCCGCGGCGCGCGTGGACCGCATTACTGTGCTGGCCGCGCAGTGCACCTGCGATGTCGCCAGCGTGGCCCAGCAACCGACGCCGCTGGCGCAGGTGCCGACCACCTGCGCCGGCTATGACGGCAGCCCCGCGCTGAGCAGCAGCACGCAGGTGCTGCGCAACTGCAGCACCATCTCCCCGCACTTCGGCATGATGGGTGTGGGTTACGACCGCGGCGTCGATGCCGCGCGCAATCCGTTTCTCAATCTGGTGCAGATGCGTGCGCAACGCATGAGCCCCGGCTACATCGTCACCGCCAAGGGCATCACCCTGGGCGTCAGCAAGCAGGCGCTGAGCGGTTTCGCTCTGGTGCCGCTGCAGCGCGGCGCGGCCACCGCCACCGCAGCGAGCGACTGGCAGGCGCCTACCGCCTGCGCCAGCTTCCCCGGCAGCGGCAGCGACTATCGCGTCTGCGGCAAGTTGCTGCCCGACACCGGCGTGTCCTACATGATGCTCAACCCGGTGGTACCGCCCGCCACGCCCACCAGCCTGCAACAGACCATGGAGATCGCCGGCCACCCCACGCGGGTGGTGCCGGATGCCACCCAACTGCGGCTCGACGTCGTCGACGCCAAGGGGCAGCCGGTGTTCGGCTACGGCTTCGCGGTCGGCGACGGCAAGGCGGCGACGCCGGACAGCGTGCAATGGCGCGGACCGCTGAAGACGCCACCGGCACACATCAATAGCGGCCGTCATCTGCTCGCCGCCGGCGACTACGCCTACGACGCCGCCTGCGGGCATGTCGGCTTCAGGACGACGCAACCTGGCGATTGAATGCGCCGGCGGGTGTCGTCAGATACGCGCGGACCTCGGAGGCAGCGGTGGGGCTAGCTGTCTCTTGAGGACAAGGTGCCCATCGGGCGACAACGCCGCGTTGTTCAAGCGACCGGTGCACCTGTTTCGCGGGCGGATACGCGCGCGCTGCCCGCCCCTTCACGCGCTGTACGCAGCATCGCCCACAGCACATTTAGGCCATCCTGATTAGGTTTGCGGCTCTGCCCGAGCTGCCGATCGCGATGACGCCACCCGCTGCGCCTGCCGAATCCGCGCCTGCACCGCGGCGCAATCTGTTCCGTCTGCTCGGGTCCGGCGTGGTCACCGGCGCGGCCGACGACGATCCCTCCGCCATCGGTACCTACGCCAGCGCCGGCGCGCGCTACGGCTTCGCGTTCCTGTGGATCGCGCCGGTGCTGCTGCCGATGATGTACCTGGTGGTGTATCTGTCGGCCAAGCTCGGGCGCGTGGCCGGCAAGGGCTTGTTCGCGATCATTCGCGACCGCTACCCGCGCTGGGTGCTGTATCCGGCGGTGGCCGGCGCCTTCGTCGGCAATGTGATCGAGGCGGCCGCCAACCTGGGTGGCATCGGCGCGGCGCTGAACCTGCTGATCCCGTTGCCGGTGCCGGCGATCGTGGTGATCGCAGCGGTGACCATCTTCGCCCTGCAAGTCTTCGGCTCCTACCGCCTGCTGAAACGGATCTTCCGCTGGCTGGCGTTGGCGCTGTTCGCCTACGTCGCCGCCGCCCTGATGGCCCGGCCCGACCTGCGGCAGGTGCTGCGCGGCACCTTCGTGCCGCATGCCGAGTTCAGCCGCGAGTACCTGTCGATGATCGTGGCCTGCATCGGCACCTCGTTGTCGGCCTACATCTTCACCTGGCAATCCAATCAGGAGGTGGAAGAGCAGATTGCCAAGGGCCACCGCAGCCTCGCCGCACGCCAGGGCGCCAGCCGCGGCGAACTGCGCCGTACCCGCCGCGACGTCATGGTCGGCATGCTGTTCTCCAACATCATCCTCTACTTCATCATCCTCTCCACCGCCGCCACCCTGCACCGTTCCGGCCAGACCGAGATCGCGACGGCGGCACAGGCGGCCGCCGCGCTGGAACCGCTGGCAGGCCCCGCCGCCAAGTGGCTGTTCGCGCTGGGCGTGGTCGGCGTGGGCTTCCTGGCGGTGCCGGTGATGACCACGGGCGCGGCCTACGACCTGGTACAGGGCATCGGCCGCGAGGGCAGCCTGCACGCGCGGCCGCGCGAGGCCAAGCTGTTCTACGCCACGATCGCGCTGGTCACGGCCATCGCCGTGGGGCTGAATTTCCTTGGCGTCAATCCGATGAAGGCGCTGGTGCTGTCGGGCATCGTGCAGGGCATGTCGGTGCCGCCGTTGCTGTTGTTGATGATGCTGATGAGCAACGATCGCACGCTGATGCGCGGCCACGTCAACAGCCGCATCACCAATACGCTCGGCTGGATCACGGTGGTGGTGACCTTCGCCGCCAGCGGCTGCCTGCTGGTCACCCTGCTGCTGTAGGCACGCAAAAGCTGCGCGACTGAAAAACTTTCGCCGGCGCGCTGCGCCTGTCGCACCGCGCCGGTTCACCACAGCGCACGGGGGAAGAAGAAGATGCTGGCACGCATTCTGCGTTCCAAAGGCATCCGCTTTCGACGCCTCGCCGATGATCCTCAGCGTTCTGCAACACCGCCTGCCCGCCTGGCCGCTGCAAGATCCGGTCACCGCCGGACGCACCACCGAGATCACGGCAGGCCAACAGGCGCAGATCCTGGTGCTGTGGGGTGGCGAAGTGCGCAACGAGCGGGCTTTGTTCGGCCGCCGCGATGCGCCGGACGCGCCCCTGATCACCAGCGAACGGCGCGACCGCACCTGGCCCGCTGCGCAGGCCGCGGTCTGGGAAACACAGCGCTGCCTGGTGCCGATCGCCGGCTTCAGCGTCGCAGGCGATGCCGCGCATGGCGCATGGATCTGCGACACGTCCGGTGCCCTGTTCGCGGCCGGCCTGCGCAGCAGCATGCAGACCCGGGATGGCTTCCATCTGTCGTGCTTTTCCCTGCTCACCGAGGCGCCGGCGACGCCGGACCTGCCGAACGAAGTGCCGTTGCTGATCGGCGCCGACGACGTGATCGAGTGGCTGTACCTGGACGGCGCCGAGGCCCTGCGGCGCCTGCAGCACGTGCCGGCGCAACGCTTCGTCTCCGTGGCGACGCTGTTGCGCGGTCCGCTGCCGAGCGAACGGCCGCACTGAGTGCCACCGCCGCGGCGCGGTTGCGATCCGCAAAACAACGCGAGTCAAACGCGGCATGCCGCACGCATTGCATGTGCATACGCACGGATTGCATGCGCACGAGGATGCGGCGGCGCTTGACGACATTGCTGAAGCACCCCGAATCTGCTTCAGCATGATGAGGACGCGTCTTAGCCTGTTTTCGCCTTGCGCTCACACACGCGGAGGACGATGGAATGACCTGATCCGCAGAGTGGAATCCGCATGACAAAACCCCTGCTGGCGATCGTGGAGGGCAATACCGCGTTGTCGGACCACGTGTCCACCTTCTCCCTGCGCCGCGGCCTTGCGTTGACCCGACTGCCCTCGATCGCGCACGCCCGGCATTGGCTGCAACAGCAACGCATCGACCTGCTGCTGCTCGATGGCGATGCCGAGCGCGTGGCGGCAATGGAACTGATCAACAGCATGGCCGGCCGCGCAGATGCGCGCATCGTGCTGCTGGCCACCGAGGCGCAGATGCCGAAGTGGCGCGGCCTGGCCGGCGGCAGCGTCGAATTGCTGCAGGCCTCCCTGGCGTGGCCGCAGATCGATGCCGAACTTGAGCAGGTCCTGCACCGGCTGCCACCACGGCGCGGCAAGGCCCGCTTCGGCCTGGTCGGCGAATGCGAGGCGATCGCGCGCGTGCAGTCCGACATCGCCCGCGTCGCGCCGCTGGACATCTCGGTGCTGATTGCCGGCGAAACCGGCACCGGCAAGGAGCTGCTGGCCAAGGCGATCCACGACGCCAGCGGCCGCAGCGGGCGCCTGGTCGCAGTGAACTGCGGCGCGATTCCGCCGGAGCTGCTCGCCAGCCAGTTGTTCGGTCACGAGCGCGGCAGCTTCACCGGCGCCAACCAGCGCCATGCCGGCTATTTCGAACAAGCGCAGGGCGGCACCCTGTTCCTGGACGAGATCGGCGAGATGGCGCCGGAACTGCAGGTGTACCTGCTGCGCTGCCTGGAAACCGGGGCGATCACCCGGGTCGGCAGCGATGCGGAGGTCAAGCTGGACGTGCGCATCGTCGCCGCCACCCACCGCGACCTGCTCGGCAGCGCCAGCACTCTGCGCCGCGACCTGTACTACCGGCTGTCGCACTACGTCATCGAACTGCCGCCGCTGCGCGAGCGCGGCGACGACGTGCACCTGATCGCCGATGCGCTGCTTGACACGCTGAACCGGCGTTATGGCACGCGCAAACAGTTCGACGCCTTCTCGCGCACGGTGCTGGCCCAGCATCGTTGGCCGGGCAATGTGCGCGAACTGTCCAGTGCGGTGGCACGCAGCTACTACCGCGCCGATGGCGATGCGGTGACGGTCGAGCCCCTACTGCAGGGCGAGGCGGCGCCGCCGGTGCGCGAGACGCATGGCCAGTACGCAACGACGGGCGACGAGGTGACCTTCCGCGTGGGCACGCCGCTGAAGCAGATCGAGCAGGAGATGTTGGCGCGCACCCTGCACGTCAACGGCGGCGACAAGTCCGCGGCCGCGCGCAGCCTGGGCATCAGCGTGCGCACCATCTACAACCTGATGTCGCGCAGCGATCGCGATTTCCGCTGATCGCCGGGGCACCGCGGCACGGTGGCCGCATCTCAATGTGTCAGCGCCTCGCGGCTGAAGCCGCTCCTACAGCAGGCTGCCCGACGTCAACTCGGCAGGCTCTACGGCAGGCCGCAGGCCGCGCGCAACTCGTCCTCGATCGGCGCCACCTGCCCCGGCGGCCGCGACTGCGGCCGGCACAGGTAGGTTTCCTCGGCGATGCGCGCGTCCACGGCAAATCCGGCACTGCGCAGCATGGCCTCCACGCCGGCGTGGTTCGGTGCCCACCAGTTGGTCGGGTCGTCGGCCAGGCGATGCTCGATGAAGGCCATCTTCGGCCAGCCCGGTTCGCACATCAGGCTGCGCTCGAGCATGCCGATGTCGCGCGGCGCCGGATACACCGCCTCGCCCGGCATGGTCATGGTCTGCAGCACCAGGGCGCGGCGGCACAGGCGCCGCACGATATCCAGCGCCAGCAGCGGATGCCGCAGGTGGTACAGCACGCCCATCAGCCACACCAGGTCGTACTGCTCGGCTTCGCGCGCCAGATCGTACAGCTGCATCTGCCGGAACCGCACGCGCCGCTCCAGACCGAACTGTTGCGCCGCCCAACGCGCCTGCCGCAGGTAGTGCGGATTCATGTCGATCGCCACCACCTCGGCGCCGCGCCTGGCCAGCTCGAAGCTGTAGAAGCCGGCGTTGCAGCCGATGTCCAGCACCCGCCAGCCCTGCAGATCGGCCGGGATATGTGCGGCCATCTGCCTCCACTTGCAGGCCGGGAAGTCGCCGTACGGATGCGCCGGCAAGGTCTGGCGGCCATCTGGCAGGTGCAGGTTGTGGAACCACGGCCCCAGCGCCTGGATCGGGTCGGCGGGATCGGCGGACGGAACGGCGGAGTGCATGGACGGACCCTCCCGGGAAACCTGGCGTCCCGCGGTTCAGCGGTTGACCAACTTGAAGAAGCGGCTCTGGCTGCCGTCGCTGGTCTTCTCCTGGTACAGGAAGGCCAGTTCCTCTTCTTCGAACTTGTCGAAGAAGTCGTCCCAGCTGATCTCCTCCAGCGCCGCATCGTCGCGGAACAGGATGCGCAGCACGCCGGCGTCCTCGTCGGCTTCGGTGCCGCGCACGCTGGCCGGGCGGCCGCCGCGGGCCTCGGCCCAGCGGCGGATTTCGTCGTGATCGGTGGTGGTCCTGGCGTCATGCGAGGGCATGGGGAGCGCTCCTGGCGGGGGTGAACGTGGTCGCCGCGTCGGCGACGCGGTCGAGGGCATCGTGCAGGGTCTGCGCGCGATGCGCGGCGGTGTGTTCGGCGAGCACGCGGCGGCGCCCTGCCTCGCCGATCGCCACGCGCTGCGCCTCGGGCAGCTCGCGGATCCAGCCCAGCACCTCGGACGTGCGCCGCGCGATCAGGATGTCCTTGCCGGGCGCGAACAGCGTCTCCAGCCCGTCCCATGCATCGGAAATGATCGGGGTGGCGCAGGCCGCCGCTTCGAACAGGCGCACGCTCGGCGACCAGCCCGCCAGCACCATGTCGGCGCGGGTCAGATTGAGGGTGAAGCGCTGTTGGTTGTAGAAGGCGCCGTGCTGCGCCGGCGGCAGGTGCTCGCAGCGCTGCACGTTGTCCGGCCAGACCAGATGCGGCGGATACAGGGGGCCGGCGACCACGAAACGGCCCTGCGGCCAGGCCATCGCCGGCTGCAGCAACAGCCGCTCCAGCGGCGGCTGCCGGTCGTCGCTGTAGGTGCCCATGTAGCCCAGGTCGTAGCGGTGCGCCTGCGGCTGCGGTCGGTATTGCTCCGGGTCGAACGCGCAGTACAGCGGCACGGCGCGCGGCGCGCCGTAGACGCGTTCCAACCGTTGCAGGGTCGGGCCGCCGGTGAAGGACAGATACAGGTCGTAGTGCGGAACCAGCGCCGGCGACAGGTAGGCGCAGTCGCCGCGCTGCAGCGCCGCCAGGGTCACCGGCGTGTCGATGTCGTAGAAGCCGACCACGCCGCGCGCGGTCTGCTGTACCCACGCGCCCACCGCGATGCCGTCGGGCACGTAGGAGCCCACGATCACCAAATCGGCCGCGGCGATCGCGGCGGCGTGCCGATCCTGCAGTTCCTCGAGGCTGGCATACAGCACCGGCGCGCACGGCAACTGCGCCGGCGGATCCTGGTGCTCGGCGTACCACGGCACGTCGCGCTCCAGGAACACCACGCGGTCGCCACGCGCCTGCAGCGCGGCGATCAGTCCCCGGTAGGTGGTGGCGTGGCCGTTGCCCCACGACGAGCGCAAGCTCAGGCCGAGGATGACGATGTCGCGCGCGGCCATCACGCCGCCTCCCGCTGGCGCGCATCCAGCAGGGCTTCCACCTCGCGCGCACGGTGCGTGTAGGTGTGATCGCGCAACAGGCGTTGCCGCGCCCGCGCGCCGATCGCCTGCGCCTGCGTGGCATCGATGCGTTGCAGGTAGCGCGCCACCTGTTCGCTGTCGTGCGCGACCAGCACCTCGCGCTGCGGTTCGAGGAACGCCTCGATGCCTTCCCAGGCATCGACGATCAGGCAGGCGCCGGCACCGGCCGCCTCGAACACCCGGGTCGGCGGCGACCAGCCGAAGCGCGCCATGCTGTCGCGGTTGACGTTGAGCACCATCCGCACGCTGCAGTTGAAGGCGTTGTGGTCGCGCGTGGACACGTGACCGAGCGTGCGCATGTTGTCCGGCAGCGCATCGTCCCAGCCGCTGCCGCCGAGCAGGAAGCGCGCCTGCGGCAGGCGCCGCGCCGGTTCCAGGAAGAACTGCCGCACCCGCGCCTCGCGGTCCGGTAGCCGATTGCCGAGAAAGCCCAGGTCGGCGGCGAACCCCGCCTGCGCCGGCGCCGGGTGGTGGCTCAGGGGGTCCAGTGCGTTGTAGATCGGCACGCACTCGGCTGCGCCCAGCGCACGATACGCCGCCACCACGCGCGGCCCGCCGCCGTAGGTCAGCACCAGGTCGTAGCGCGGGATCTGCGCGCGGAACGGATCGTCCGCATCGGCCTGCACCCGCTCCAGCGTCGCCGGCGCGTCCACGTCCCAGAACAGCACCTGGGTGCGCGGCGAGCGCAGGCCCAGCACCTCGCGCTCCAGGAACGCATCGAACACGCCGACGCCGCTGGCCTTGACCACCACGTCGGCGCCGCGTGCCTGCTCCAGTGCGCGCGCCGCATCGGCTTCGGCGGCCCCGGGATACACGGTGACCTGCGCCCAGTCCGGATCGTCGATGTCGCGGTGCTGCTGGCGCCCGAACGCATCGGGCTCGAAGAAGTGGATGCGGTGGCCGCGCTGCGCCAGCGCGTGCAGCAGGCCGCGGTAATAGGTGGCGGCGCCGTTCCAGTACGAGGACACCAGGCTGGAACCGAAGAAGGCGATCTGCAACGGGCTAGGCATGACTGAGGCTCCGGTGGTCGTGGTGCGCGGCGGGCGCGTCGAGTTCGGCGAGCACCGCCAGCAGTTCGTCGACGCGGTGCGCGCAGCTGTGGCGGGTGCGGATGGTGTGCAGGCCGTGCATGCGCAGCGCCGCGGCCAGCTCGGCGTCGTGCAGCACGTCGTGCAGGTGGCGCTGCATCTGCGCGCCGTCGCGCGCCACCAGGTAATCGCGCCCGGGCGTGAACAACTGCTCGACGTCGTCCCACGGCGCACAGACCAGCGGGATGCCGCAGGCCAGCGCCTCGAACACGCGGATCGTGGGGATGCCGGGCAGCGCGCGCACATACGGTCGCCGCGGCACGTGCACGGTGACGCGGAAATGCGCGAACGCCTGCGGCGCGCGATGGTTTGGCAGCCAGCCGGCATAGTCGATGCCGGCCTCGGCCAGCGCCTGCAAGGCCTGCGGCGGATAGCGCACGCCGTGGATGCGAGCGCGCAGGCGCAGCCGCCGTACCGGCTGGATCAGGAACGTGTCCAGTTCCTGCGCGCGCTCGTCGTCGCCCCAGTTGCCGATCCACAGCAGATCGCCCTGCGGCGCCTGCCCGAGCTGCGGCTGGAACACGCGCAGATCCGCCGCCTCGTGCCAGGTCCACACGCGCCGGCTCCAGCCGTGGCGCAGATACTGCTGGCGCACCGCTTCGCCGAAGGCGAGCACGCCGTCGTAGTCGGACAGATCGAACCGCGCCATCTCGTCGGGGGCGCTGACCGAACGGTGGTGGGTGTCGTGGAACAACACGCGGCATCCGGGCGGCGCCTCGCGGCCGATCCGCGCGATCAACGCCGGCGCGTTCCATTCGTGCACCAGCACCACGTCTGCGCCGTCCAGCACCTGCGCCAGATCCAGCGTGGCCAGGTCGTAGCGCGTGCTGCGCAGGTGCGGAAAGGCATCGGCGAAGGCCTGCAACGGCGCCTCGCCCTCCTCCGCCTGCAGTTGCGCACGGCTCCAGCTGTCGTGTGGCTCGTACACCGCCAGCGCATGCCCGCGCGCCTGCAGTTCGGCGACGATGCCACGCAGGAAATGCGCGTTGCCGTGGTTCCAGTCCGACACCAGCGAGTGATAGAACAGCACGAATTTCATGCACCGACTCCGATCGAGGACAGCAGGGGGACCGGCGCGCCGGCGCGTCCGGCCGCGCGGGGCGCGCCGCGATGCGCGACCAGCGCCCGGTAACGCTGGCGATAGGCCGCGGCCATGGCGGTGGCGGTATAGCGCTGCGCCTGCGCAACCGCGCGCCGGGCCATGCGCTGCCGCAGCAGCGGATCGCCGATCAGGCGCTGCAACTGCGCCGTCAGCGCCCGTGCGTCGTCCGGCGCGACATACAACGCCGCATCGCCCCAGACCTCGCGCAGGCTGGGGATGTCGCCCAGCACCAGGGCGCAGCCGGCCTGCGCCGCTTCCAGCGCCGACAGCCCGAACGGCTCGTAGCGCGCCGGCAGCGCATACACGCTGGCGCGGGCCATCCAGCGACGCAGACGCGACGGCGGCAGCTGGCCCAACCGCAACGCCGGCGCGATCGCCGCGGTGCCGCCGTCCGGGTGCGCCGCTTGCCCGGCGATGCGCAGCGCCCAGGGCAGCTGCGGCGCCACCGCGGCCAGCGTGCGCAGATTCTTCGCCTCGTCCCACAGCCGTCCTGCCGCCAGCACCAGGGGCCGCTTGGCGCTGGCTGGCACCGGCCGCGACAGCGGCGCGGTGCCATTGGCAATCACGCTGCACGGCACGTCCAGCGGGTACTGCGCGCGCAATGCGGCCAGCATCGCCTGGGTCGGCGCGACCACGTGATCGGCCGCCGCCAGACCCGCGGCGACCGTGGCGCGGTAGTGATCCCACTCGGGCGGCAGCGCCTCGCCGCGCACCGCCTGCCACCAGGAGCCGACGCAGGAATGCGCGGTCATCAGCACCGGCGCAGGCCACGCCAGGGCGCCGTGCGCATAGTCGTTCAGATGCACCACATCCGGGCGCACCTGCGCCGCCAGCGCCTGCAGCCAGCGCCCGGCCGAGGACACATCGGCCCAGGGATCGTCCATCCACAGCAGCCGGTAGCCGCTGGCATGCAGGCGCAGCCCCTGGATCGCCGCGGCCTCGCGCCACTGCGCCGGCGTCGGGGTCGCGCCCATCGTCGCCAGTTCCACCCGGTCGCCCTGCGCGGTCAGCACCCGGCACAGGCTCAGCGCGTACTGCCACACGCCGCCGACGGTGTCGGCGGTCATCAGGATCCGCAGCGGGCGCTCAGCGTCCATAGAGCGCATCCACAGTGCGGGCGACTTCGAGCAGGTGCAGCGCCGCCGGGTCGAAACCCGGGTCGGTGCCCAGGCGCTCGGCCCAGTCCAGCAACGCGCGCCCGCCCCAGGCGTCCGGTGGCGAGGCCAGGCGCTCGCAGCGCGTGCCGTCGAAGCGGTCCACGGTGAAGTCGAAGAACGAGCCGTCGACATTGCGCAGCGCCGCGCCGCCACCGGTGCCGTACACATGCGCCTGGATCACCGCATCGCAGCCGGCCGGCAGGCGCCAGGAACAGGCCATGCGCACGCTGGCGCCGTTGTCCATGCGCCACTGCGCGCAGGCGTAGTCCTCCACCTGCTGCACCGGCCGGGTCAGCGGCCGGCCTTGCGCGTACAGCGCCGCCTGTAAGTCGTGATGGCCGCCGCTGCCGGTCAGCCACATCGCCAGATCCAGCAGATGGATGCCCAGGTCCATCACGCAGCCGCCGCCGGAACGGGCGATGTCGTAGAACCAGTCCTTGTCCGGGCCGTAGGCGTTGTGGAACAGCAGGTCGATCGCGAACACCTCGCCCAGTGCGCCCTGCGCGATCTGCTCGCGCAGCGTCGCCATGCCCTTGGCGAAGCGGTAGCTGAAATCCACCGCGAGCAGGCGGTCGTGGCGTTGCGCCAGCGCCAGCACCTGCTCGGCTTCGGCGGCGGTGCGGGTCAGCGGTTTCTGGCAGAACACCGCCAGGCCGCGCTGCAGGGCCGCGGCGGCCTGCGCGGCGTGCGCGCCACTGGGCGTGGCGATGACCACGCCGTCCAGGTCCTCGCGCGCCAGCAGCGCCTCCAGGTCGGGCAGCAGGTCGGCGGCCGGTGCGTCCTGGCATGCGTCGTGCAGCGCCGTCGCGCTGGCATCGGCGATCGCCACCACCTGGCCCAGTCCGCTGTCGGCCAGGGCGCGCATGCGTGCACGGCCGATCCAGCCGACGCCGAGGAACCCCAGCCGCGGCGCGCGCCAACGCGGTTGCGCCCACGCGTTCATGCCAGCACCACGCCTTTGAGGAAGCCCTCGGGGCGCGCCTCCATGTCCGCGAACGCCTGCGGCAGCCGATCCAGCGCATAGCGGTGGGTCAACAGCGGAAACGGATTCAGGCGCCCGTCGGCGACCGCGTCCACCGCCTCCTGCAGGCCACGGAGCGCCACCCGCGGATCGCGCTCGTGCGCGTTGACCACGTCCAGGCCACGCCAGTTCCACTGCTGCATGTCGACCTGGCGCGGGCCGTCCTGGTGGTAGCCGGCGATGACCAGGCGCCCGCCTTCACCGCACAGCGCGCTGGCGATGTCGAGGGTGACCTGCTCGCCTGCGGCCTCGATCACCCGCAGGCAGCCGCTGCCGCCGGTGAGTTCGTGCACCGCGCCGATCGCCGCGTACCGGTCCTCGGTGGCCAGCGTGGCGCTGGCGCCGCACTGGCGCGCGATCTGCAGCGCGTACTCACGCCGCGACAGCGCGATCACCTGCGCGCCGAGCCCGGTGGCCAACTGGATCAGCAACGCACCGATGAAGCCGACGCCGACCACCGCGACGGTATGGCCGGGCTGGATGTCGCTGCGGCGCAGGATGTTCATCGCGCAGGCCAGCGGCTCGCCGGGCAGATCGCGGCCGGACAGCGACGGCGGCAAGCGCACCAGCGCGTCGGGTTCGGCCAGGTCGTACTCGGCATAGGCGCGGCCGGACAGCAGCACGACGCGGTCGCCCGGCGCCCAGTCGCGGACTTCGGCGCCGACCGCGTCGACCTCGCCCCAGCCTTCGTGGCCGGGCGCACCGGGTTCGAACGGATAGGCGAACCAGGGCCGGCCGGCCCACACCGGCAGATTGGACGCACACACGCCGCAGCCATGCAGGCGCACCCGCACCTGCTGCGGCGCGGGTTCGGGGCGTGGCTGGCGCTGGGCGACGATGCGGCCCGGGCCTTCGAAGACGGCGGCATGCATGCTGTTCATGCGGCGTGGATCCTCCGTTGCGGTGGGGAAACAGGTGCGGCGCGCTCTGCCTGCGTGTGCAGCCAGCGGTGCAGCCGGGTGATGCCGGCATCGGCGCCGACGCGAGGCGACCAGCCGGTGGTCGCGGCGAAGGCGCGGGTGTCGGAGACGTAGTAGCGCTGGTCGCCGACCCGCGGCGCGGCGTGCGCCAGTTCCAGGCGATGGCCGACCAGGACCTCGATCCGCCGCAGCACCTCGCGCAGGCTGGCGGCATTGGCCGGCCCGCCGCCCATGTTGAACGCCCGCCCGGACAGCCGCGGCATCTGCGCCTGGCACTGCAGGAACGCCTCCACCAGGTCGTCGACGAACAGCAGGTCGCGGACCTGGCGGCCATCGCCGTACACGGTGATCGGCTGCTGCTGCAACGCGCGGATCAGGAAGTGCGCGACCCAGCCCTGGTCCTCGTTGCCGCACTGGTGCGGGCCATAGATGCAGCTCATCCGCAGCACCACCGCCTGCAGGCCGAAGCTGCGCGCGTAATCCAGCACGTACTGGTCGGCGCCGCCCTTGGAGCAGCCGTAGGGGCTGTGGAAATCCAGCGCGCGGCGCTCGTCGATGCCGCGCGCGCGCAGCAGCGGATCGCTGGGTTGGTAGCGCTGCGCGTCGGCCTCCAGCGGCACGTCGTCGAGCGCGCCATACACCTTGTTGGTGGAAGTGAACAGCAGCGGCGGCGGCCGCCGCGCGCAACGGATCGCATCGAGCACGTTGAAGGTGCCGCGCAGGTTGACCTCGAAGTCGTGCGACGGATCCTCCAGGCTGGAGGTCACCGCCACCTGCGCGGCCAGGTGGAACACTTGCGCCGCCTGCGCCACCGCATCGCCGAGCAGGTGCCGGTCGCGCACGTCGCCCACCTCCACGTGCAGGCGTTCGGCAGGATAGTGGCGACGCAGCCATTGCAGGTTGTGCTCCACGCCGGGCCGCGACAGGTTGTCGTAGACGATGACGCGGCGCCCGCTGTCGAGCAGGCGCGCGGCCAGGTTGGTGCCGATGAAACCGGCGCCACCGGTGATCAGCACCGCATCGGCGCGCGGACGCGACAGCGCACGCACCGGCGCACGGCCAGCTGCGCTGGGCGCTGCGGCGAGCGGCTCCTGGGCGACCTCCGGGCGCGGCGCGCGCGACAGGTTGGCGCCGTGCTCGTGGTGCAGCGACGCCAATGCCTCGATACCGTCGTAGCCCTGCTCGGCCCACAGCCGGTACAGCAGCTTGGCGCGGCCGCGCTCGTCGCGCAGGCCGAAGTGATAGTGGCGCTCGTCCTCGTGGAAACCGTCCTGGTGGCTGATGCTGCCGTGCAGGTCGCGCGCGGCGTACCAGTACAGCCGCTCCACCGGCGCATCCAGCGTCTCGCGCAGCTGCCGCACCTGCTCGATCTCGTCGTGGCGCCAGGTCGAGTAGCCGGTCTCGCTGAGCCAGACCTGCGGCTGCAACCCGTGCGCGGCCAGCACCGCGCGCACCTCGCCGAGCACGTCCGCCCAGGGCCGGCGACGGAAATCCCAGGTGCCGGGGAACCCATGCACGCCGATCGCATCGATATGCGCCAGCGCACCGCGCCGCGCCATCAGCCCGAGCCAGTTGGGATCGGTCGGGCACATGCCGCCCAGCAGGGTCTTCTTGCCCAACTGGTGCGCCCAGTGCGCGGCCTGGCCGATCATCTCGGCGAAGCGCTGCCAGTCGTGGTCCAGGTGCCAGTCCCAGTCGTTGAGGTTGTTCGGCTCGTTCCACAGCTCGATCCACTCGAAGCCGTCGCCGAAGCGCCCCACCACCTGGTCGATGAAATCGGCGAAAGCCTTGCTGTCGCGCGGCGGCGACGCGGTGCGCGGCTCCAGCCCCAGCGATGGCGGGGTGTAGCAGAAGCACGGCAACACCTCGCAGTGCGCGCTGAGCAGCGGCATCAGCCAGGCATACCAGCGCTCGCCCTCGGCGGTGTGCCAGTCGGCCCAGGAGAACTGGGTGCGCAGCCGGCGCACGCCGAGCTCGCGCATGTCGCGCAACAGCGCATGCACGGCGTCCTCGTCGCCGATCCGCAACCATTCGATCAGGCCGATCTCGGCCAGCCGTTCGCGTGCCTGCGCGCTCATCCCTGCAACCCCCGCCGCGCCAGCTCGGCATTGGCCGCTTCGATGCCATCGGCGGCGGTCTGCTCGCGCAGCCACGTCACCAACTCGCCCAGCCCCTGCTGCAACTCCACCTGCGGCGCATAGCCGATGCGGTCGCGGGCCAGGGAGATGTCGGCGAAGCAGTGGCGGATGTCGCCCACCCGGTAGTTGCCGGACACCTGCGGCGGCAAATCGTCGATACCCATGGCCGCGGCGATGCGCTGCGCCACCTCGTTGATGCTGATCGCCTGGCCGCTGCCGATGTTCAACGCCAGGCCCGCGGCGGATTCGCTTTCGTAGGCCAGGCGGCAGGCACGGGCGACATCGCTGACATGCACGAAATCGCGGCGTTGCGCGCCGTCCTCGAAGATCACCGGCGGTTTGCGGTTGAGCAGCCGCGCCGCGAAGATCGCCAGCACCCCGGTGTACGGATTGGACAGTGCCTGGCGCGTGCCGTAGATGTTGAAGAAGCGCAATGCCGTGGTCGGGATCGCATAGGCCTGGCCGACGATCAGGCACAGGCGCTCCTGGTCCAGCTTGGACAGCGCGTACACCGACGAAGGTTCGGCCGGCTTGCCCTCGTCGGTCGGCACCGGCTGCAGCGGGCGTCCGTCCACGCTCGGCTCCCACTGCGCGCGGCGCAGTTGCGCCAGCGGCCGTTCGCGCACCGGCACGCGCGTGCCGTCGGCATCGACGTAGGCACCTTCGCCGTAGACGCTCATGCTCGACGCCACCACCAGCCGCTGCACCGGTCGCTCCACCAAGGCTTCCAGCAGCACCGCGGTGCCGAGATTGTTGGTGTGGGTGTAGTGGGCGATCTGGTACATGCTCTGGCCCACGCCGACCGCGGCGGCGAGATGGAACACGCCGTCCACGTCCTGCAGCGCCTCGCGCACCGTGGCCGGATCGCAGACATCGCCGACGATCAGTTCCACCTGCGCGGACAGGTAATCGGGCCGCGTGGCATTGGCGCCGTGCACCTGCGCGCACAGGTTGTCGAGCACCCGCACCCGGTAGCCCTGCGCCAGCAACTCGTCGGCCAGGTGGGAGCCGACGAAGCCGGCGCCGCCGGTGATCAGCACGCGCTTGCCGGCGTGCGGGCGGCCCGTGCCGCCCCTGAGTTCATGCACAGTCACGTTGCACCTCCAGTTCCGGGATGTCGTGCAGATGCGCCTGAAACCAGGCGATGGTGCGGCGCAGGCCGTCGTCCAAGGCCACCTGCGGCTCCCAGCCGAGTTCGCGCCGGGCCAGGCCGATGTCCGGGCAGCGCCGGGTCGGGTCGTCCTTGGGCATCGGCCGGCGCACGATGCGCGAGGACGAGCCGGTCAGGGCCAGGATCCGCTGCGCCAGCTCGGCCACGGTGATCTCGTGCGGATTGCCGAGGTTGACCGGGCCGGTGAAGCCACGCGGGCTGCGCATCAGTTGCACGATGCCCTCGACCAGATCGGAGACGTAGCAGAACGAACGGGTCTGGCTGCCGTCGCCGTACAGGGTCAGCGGCTGCTCGCGCAGCGCCTGCACGATCAGGTTGGACACCACCCGACCGTCGTCGTTGCGCATGCGCGGGCCGTAGGTATTGAAGATGCGGCCGACCTTGATGTCGGTGGCGTACAGCCGGTGGTAATCGAAGAACGCCGCTTCGGCGCAGCGCTTGCCCTCGTCGTAACAGGCGCGCGGCCCGATCGGGCTGACCGCACCGCGGTAGTCCTCGCGTTGCGGATGCACCTCCGGCTCGCCGTAGACCTCGCTGGTGGAGGCCTGGAAGATGGTCGCGCCGTTGCTGCGCGCCACCTCCAACAGGTTGATCGCGCCTTCCAGGCAGGTCTGCAAGGTATGCAGCGGACGCGCCTGGTAATGCACCGGCGAAGCGCAGCAGGCCAGGTTGAACACCCAGTCGACCTTGGCCTGGTACGGCTGCACCACGTCGTGGGCCACGAAACGGAAGCGCGGCTGTCCCAGCAGATGCGCGAGATTGTCCAGCGAGCCGGTCAGCAGGTTGTCCAGCACGGTGACGTCGTAGCCGTCCTCGAGCAGGCGCTCGCACAGATGCGCACCGACGAAGCCGGCACCGCCGGCGACCAGCGCGCGCGGTGGCGCTTGGGTGGTAGGGGAAGCAATTGCGCCATCCATCATCGACTCCTCGCAGAGGCCGGGCGTCATCGCCTGGCGTGGGAGAGGTCAGCGCAAATGGCGTGCCAAGTGCGCGCGGTACGGGCCGCGCACCTGCCGATGTGGCGTCCTGTCAGGGTTTGGGGGCGAATCGCGTCTGCCGCGGCGCACGCGCCTTGGCTGCACTCGTATGGAGGGCGTGCACGCCGCTGTCAGCGGCCCGTGAAACGACGACGCCGCGTTGCAGCGACCGAGGAAAAATTTGCCAATGCGGCGACGCCGCGCCAGACAACTCGCAGACACGCGAGCCAACGGCGCGACCGTCGGTGCCGACATCGCGCCGCATCATCGACGCGTCAGCGCACGCTGCGCATGCGCCGCGGGTGCACGAGCACCGCGCGGCACGCCGTCGGTCATCGTCGGGAACGCGATCGCGTGCGCGGATCGCAGGCCTCGGCGTTGCGGCGCCCGAACGCCGGGCACAAAAAAAGAGGCTTGCGCCTCTTGGTTTGATCGGCCCTGCCGCGACGGCAGCACCGAGACTCTGGAGCGGGAAACGAGACTCGAACTCGCGACCTCAACCTTGGCAAGGTTGCGCTCTACCAACTGAGCTATTCCCGCTTGAGGCCGCGAATTCTACCGGGACCACGCAGGCTGTCAACCATTGCCTTCGATTTTTTTCGCGTTCTTTTCCGCCATCGCCGCGCGCTCGTCGTCGCGCAGGCTCGGCCAGGCCGCATGCAGGTACTGGATGCCCGACCACAGCGTCAGGATCGCCGCGATCGCCAGGGTCCAGTCGCCAACGTGGAAGATGAACAGGCCCATCCACACGCTCTCCGGCGGCGAGCCGTCGGGCATCACCGAGTACAGCAGGCACAGCAGCGCCACCATCTGCGCGGTGGTCTTGATCTTGCCGATCATCGCCACGCGCACCTTGGCGCGCTGGCCGATCTCGGCCATCCATTCGCGCAGCGCCGACACCGCGATCTCGCGGCCGACGATCACCGCCGCCCAGAACGCCATCCACGGCGTCGGATGGCCCTGCACGATCAGGAACAGCGCCACCGCCACCATCAGCTTGTCGGCCACCGGATCCAGGAACGCGCCGAACGCGGAGTACTGGTGGTAGCGCCGCGCCACCCAGCCGTCCAGCCAGTCGGTGAACGCGGCCAGGCCGAAGATCGCCGCCGAGGCGAAGTTGGTCCAGGTGTACGGCAGATAGAACACCAGCACCAGCACGGGGATCATCACGATCCGCAGCAGCGTGAGCCAGGTGGGGATGGTCAACTTCATTGCGCTGCTCTACTCGCCTGCCGGATCGGGTACCGGCAGCCCGTGCAGGTTAGCGTAGATTCGTGCGGCCAGTGCGTCATTGATGCCCTCCACCCGCGCGATCTCGGCCTCGCCGGCGGCCTTGAGCCCGGCCAGTCCACCGAAATGCTTGAGCAGGCTGGCGCGGCGCCGCGGGCCGATGCCGGGGATGTCCTCCAGCTTGCTGGTCATGCGCGCCTTCTGGCGGCGCCCGCGGTGGCCGGTGATGGCGAAACGGTGCGCCTCGTCGCGCACCTGCTGGATGAACTGCAGCGCCGGCGACGCCGCGCCCGGCCGCAGTTCGCGCCCGTCCGGCATCACCAGGGTCTCGTGGCCGGCGCGGCGCTCGGCGCCCTTGGCCACGCCGATCAGCAGCACACCGTCCACGCCCAGGTCGGCGAGCGCGCCCGTGGCCTGCGCCAGCTGGCCGGCACCACCGTCGATCAGCAGCACGTCCGGCAGCACCACGTCGCCCTTGCCCTCGCCTTCGGCGGCGCGACGGAAGCGGCGCTCGATCGCCTGGCGCATCGCCGCGTAGTCGTCGCCCGGCTCGATGCCGCTGATGTTGTAGCGCCGGTACTGGCTGCGCACCGGGCCGCTGGCATCGAACACCACGCACGAGGCCACCGTGGCCTCGCCCATGGTGTGGCTGATGTCGAAGCATTCCACCCGCTTGACCGGCTCGGCCAGGCCGAGCATCTCGCGCAGCGCCTCGCTGCGCGCGTGCTGGGCGTTGCGGCTGGTCAGTTCGGTGACCAGGGTCGCCTGGGCGTTGCGGCTGGCCAGTTCCAGGTAGCCGGCGCGCTCGCCGCGCACGTTCCACTTCAACTGCACCTTGCGCTCGGCGGCCGAACTCAGCGCCGCCTCGATCAGCTCGGCATCGGGGATCTCGCGGTCCAGCAGCACCTCGCGCGGCGGCGCGTGCTCGACGTAGTACTGCGAGACGAACGCGCCCAGCACTTCGGCGGCGCTGTCCTCGCCGTTGGTCTTGGGGAAGAACGCGCGGGTACCGAGGTTGCGGCCGTCGCGGAACGCCAGCAGCAGCACGCAGGCGTTGGCGCCCTGGGTGGCGCAGGCCAGCACGTCCAGGTCGGCGGCGCGGCCGTCCACGTACTGCCGGCTCTGCATGCTGCGCAGCGAGCCGAGCAGGTCGCGCAGGCGCGCGGCGCGCTCGAACTCCAGGCGTTCGCTGGCGGCCTGCATGGCCTGCACCAGTTCCTCGCCGAGCTGGTCGCTGCGCCCTTCCAGGAACAGCGTGGAGCGGCGCACCGCCTCGGCGTACTCGTCGGCCGCCACCAGCGCCACGCACGGCGCGCTGCAGCGGCCGATCTGGTACTGCAGGCACGGCCGCGAGCGGTTGCGGAACACGCTGTCCTCGCAACTGCGCAGCTTGAACAGTTTGTGCATCAGGTTCAGCGTCTCGCGCACCGCGGTGACGCCGGGATACGGGCCGAAATAGCGCCCCGGCACCGCGCGCGGGCCGCGATGCAGGGTGATCCGCGGCCACTCCTCGCGGGTCAGCAGCACGTACGGATAGCTCTTGTCGTCGCGCAACGACACGTTGTAGCGCGGCGACAGCGACTTGATCAGCTGGTTTTCCAGCAGCAGCGCCTCGCCCTCGCTGCGGGTGACGGTGACGTCCATGCGCGCCACCTGCGCCAGCATGGCCATGGTCCGCGCGTTCTTCGGCGAACCGCTGAAGTAGCTGGAGACGCGCTTGCGCAGCGCGCCGGCCTTGCCGACGTAGAGCAAGGTGTCGTCCGCGGCGTACATGCGGTAGACGCCGGGCGCGGTACTGAGGTTGGCGGCAAAGGCCTTGCCGTCGAACGGCGGCGCTGCAGGAGTACTCATTCGCCGATCGCGACGTCGCGCAGTTCGCCGCTGGCGATGTCGTAGCGCAGCACCGCATGCGCGTCGGTCTCGGCGATCCACACCGTGCCGGCGCCCACCGCCAGCCCGCCCGGGCCGTGCAGGCGCCGCGGCAAGGCCGCGGTGGACAGTTCGCCGCCGCCCAGGCGCAGGCTGCGCAGGCTGCCGTTGCCGCTGTCGGCGATCCACAGCAGCGGCGCGTCCGGGCTCAGCGCGATCGCCTGCGGGAACTGCAGGCGGGCGCGGCTGCGCGGCCCGTCCTCGTCGCCGAAATCCCACGGCCCCTGGCCGCCGAGCAGGGTCTGCACCAGGTCGCCGCGCAACTGCATCGAGCGCACCGCCGAGCCCAGCGCATCGCACACGTACAGCACCTGCTGCACCGCGGCCAGGCTGCACGGCTGCGCGAACGCGGCCAGGTGGCCGCTGCCGTCGCGCAACTCCAGCGCGCCCGCGCCGGCCCGCCAGCGCAGGCTGCGGCTGCCCAGGTCATAGCTCCAGATACGGTTGTCGCCGGCCATCGCCAGGTGCACCTGGTTGTCGGCGATCACCACGTCCTGCGGATGGTTCAACGGCGCCAGCAGCGGTTGTTCCACCGGCCCTTCCACCGGCTCGCCGGCGCGGCCGTTGCCGCACAGGGTGTCGACCTGGCCGGTGAGCAGGTTGATCCGGCGCAGCGCATGGTTGCCGGTGTCGGCCACGTACAGCACCCCGCGCTCCAGGGCCAGCCCGCGCGGGCGGTGGAACGCCGCCTCGCCGATCGCGCCGTCGATGAAGTCGGCGGTGCCGATGCCAAACTGGCGCAGCACGCGGCCGCTGGTGCTGCACTCGAGGATGCGGTGGTGGCCGCTGTCGGCGACGTACAGGCGGTCCTCGGCCAGCGCCAGGCCGGTCGGGAAGCGCAGCGGCAGGCGCGGCTCCGGCTGGGACTCGCGGGCGTCGCGCAGGTCCTCGTCCAGCGGCAAGGGCTGTCCGGCGCACAGCGCGTGCAGCGCCTTGTCCAGTTCCGCGCCGCCGATCCCGACCAGACGCTCGCGCTCCACCCCGCCGGCATCGATCAGGACCAGGGTCGGCCAGGCCTGGACGCCGAAGCGCTGCCAGGCGGCCCAGTCGGCATCGAGCAGGATCGGCGCGGACACGCCCTGGCTGCGCAGCAGCTTCAGCGCCCGCTGCGGCTCGCGCTCGCTGTCGAAGCGCGGTACCTGCACCACGATCACCTGCAGCCGCCCGGGATTGCGCGCCTGCCACTGGCCGAGTTCGGCCAGGCGCTGCGCGCACCACACCGACGCGGCGTTGACGAAGGCCAGCACCAGCGCCCGGCCCTGCAGGTCGCGCAGCCGGATCGGCGCCGCGTTGAGCCAGGCGCCGGACGCGGGAAGTTCCAAGGCGGCGATGGAATTCATCGGCCGATTATGCCGGAGCCGAGGTCCACGGACAGTCGTGCCACGCTGCCGGCGGCGGCTTCGTCTACCAGTTGCCAGACCTGCTCGAACTGGGCGCTGCCGCCGGTGTACGGATCGGGGATCTCGCGATGGCTGCGCACCCCGGCCCACGGCAGCCACAGCGCCACGCGGTCGTGCGCCGATGCCGGAGCACGCTGGAGCACGTCGCGCAGGTTGGCCGCATCGGCGCACAGGATCCAGTCGAACTCGGCAAAGTCGCGGTCGTGCAGCTGGCGCGCGCGCAGCCCGGCGATGTCCACGTCGTGGGCGGCGGCGCAGGCCACCGCGCGCCGGTCCGGCGGTTCGCCCCGGTGCCAGTCGCCGGTGCCCGCCGAGTCGACCTGGACCAGCCCGGCCAGCGGCGAGCGCTGCAGGTGATGGCGCAGCGCGCCCTCGGCCATCGGCGACCGGCAGATGTTGCCCAGGCACACCAGCAGCAGCTTCATGCCTGGCCCTGCAGGTGGGCCTCGGCGCGCGCCAGGTCCTCGGGCGTGTCCACGCCGGGCGGGAACGGCGCCGGCGACAGCGCCACCGCGATGCGGAAGCCGGCTTCCAGCACCCGCAACTGTTCCAGCGACTCGATCCGCTCCAACTGCCCCGGCGGCATCGCCGCGAACCGGCGCAGGAAGCCCGCGCGGTAGGCGTAGATGCCGATATGCCGCAGCCACGGGCCCGGCAGCGGCAGCTGCGCCTGCGAGGCGGCGAAGGCGTCGCGGTGCCAGGGGATCGGCGCGCGGCTGAAGTACAGCGCATCGCCAGCGGCACTGCGCACCAGCTTGACCACGTTGGGATCGAACAGATGCTCGGCCGCGTCCACCGGCGTACCCAGGGTCGCCATCTCGGCGCCGCTGTCGGCCAGGGTCCGGGCCACCGCGACGATGCCGGCGACCGGCGCGAACGGCTCGTCGCCCTGCAGGTTGACCACCAGGGTCGCGTCGTCCCAGCCGGCGATGTCGGCGCATTCGGCCAGGCGATCGGTGCCGGACGCGTGGTCGGTGGAGGTATGGGCCACGTGCACGCCGTCCAGGTCGGCCACCGCGGCGGCGATGCGCGCATCGTCGGCGGCCACCCACACCTGCCAAGCGCCGGCGGCGAGCGCACGCCGTGCCACGTGGCGGATCAGCGGCTCGCCGCCGAGCGCGCGCAAGGGCTTGCCCGGCAGCCGCGACGCGGCATAGCGGGCCGGGATGGCGACGACGAAGGACGGGACGGCGGCGTTCATGCCGCCACCGCGCCGGCGGCGGGAAGGTCGATGGCGGCGGCAGGCAGGTGCGGGAGCGGGAGCGGGGCGAATCCGGCCATGAATTGATCTTTCTCCGTCAATTATTGAGAATAGTTCGCATTCGCCATTTGACGACCGAACTGCCCCGGCACATGTGCCGCTACGACAGCCTCTGGCGCGACGGCGTTGCCTCCCGCCCATTCTATAGACCCCACCGATGAACCTCCCTGCCCCCTCCCTCCGATCCGCTGCGCAGCTCCCTTCCGCCATCACGCGCCGCGCACTGTGCCTGGCCATCGCCGCACTGCTTCTGCCAGCCGCGGCCAGCGCCGCCGAGGCCGGCGTTGGCGCGGCCGACGCCCTGGCGACCGGCGACCGGCAACCCACCGAGTTGGAGAAACTGGATGTGGTCGCGCAGCGCAAGGACGGCTATACCGCGCCGTCCAGCGCCACCGGCACCGGCTTGGTGCTCAGTCCGCTGGAGACGCCGCAGTCGGTGAGCAGCATCGGCCGCGAGCAGATGGACGACTTCGGCCTGCGCAACGCCAACGACGTGCTGGCGCTGGCCACCGGCATCAACGTCGAGAAGATCGAGACCGATCGCACCTACTACAGTGCGCGCGGTTTCGACGTCGTCAACTTCCAGGTCGACGGCCTCGGTCTGCCGTTCACCAACGGCGGCGCCGAGGGTGACCTGGACACTGCGATGTACGAGCGGGTGGAGGTCTTGCGCGGTGCCAACGGCTTGCTGTCCTCGACCGGCAATCCGTCGGCCACGATCAACTTCGTGCGCAAGCGACCCACCGAGGACCTGCAAGGCAGCGCTGGGGTGACGGTGGGCAGCTGGGACACGCGGCGGCTGGACGCCGACCTGTCCGGCCCGCTCAACGCCAGCGGCAGCGTGCGCGGCCGCGTAGTCGCCGCCGGCCAGGACGGCGACAGCTACCTGGACCGCTATGCGCTGAAGAAGCACAGCCTCTATGGCATCGTCGAGACCGATCTCGGCGATCGCACCCGCCTGAGCGTCGGCGCAAGCTATCAAAAAAACGACGCCACCGGCGGCATGTGGGGCGCACTGCCGCTGTACTACAGCGATGGCAGCGCCACGGATTTCGTTCGGTCCACCAGCACCTCGGCCGACTGGTCGTACTGGACCACCGAAGACAAGCGCGGGTTCCTGGAACTGCGGCAGGACCTGGGCGCGGACTGGCAGCTCACGCTGGCGCTGAACTACCGCAAGCTCGACAACGATGCCCAGCTGTTCTACGTCTACGGCACCCCCGACCGCGCGACCGGCCTGGGCCTGTTCTCCTATCCCTCGCAGTACGGCAGCACCGAAACGCAGAAGTACGCCGACGTGTACGCGAGCGGCCCGTTCGCGCTCGGCGGGCGCGAGCACGAGTTGGTGGTGGGCGTGAAGTGGGGCCGCGTGGAGGCCGACCAGGTGTCCTGGTACGGCAACGACATCGGCACGCCACTGCCGCCTCTGCAGGACTGGACCGGCGCCTATCCCAAGCCGCGGTTCGATGCCTTCTCCGACGGCGCGCAGTTCGACATCACCCGGCGCACCGCCTACGCCACTGCGCGCTGGAACCTCGGCGAGACGCTGAAGCTGATCACCGGCGTCAACCACACCCGGATCGAGAGCCGCGGCCAGAACTACGGCGTGCAGCACGCCTACGACGACAGCAAGACCACGCCGTTCGTCGGTGCGGTCTATAACTTCGCTCCGAACTACGCGCTGTACGCCAGCTATGCGGAGATCTTCAACCCGCAGACCGAACTGGACCGCACGCTGCGGGTGCTCGACCCCATCACCGGCAGCAACGCCGAACTCGGCATCAAGGGCCAGTGGTTGCAGCAGCGCGTCAATGCCTCCTTCGCCCTGTTCCGTGCCAAGCAGGACAACACCGCCGAAGCCGATGTCTTCGTCGGCACCCTGCAGACCTACCGGCCGATCGACGCCACCTCCACCGGCTACGAGTTCGACGTCGCCGGCCGGATCGGCGCGCACTGGCAACTCAACGCCGGCTATACCCAACTGGGCATCAAGGGCGACGACGGGCGCAACGTGCGCACCTACGTGCCGCGCCGCACGTTCAAGCTGGCGACCACCTACACCGTGCCGCAATGGGACGCCTTGCAGTTGGGCGCGACCCTGACCTGGCAAGACGCCATCGTCCGCGACCAGGAGGCCGTGGACACCGCCGGCAATCCCATCTACACCCGCCAAGGCAGCTATGCGCTGCTGGGGCTGATGGCGCAGTACGCCATCACGCCGCGGCTCAGCGCGACGCTCAACGTCTACAACGTCACCGACCGCAAATACATCAACAGCCTGTACTGGGCGCAGGGCTACTACGGCGCGCCACGCAACACGGCGCTGTCGCTGACCTACCGGTTCTAGCGCAGGCCGCTGGCGGAACGCGTCGCGCCGGGCCCCTGCCGCGACGCGGGGTGCCGTCGCTGGTAATTGCGAAACGTGCGACGGCCGCTAGCGGAAGCGCGGTACGCGCGGACATCCGAACGCGCCGTCGGCACGGCGCGACAGGTGGAGCGCGGCGCGCCGCGAGGACGCCTATCATCACGGCGAAAAGTGTCTCGTAGGAGCGGCTTCAGCCACGACGGGCGTTCCCGGGAACGCCCCATCGCGACTGAAGCCGCTCCTACGGGGCATGCGGATCCGGCGCGATGGTGGCGGAAACCGGTGCCGAGAGGCGCCGCTAGTCGGCGGACTCGCCGGCGCGGCCGCGCAGCTTGTCCAGCCGGTCCAGCAGGCCGATCCAGAACGCCGCCGGCAGTTCGGCGACCAGCGGCACGCTGAAGCACCAATCGTTGACGAAGGCGGCGCACTTGACCGCATCCTTCTCGGTCATCAGCACCGGCAGTTCGCTGCCGAAGGCCAGGTCCGCGGCGCGGTACTGGTGGTGGTCGGGAAAGGCATGCGGGACCACGCCGATGCCCTGCGCGCGCAGCATGTCGAAGAAGCGCTGCGGATGGGCGATGCCGGCGACGGCATGCACGCGCTGGCCGGCGAAGCTGCGCAGCGGCCGCGCACGGCCGCCGCGCAACGGCTGCGCGCTGTCGATGCGCAGACGCATCGCCCACTCGCCAAAGCCGGCGTCGAGCGTGCCGCTGTCGCTGGCCTGACCCAGGTTGATGACCCGGAAATCGCATTCGTTGCCGCGCGCCACCGGCTCGCGCAGCGGCCCGGCCGGCAGCAGGCGGCCGTTGCCGTAGCGGCGCTGGCCGTCCACCACCTCGATCTCGATGTCGCGCTGCAGACGGTAGTGCTGCAGGCCATCGTCGCAGACCACGATGTCGCAGCCGGCCTGCAGCAGCGCGCGCGCCGCGGCCACGCGGTCGCGGTCCACCCGCACCGGCACGCCGGTCTTGCGCGCGATCAGCACCGGCTCGTCGCCGCCCTGCTCGGCCGACGTGCCCGGCTCGATCCAGCGCGGTTCCTGCGGCTGGCTGCGGCCGTAGCCGCGGCTGGCCACGCCCGGGCTCCAGCCGGCCTCGCGCAGGCGCTGCACCAGGGCGATGGTCAGCGGCGTCTTGCCGGTGCCGCCCGCGGTGAGATTGCCCACCACCACCACCGGCGCGGCGATGCTGTGGCGCTTGCGCCAGCCGCGCCGGTACAGCGCACGGCGCAGCGCGATCGCCGCCGCGTACAGCGGGGTCAGCACGCGCGCGTGCAGCGGCGGCGCGCCCGTGCCGTACCAGTAGGCGGGGGTGTGTGGCCCGCGCTCGCTCATCCGAACTGCCTTTCGCGGAACTGCATGCTGTGCAGGTGCGCATACACTCCGCCCAGCGCCAGCAGTTCGTGGTGGGTGCCGCGCTCGACGATGCGGCCATGGTCCATCACCAGCACCTGGTCGGCGTGTTCGATGGTCGACAAACGGTGGGCGATGACCAGCGTGGTGCGATCGGGCATCAACCGGTGCAGGGCGTCCTGCACCAGCCGTTCGGATTCGTTGTCCAACGCGGCGGTGGCCTCGTCGAGGATCAGGATCGGCGCGTCCTTGAGCATCGCGCGGGCGATCGCCAGGCGCTGGCGCTGGCCGCCGGACAGGCGCCCGCCCTTGGCCCCGACCTGCGCCTGCACGCCCTCGGGCAGGTGCTCGACGAACTCCATCGCGTTGGCGTCGGCGATCGCCTGCTGCAGTTGCGCCGGGCCCGCCTCGCGCATCTCGCCATAGGCGACGTTCTCGGCGATGCTGCCGTCGAACAGCATCACCTGCTGGCCGACCAGGGCGATCTGCCGGCGCAGATCCTCCAGGCGGTACTCCTGCAGCGGATGGCCATCGAGCAGGATCTGCCCGGATTGCGGATCGTAGAAACGCGGGATCAGCTTGACCAGGCTGGACTTGCCGCTGCCGGAGCGGCCGACGATGGCGGTGACGGTGCCGGGCTCGGCGACGAAGCTGACCTCGGCCAGCGCCGGCCGTGCCTGCCCCGGGTAGGCGGCAGTGACCTCGCGGAACTCGATCCGCCCCTGCGCACGCTCGATGTGGCGGCTGCCGCTGTCCTGTTCCTCCGGCGCATCCAGCACCACGAACAGCCGCTGCGCCGAGGCGACGCCCCGCTGCAGCATGTTCTGCACGTTGGTCAGGTTCTTCAGCGCCGGGATGATCGCCATCATCGCGGTCATCAGCGAGACGAACTCGCCGGCGGTCAGGCGCCCGGCCAGTGCCTCGTGGCCGGCGATCAGCAGCAGCGCGGCCAGGCCGATCGCGCCCAGCAACTGCACTGCGGCCGAAGAGATGCCGCGGGTGGACTCGACCTTCATCGCCAGATGCAGGTTGGTGTCGGCCAGGTGCTGGTAGCGCTCCATCTCGCTGGCGCGCGCGCCGTAGACCTTGACCTCCTGGTTGCCGGACAGCGCCTGCTCGGCGGCCTGCATCAGTTCGGCGTTGCTCTCCTGGATGCGGTGGCTGACCCGGCGGTAGCGCTTGGCCACGCGGTCCATCACCCAGGCCAGCGGCGGCGCCACCAGCAGGATGGTGACGGTCACGGTCCAGCTGTACCACAGCATCACCGCCAGCGCGCCGACGATCTGCAGGGTCTGCTGCACCATCACCTTCATCGCGTCGACCGCGGCCTGCGCCACCTGCTCGCTGTCCGAGCCCAGCCGCACCAGCATCGAGGCCACCGGCTCGGCGTCGAAGCGGCTGCCCGGCAGGCGCAGGTACTTGTCCAGCACGTTGACCCGGAAATCGCGGGAGATGCTCCGCGCCGCGCGCCCCATCGACATGTCGGTGACGTAGCCGGCGATGCCGCGCAGCACGAACAGGCCGACGATCTGCAACGGCAGCCACATCGCCACCTCGCGATTGCGCGCGATGAAGGTCTCGTCGGTGATGGGCTTCATCAGCGCCAGGAAGCCGGAGCCGGCCAGCGCCTCCAGCAGCGCGCCGACCGCGGCGATCAGCAGCAGTCCGCGGTAGCCGCCGGCATAGGACAACAGGCGGCGATAGGTCCGCCAGGGGGAATCCTGGACGGGCACGTCGGTAGGTACATTCACTTGGAGCTTCCGTCCCTGTTGACTTCGGGAGCAGTGGCGATGGCGATGCGGCGGAACCCGAGCTGGCCCAACGCGTCCTGGGCGGTAACCACCGCCTGGTACGGCGTGCGCGCGTCGGCGCGCAGCAGTACCGGCTGCTCGCGGTCGTCGCCGGCGACCTGGGCGATGCTGCGCTTGACCGACTCCACGTCGGTGCGCAGCACTTCCTGGTCGTTGATGAAGTAATGCCCGTCGGCGTTGATCAGCACGCTCAGCGCATGCGCCGGCGGCGGCGCGTTGCGGTCGCTGGCATTGGGCAGCTGCAGTTGCAGCGTGGAACGGGCATCGAAGGTGGTGGTCACGACGAAGAAGATGATCAGCACCAGGATGACGTCGATCAAGGGCACCAGGTCGATATGCGGCTCGTCCTGGCCACGGTCGTCGCGGATCCGCACCGGCTCAGCCCTTGGCCGCCGCGGCGTTCGGCGCGGCGCCACGCGCCGGCGCGGCCGGCGCCGTGGCACGGCCGTGGCCGTCCAGCGCGTCGGTCAGTGCGGTGGCTTCCTTCTCCATCTCGATCACGTAGCCGGCGATGCGGCCCTTGAAATGGCGATGGAAGATCAGCGCCGGCACCGCGATGATCATGCCGGTGGCGGTGCACACCAGCGCCTTGCCGATGCCGCCGGCGAGCTGGTTCACGTCGCCCAGGCCATGGTCGAGAATGCCGAGGAACATCTGGATCATGCCGACCACGGTGCCGAGCAGGCCCAGCAGCGGTCCGGCCGAGGCAATCGTGCCCAAAGCGTTCAGGTAGCGCTCCATGCGGTGCACGACGTGCCGGCCGGTGTCCTCGATGCGCTCGCGCACGATCTCGCGCGGGCGGTTGCGCACGTCCAGGCCGGCGGCGAGCAGCGCGCCCAGCGGCGAATTGCGCCGCAGCGATTCGATGTGGGTGGGATCGAGCTTGCCGCGCGTGGCCCAGTTGCGTACTTCCTGGCCCAGTCCCGGCGGCAAGACCTCGCTACGGCGCAGGCTCCAGAACCGCTCCAGGACGATCGCCAGCGCGACCACGCCCAACAGCAGCAACGGCACCATCGGCCAGCCACCGGCCTTGACCAGTTCCCACACGTCGCAATCCTCCGGCACGCTCGGCCGTTCGTTCACTGGCCGATAGGATAGCAGCCGTCCGCGCCCGCTCCGCCGCATCCCACAGCCGCGCCCGCCAGGGCCGCCGCTCGCGCAGTTGCAGGCCGGCGCGCCCCAGCCACACGCGCAGCGCCCCGCCCTGCGGGGTGCCGACGACTTCGGCCCCGGCCGCCTGCCAACGCGCCACCACGCCCGGATGCGGATGGCCGAAGCGATTGCCGTAGGCCGCCGAGACCAGCACCAGCCGTGCGCCGGTGGCGGTGACGAAGGCCGGCTGCGAGGAATGCGCGCTGCCGTGGTGCGGCGCCACCACCACGTCGGCGCGCAGCGCCTGCGGCGCCTCGCGCAGCAGCTTGCGCTCGACCACATCGCCGATGTCGCCGGCCAGCAACAGCGCACCGTGCGCAGTCTCCACGCGCAGGACGCAACTGGACTCGTTGCGCAGATAGGGAAAGTGCGGCGTCGGATGCAGGAACCGGAAACGCACTCCATCCCACTCCCAGGCCTCGCCGGCCACGCAGGCCCGGTCCACCGGCAACGGCGCGCCGGCGGGGGCCTGAACCAGGCCGATCGGCAACGCCGCGCGCACCGCAGCCAGGCCGCCGGCGTGGTCGTTGTCGCCATGACTGATCACCGCGCGATCCAGCCGCGCCACGCCGAGCGCGTGCAGCGCCGGCACCACCACGCGCTCGCCGGCGTCGTAGCCGTCCTCGACCGCCGGCCCGGCGTCGTACAGCACCTGGTGATGCGCGGTGCGCACCAGCAAGGACAGCCCCTGCCCCACGTCGAACATCACCAGATCGACCTCGCCCTGTCGCGGCCGCTCCAGCGGTGGCCACAGCAACGGCAGCCACAGCAGCGCGGCCAGCGGCTTGCCCGGCACGGCGCGCGGCAGCAGCAGCCAGAACGCGCCCAGCAGGGCCAGCGGCAGCGCCCAGCCGCGCGCCTCCGGCAGCCAGTGCAACGCGAAGCGGCTTTCGCCCAGGGCGACGAACCACGGCCAGGTCAGGTCGAAACAGGCGGCGGCCAGCCGCCACAGCCAGACGCCCGCGCCGGCATGCAGTGCCTCCGCCGCGGTGCCGAGCAGGGCCAGCGGCACCACCACCAGGCTCCACCACGGGATCGCCAGCAGATTGGCCAGCGGCCCGACCAGCGACGCCTGCCCGAACAGCATCGTGCTCACCGGCAGCAGGCCGACCGTGGCCACGCCCTGCGCGGTCAGGAAGCTGCGCAGCGTCTCCCGCCAGCCGCGACCGGCCTCGGGCATGCACCAGGCCAGCCAGGCGACACCGAGGAAGCTCAGCCAGAAGCCGGCCGAGAGCACCGCCAGCGGGTCGCAAAGCAGCATGGCGATGGCCGCCAGCGCCAACGCGTCGACCACCCGCACCGGCCGCCGCCACAGCCGCGCCGCGACCACCACCGCGATCATCAGGGCGGTGCGCACGGTCGGCAGGGCCATGCCCGACACCAGGGTGTAGCCGCCGGCACCGAGCAGCGCCAGCGCGGCCGCGGCCTGGCGGCGCGGCCAATGGCGGCCCAGTTGCGGCCACAGCCGCCACAGGCCGCCGCCGAGCAAGGCGAAGGCGCCGGCCACCAGCCCGACGTGGAAGCCCGAGATGGCGATGAGATGGGTCAGGCCGGCGGCACGCAGGATGCGCCAGTCGCGATCGTCCAGCCGCCGCGTATCGCCCAGCGCCAGTGCCTGCACGAAGCGCGCCGAGGCCTGCGGCACGGCCGCGGCGATGCGCGCGGACATGCCCGCACGCCAGGCGTCGATGCCCTGCCCCGGCGCCAGTGGCGCTGCCGCATGCGGCGCCACCACGTAGCCGCTGGCGCTGATCCGCTGCGCCAGCGCGTAGGCTTCGGCGTCGAAGCCGCCGGGATTGCTCAAGCCGCGCGGCGCGCGCAGGCGCACCTGCAGCTGCCAGCGCGCGCCGGCGCGCAGGGCGCTGCGCGGCCCGGCTTGATGCGTACCGAAGTCGTCGTACCACGCCAGTTGCAGCAAACGCCCGCGCAACGGCGCCGGCTGCGCCGCATCGGCCTCCACGCGGAACAGGAAGCGGGTGCGCCGGGTCTCCGCCTGCGGCAGTTCCACCACCTGGCCACGGACGGTGACCACGCGCTTTTCCCAGTCGGCCGGCAACTGCCGCGCCAGCACCACGCCGGCGACCAGCGCCAGCCAGCCGGCGCCGATCGCGAACGCCCCCAGCCAGCGCCAGCGCGGTGCTGCCACGTACAGCACCGCTCCGGCGAGCAGGAGCGCAAAGGCCAGCGGCCAAGGCGGCAGGCGCGGCAACCACAGCGCGGCCAGCACGCCGGCGGCGAGGCTGGCGGCGACCGCAGCACCCAACGGCGCCAGGGCCGGCCAGCCCGAGGCGCCAGCGCCAGTGTCAACGCCACCGGCGTCTGGGCGCGGCACGGCTTCTGCAGAGCGATGCATCTACTTGCCCTCCTTGGCATCGGCAGATCGGAAACAGCAACAACGTCCGCGCTGACATCCGCATCGTGCACTGCCATCGCGTTCGCCACGCCAGCGTCGCATCGCGGCTCGACGCGGGCCATCGGTCTACGCCGGGGGACTGCGTCAGAATTTGCCTAAGGCCTGGGTGCACGCCGCGTCACAGTCCCGGCGAAGTTCGCCGCAGCTTCATCGGCGGGCGCCTATGGTGCGGTGCCCAACGTCGTAAGGAGTGCGCGCATGCGCAAGGGCATTGCACTGATCGTCGGAGTCACCGGCATCTCCGGCTACAACCTCGCCAACGTGCTGGTCGCCGACGGCTGGACCGTCTACGGGCTGGCGCGCCGCCCGGTGCCGCAGGAAGGCGTGATCCCGGTGGCGGCCGATCTGCTCGACCGCGAGGCCACCGTGGCCGCGCTGCGCGGGCTGCCGATCACCCACGTGTTCTTCTGCACCTGGACCCGGCGCGACACCGAGAAGGAGAACGTCGCCGCCAACGGCGCGATGTTGCGGCATCTGTGCGAAGGCCTGGACGGCGCGCCGCTGCAGCACATGGCGCTGGTGACCGGCACCAAGCACTACCTGGGCTCGTTCGAGCACTACGGCAGCGGCAAGGCGGAGACGCCGTTCCGCGAGAGCGAGCCGCGGCAACCGGGCGAGAATTTCTACTACACGCTGGAAGACCTGCTGTTCGACGCCGCCGCGCGCCACGGCTTCGGCTGGAGCGTGCACCGCTCGCACACCATGATCGGCCAGGCCAACGGCAGCAATGCGATGAACATGGGCGTGACCCTGGCGGTGTATGCGACGTTGTGCAAGCACACCGGGCAGCCGTTCGTGTTCCCCGGTTCGCGCGCGCAGTGGGACAGCCTCACCGACCTCACCGACGCCGGCCTGCTCGGCCGCCAGCTGGCCTGGGCCGCGACCAATCCGGCCGCGCGCAACCAGGCCTTCAACACGGTCAACGGCGACGTGTTCCGCTGGCGCTGGATGTGGGGCGAGATCGCCGCGTTCTTCGGCCTGCAGCCGGCGCCCTATCCGGAGGCACCGATGCCGCTGCAAGCGCGTCTGCAGGACACCGCGCCGGCCCTGTGGCGCGAGATCGCCGAGCGCCATGGGCTGGTACAGGCGGACGTGAACCAGCTCGCGTCGTGGTGGCACACCGATGCCGACCTCGGCCGCGAGATCGAATGCGTCAACGACATGACCAAGAGCCGCGACCTGGGCTTCCTCGGCTACTACGACAGCCGCGCCTCGTTCCTGGAACTGTTCACGCGGCTGCGTGCGCAGCGGGTGATTCCCTGAGCCGCGCGACCGGATGAGGAGTCGTCTCGGCAGCGGGAACGCGGCAATCCGAAAGGTTGCCGCCCTACGGCGCATGCGATGCGCTGCAGGACGGTCGCCGTTGTAGGGACATCCGCGGCATGACCGCGGCGGCGCGTTTGCAGGGCTGCTGTGCGAGGGTTTCGGTGCCGACAGCAACGAAGGCCGGCGACGTGCCGACTCCGTTCGTCGCGGCTGAAGCCGCTCCTACGTGGGGTGCACGTGTAGGAGCGGCTTCAGCCGCGACAGGCTCTACCGATGACGCACCGTCGCGACCGCAGCCGCTCCTACGAGGCAATGGTGTGTCTCGCCACCTAGGGCGAAAGAAAGCGATTAGATGTGCCTCGGAGTCACGCCCAGAAACGTACCGCGACGGCCAGTTTCGCGACAGGGAAAGGTGGTTGCGGATCGCGCACTGAAACGTCGGGTTCTCCGACTTGGTTCGTCGCGGCTGAAGCCGCTCCTACGGGGCGCTTGCGACGAGGTGCTTTCGCCTGTCCGAGGCTCTTTGGCGTCGGCAGATGCAGTGAAGCCACTGCGGCTCGCGGCCTCGTTCGTCGCGCCTGGCGTCGCTTCACCGCTTGGCGAAGCGGCGATGTGCACTGTGGGAGGGGCTTCAGTCCCGACGCACACTGCACCGGGTCGCAGGACACTGCTCTTGTCGTGACCCCGAGCGCTGCACAGCAAGCCAAGCTGTCACGCCCGGCCCCGCATGCACCAGACTTCAGCGGCTCGCGACCTCAGGCCGCGATCCTGCCCGAGAACATGCAAGACGGCGGCACATGCGGCCGCCACCGCGCTCGTTCACACGTCCGCAGGCGCCAGTTCGCGCAGCTTGCCCTGGTGCAGTTCCAGCACACGGTCCAGCTTGCGCGCCAGGCTGCGGTCGTGGGTGACCAGGACCAGGCTGGTGCCCTGCGCGCGGTTGAGTTCGAGCATCAGCGCGAACACGTTGGCCGCGGTCTTGTCGTCGAGGTTGCCGGTCGGCTCGTCGCCGAGCACGCAGGCCGGGCGATTGACCAGGGCACGCGCCACCGCGGCGCGCTGGCGTTCGCCGCCGGACAGTTCGCCCGGCTTGTGCTCCAGGCGATGACCCAGGCCCACCGATTCCAGCAGCGCACGTGCGCGCGCGTCGGCATCGGACATCGCCGCGCCGCCCAGCAGCACCGGCATCATCACGTTCTCCAGCGCGGTGAATTCGGGCAGCAGGTGATGGAACTGGTAGACGAAGCCCAGCGAGCGGTTGCGCAACTGCCCGCGCGCCGCGTCGGTCAACGCCGACATGCGCTGCCCCGCCACGTAGACCTCGCCGGAGGTCGGCACGTCGAGGCCGCCGAGCAGGTGCAGCAAGGTGCTCTTGCCGGCACCGGACGCGCCGACGATGGCCACGGTCTCGCCGGCGGCCACGCTCAGCTCCAGCCCGTCGAACACCGGCGTGCGCATCTTGCCTTCGGCGTAGGTCTTGGCCAGGCCTTCGGCGCGGATCGCCGCGTCCGCTTGTGGCTTCTGCATTCCCGACTCCCGATTCCCCATTCCCGATTCCCGGCCCTCATTCATAGCGCAGCGCCTCCGCCGGCTGCGTGCGCGCCGCGCGCCAGGCCGGGTACAGCGTGGCCAGGAAGCTCATCAGCAGCGCCACGATGGTGATCACCATGACGTCGTGCGGCTGCATGTCGGTGGGCAAGCCGGTGATGTAGTAGACGTCCTCGGGCAGCAGCTTGATGTTGAACACCGCCTCGATGCCGGCCAGGATCCGCTCCAGGTTGAGCGTCAGCACGATGCCGCCGATCACGCCGGCGACGGTGCCGATCACGCCGATCAGCGTGCCCTGCACCATGAACACCTGCATCACCCCGCCCGGGCTCAATCCCAGCGTGCGCAGGATGGCGATGTCGGCCTGCTTGTCGGTCACCAGCATCACCTGCGAGGACACCAGGTTGAACGCGCCCATCGCGATGATCAGCGACAGCAGGATGCCCATCACCGTCTTTTCCATCTTCAGCGACTGGTACAGGTTGGCGTTCTCGCGGGTCCAGTCGCTGACCATGTACGGGCCGTGCAGGTTCAGCGCCAGGTCGCGCGCCACGTTCCAGGCCTGGTCCATGTCGTACAGCTTCAGGCGCACGCCGGTGACGCCGTCGCCCATGCGCAGCACCCGCTGCAGGTCCGGCATGCTGGTCACCGCCAGGCCGCGGTCGATCTCGTTGTAGCCGGCCTCGAAGATGCCGCTGACGGTGAAGCGCTTGTAGCGCGGCACCATGCCCATCGGGCTGGCCTGCGGCTCGCCGAGCATCACCACCACCTTGTCGCCCACGCCCACGCCCAGCCACAGCGCCAGCTCCTGGCCGAGCAGGATGTTGTACGAACCCGGGGTCAGGCTGTCGACCGAGCCCTGCTTCATCTTCTGCGCCAGCACCGAGACCTTGGCCTCTTCCTTGGGCAGGATGCCGCGGACGATCGCCGGCTGGTTGCGCTGGCCGGTCAGCAGCGCCTCTTCCTCGACGTAGGGCGCGGCGCCGGCGACGCGCTTGTCGCGCATGGCCACGTCCACCGCGTGCTGCCAGTCCTCCATCGGCGCGCCCTGCGCGCTGACCGTGGCGTGCGCGGCCATCTGCAGCAGGCGGTCGCGGATCTCCTTCTGGAAGCCGCTCATCACCGCCAGGGTGGTAATCAGCACGGTCACGCCCAGCGCGATGCCGAGGATCGAGGCCATGGAGATGAAGGAGATGAAATTATTGCGGCGCTTGGCGCGCAGATAGCGCAGGCCGATGGCCACGGGTAAGGGTTTGAACATGCGCAGCCACCATCCAGGGAGCGCTATGGTGCCATTTGCGGCGGCGCAGACGAAGCGGCATGGGCCGAAGCGGCCAGACGCAGTTCACGTCGTGCCGCCGGCGGCAGCGTGTCCGGCCACCACGCCAGGCGCTGGGTGCGCCCCTGCGCATCGCGCCAGCGCACGAACGCCAGCGGCCCGCGCCAGGCGACCTGCAGGTCGTTCACCGCCGCGCCGTCGACGCTGGGCGCACCGGCGCCGGCAGGAAGCACCAGCGTGCGCGGCGCCCGCCCGGCCTCGCGGCGCAGCAGCCACACCGCGTACAGCAGCGCCAGCGCGGCGGCCGGCCAGGCCAGGTGTGGCGGCAGGTCGGAACCGAGCAGCGCCAGCGGCGCCAGCGCGCCGAGCAGGGTCAGCGCGGCCAGCAGCCGGCGCGAGGGGCGCCAGTCAAGCCGGCATGGCGCGGATGGAAGCGATGAGATCGGCGGCGCGTGCATCGGGACAGGCCTCGTAGCCCATGAACCAGCGCCACAACTTATCGTCCTCGCAATCGAGCAGGTATAGGAAAACCCCGCGCTCGTCTTCGGAAGCCTGCGCCCAGCGCCGGTCCAGGTAGCGGCCGAACAACTGGTCCAGTTCGCGCATGCCGCGCCGGCAGCGCCAGCGCAGCTTCTTCAGTTCGGTGGTCTCGTCCATCGCATGCGCCCTTGCCTGGGGACGGCGCCGCACGGCAGCCGCCGAAAACGAACGCGGCACCGAACCCGAAAGCCGGTGCCGCGCGGTCGGCGGGCAGGCCCGCCGCTTGGAACGTGCGCCGCTGCGATCAGGCGCGGCGCGCCATCATCAGCTTCTTGATCTCGGCGATGGCCAGCGCCGGGTTCAGCCCCTTCGGACAGGTCCGCGCGCAGTTCATGATGGTGTGGCAGCGGTACAGCTTGAACGGATCTTCCAGATCGTCCAGGCGCGCACCGGTGTCCTCGTCGCGCGAGTCGATGATCCAGCGGTAGGCCTGCAGCAGGATCGCCGGACCCAGGTAACGCTCGCCGTTCCACCAGTAGCTCGGGCAGCTGGTCGAGCAGCACGCGCACAGGATGCACTCGTACAGGCCGTCGAGCTTCTTGCGGTCTTCCGGCGACTGCAGCCGCTCGCGGTCCGGCGGCGGCGGGGTCTGGGTACGGATCCACGGCTTGATCGAGGCGTACTGCGCGTAGAAGTGGGTCAGGTCCGGCACCAGATCCTTGACCACGCTCATGTGCGGCAGCGGGTAGATCGGCACTTCCTTCTTGCCGCAGTCGCTGATCGCCTTGGTGCAGGCCAGCGTGTTGGTGCCGTCGATGTTCATCGCGCACGACCCGCAGATGCCCTCGCGGCACGAGCGGCGGAAGGTCAGGGTCGGGTCGATCTCGTTCTTGATCTTGATCAGCGCGTCCAGGACCATCGGGCCGCACGCGTCCAGATCCACCTCGTAGGTGTCGGTCCGCGGGTTGCTGTCGTCGTCCGGATTCCACCGGTAGACCTTGAAGGTCCGCACATTCTTCGCGCCCTTGGCGGGAAAGTGCTTGCCCTTGCCGATCTTGGAATTCTTGGGGAGGGTGAACTCTGCCATGGCTTTAAAATCCGGGAATGGGGATTGGGGAATGGGGAATGGGAAGCGGGGGCGAAGAGCGCATGCGCTGTTCTCGATTCCCGATTCCCTACTCCCGTTTCCCGGCTGTGGTCAGTAAACGCGCGGCTTCGGCGGCACCACGTCCACGTCCTTGCTGAGCGTGTACATGTGCACCGGGCGGTAGTCGAAGCTGCACTGGCCCTTGTCGTCGACGGTGACCAGCGTGTGCTTCTGCCAGTTGACGTCGTCGCGGTCGGGGAAATCCTCGTGGGCGTGCGCGCCGCGGCTTTCCTTGCGCTGTTCGGCCGAGTTGATCGTCGCCACTGCATTGAGCAGCAGGTTGTTCAACTCGTAGGTCTCGATCAGGTCGGAATTCCACACCAGCGAGCGGTCGGAGACCTTGACGTCCTCGAAGCTGGCGAAGATGTCGGCCATCTTGTCCACGCCTTCCTTCAGCGTCTTGCTGGTGCGGAAGACGGCCGCGTCCGACTGCATGGTGCGCTGCATCTTGTCGCGGATCACCGAGGTCGGGGTGCTGCCGTTGGCGTTGCGCAGCTTGTCCAGCAGGCCCAGCGCCTTGTCGCAGGCGTCGCCCGGCAGGCCCTTGTGCGGCGCACCGGTCTTGATCGTCTCGGCGCAGCGGTTGGCCACGGCACGGCCGAACACCACCAGGTCGAGCAGCGAGTTGGAGCCCAGGCGGTTGGCGCCGTGCACCGACACGCAGGCGGCCTCGCCGATCGCGTACAGACCCGGCACCACCGCATCGGGGTTGTCGCCGTCCTTGCGCACCACTTCGCCGTGGTAGTTGGTCGGGATGCCGCCCATGTTGTAGTGCACGGTCGGGATCACCGGGATCGGCTGCTTGTGCACGTCGACGCCGGCGAAGATGCGCGCGCTCTCGGCGATACCCGGCAGCTTGTCGTCGATCACGCCCGGGCCGAGGTGGGTCAGGTCGAGCAGGATGTGGTCCTTGTGCTCGCCGACGCCGCGGCCTTCGCGGATCTCGATGGTCATCGAACGCGACACCACGTCGCGCGAGGCCAGATCCTTGTAGTGCGGGGCGTAGCGCTCCATGAAGCGCTCGCCGCTGCTGTTGCGCAGGATGCCGCCTTCGCCGCGCACGCCTTCGGTGATCAGGCAGCCGGCGCCGTAGATGCCGGTCGGGTGGAACTGCACGAACTCCATGTCCTGCATCGGCAGGCCGGCACGCATCACCAGGCCGCCGCCGTCGCCGGTGCAGGTGTGCGCGGAGGTGGCGCTGAAGTAGGCGCGGCCGTAGCCGCCGGTGGCCAGCACCACGCCATGGGCGCGGAACAGGTGCAGCGAGCCTTCGGCCATGTCCAAGGCGAGCACGCCGCGGCAGGCGCCTTCCTCGTCGAAGATCAGGTCGAGCGCGAAGTACTCGATCATGAAGCGCGCGTTGTGCGCCAGCGACTGCTGGTACAGCGTGTGCAGCATGGCGTGGCCGGTGCGGTCGGCGGCGGCGCAGGTGCGCTGCGCGGACGGGCCTTCGCCGTACTTGGTGGTCATGCCGCCGAACGGGCGCTGGTAGATCTTGCCGTCCTCGGTGCGGCTGAACGGCACGCCGTAGTGCTCCAGCTCGATGATCGCCGGGATCGCCTCGCGGCACATGTATTCGATGGCGTCCTGGTCGCCCAGCCAGTCCGACCCCTTGATGGTGTCGTAGAAGTGGTAGCGCCAGTCGTCCTCGCCCATGTTGCCGAGCGCGGCGGAGATGCCGCCCTGCGCGGCCACGGTGTGCGAACGGGTCGGGAAGACCTTGGTCAGGCAGACCGTCTGCAGGCCCTTCTGGGCCAGGCCGAAGGTCGCGCGCAGGCCGGCGCCGCCGGCGCCGACCACGACCATGTCGTACTTGTGTTCGGTGATCTTGTAAGCGGACATCGAAATGTGGTTCCTAGAGGGGGCGCCGATGGATCAGGCGATGCCCAGCGCGATGCGCGCCACGGCGAAGATGCTGACGATGGCGCCGAGCACGGCGACGAAGCGCACGATGGTCTGCGCGGCCAGGGCCAGCAGCGAGGTGTGCACGTAGTCTTCCAGCACCACCTGCATGCCGAGCTGGGCGTGCCAGAACGCGGCGATCAGGAAGCCGACCAGCAGGATCGCGTTCCACGGCTTGGCCACGGCCTCGGTGGCGGCGACATAGTCCGAGCCGAGCAGGCTCAGCACGAAGATCAGGAACCAGATCGACAACGGCACCAGCGCGGTGGCGGTCAGGCGCTGCACCACGAAATGCTCGGTGCCGGTCTTGGCCGCGCCCAGGCCGCGGACGTTCTTCAACGGAGTGCGATAGCGGCTCATGCGGTGGCTCCCAGCAGCACGTAGGCCCACACGGCGGCGGTCAGCACGAAGCTGAGCACGACCGACAGCCAGCCGATGGTGACGAAGGCGCGGACGGCGTAGCCCTGGCCGAAATCCTGCAGGATGTGGCGCAGGCCGCCGAACAGATGGAAGGCGAAGCACCAGGTCCAGCCGAACAGGAACACCTGGCCGTACCAGGCGCCGGCGATGTCGCGGAAGAGATTCCAGGAGGCGGGGCCGAGCATCAGGGCCAACAGGCCGGCGGCGATGATCAGGGCACCGATCGACAGCACGATGCCGGTGGCCCGATTCAGGATCGAGGTCACCATCTGGATCTGCCAGCGATAGACCTGCAGATGCGGGGAAAGAGGACGTTCGCGCGTAGCCATTCGCTGGGCTCGTTGTCTCGGCTGGGCGGCGTGCTTAAGGCCGCGTTGGCTCAAAGCTGCTCAAAAATCGATGCAGCGTCCGTTTTTCTCCCAGTCGCCGTAGCGCGTCGGCTCGAGGCCGCCGCGCCCGCCGATCTCCCGCGGCGCAGGCGTGGTCTGCGGAGGGGTCTCCTCGGCGGGCCGCTGCGTTTCGGGATCGGACTCGGGTGTGGGGGTTGGTTGGCCTATCATGCGGGTCTCACAACTCGTCAATTTTAGTCCTCCCCTCTCGTGCCTGACAACCTGAATCTCGATTCCGGCGGTTTTTCCGCCTTGCCACACCTGCAATACGTCGCCTTGCGCGGTCCGGATGCAGTGGCCTTCGCCCATGCGCAGTTCGCCAACGACGTGCAGGCGCTGGCCGCGGGCCAGTGGCAGTGGAACGCCTGGCTCACCGCCAAGGGCCGGGTGATCGCGGTGTTCGCGCTGCTGCGCCAGGCCGACGACGCCTTGCTGATGCTGCTGCCCGACGGCGGCGCCGAGGACCTGGCGGCGGCACTGGGCCGCTTCGTGTTCCGGCGCAAGCTGCGCATCACCGTCGAGGGCACGCTGCTTGCCTTGGGTCGCCTGAGCCTACCGGAGCAGGCCCGGGGCGCGACGTCGGCGCGCGATGAGTCCGGCGTGATCGAACTGGACATGGGCGGCGACGGCCTGCCGCGTACGTTGCGCCTGGTGCCGGCGCCGGTGGCAGATGCGCCGGCCGCCGACCCGGCGCTGGCGGAAGCCTGGCGCGCGGCCGACCTGCGCCTGGGCCTGGTGCGGCTGGCGCCGAGCCAGCGCGAACAGTGGACGCCGCAGCAACTGGGCCTGGACCGGCTGCATGCCTTCAGCGTCAAGAAGGGCTGCTACCCCGGCCAGGAAATCGTCGCCCGCACCCACTTCCTGGGCAAGGCCAAGCGCGCCGTGCAGTTGCTGGAAACAGAGGCCGCGGTCGCGATCGACGCGGCGGTGCTGCGCGACGGCCAGCCGTTCGGCAGCGTGGTCAGCGTCGCCGGGACCCTGGCGCTGGCGGTGCTGCCGCTGGAGGAGGCGCCGCCGGCCGCGCTGGACGTCGACGGTCACCCCGCACGCTGGCAACCGCTGGTCGACGGCCTGGCGCGCTGAGCGCGCCGGCGTTTCGCGCTGTTGCTTTTGCTATTCCCGATTCCCGATTCCCGAGTCCCGCGCCTCCAGGCGCACCCCACTCTCGGCATCGAAGAAGTGCAGCGCGTCGCCGCGCACCGCCACCCGCAGGCGCTCGCCCAGGCCCGGCAGCGCGCGCGGCGCCACCCGCATCACCAGCGGCTGCGCGCCGTGGCTGAGATTGACGAAGATTTCGTTGCCGACCGGCTCGATCACCTCGATGGTGGCCTCGAAGCCGCCCTGCGCGTCGTCGCTGGGCTGCAGGTGTTCCGGCCGCACGCCGACCGCCAGTTCGCGGCCCAGCCACTGCGGCGCCAGCTGCGCGCCCGGCAGCGGCACCCGGCCACCGTCCTGCAAGTGCAACTGCAGGCCGCCCTCGCCGACCAGCCGCCCGCGCAGTACGTTCATCGCCGGGCTACCGAGGAAGCCGGCCACGAACAGGTTGGCCGGGCGGTCGTACAGCGCCATCGGCGTGTCGATCTGCTGGATCACCCCGTCCTTGAGCACGACGATGCGCTGGCCCAGGGTCATCGCCTCGACCTGGTCGTGGGTGACGTAGATCATGGTGGTGCCGAGCTTGCGGTGCAGCTGCGCGATCTCGGTGCGCACCGAATGGCGCAGCTTGGCGTCCAGGTTGGACAGCGGCTCGTCGAGCAGGAACACCGCCGGCTCGCGCACCAGGGCGCGGCCCAGCGCCACGCGCTGGCGCTGGCCGCCGGACATCGCGCGCGGCAGCTTGTCCAGCATCGGGGTCAGGCCCAGGGTGTCGGCGGCGGCGGCCACGCGCTGGCGGATGACCTCCTTGCTCTCGCCGCGCAGCTTGAGCCCGAACGCCAGGTTCTCGGCCACGGTCATGTGCGGGTACAGCGCATAGCTCTGGAACACCATGGCGATGTCGCGATCCTTCGGCGCCACCTCGTTGACCACGCGCTCGCCGATGCGCAGCTCGCCGCCGCTGATCTCCTCCAGGCCGGCGATCATCCGCAGCAGCGTGGACTTGCCGCAGCCCGAAGGCCCGACCAGCACCATCAGTTCGCCGTCGGCCACTTCGAAGCTGGCCCCGTGCACGGCGACCTGGCCGTTGTCGTAGACCTTGCGGATGTTGTCCAGTTGTACTTTCGCCATGTATCCGGTTTCCGGCAGTGAGGAACGGGCTGCCGCCGGTCCCTCCCGAGGGCAGTGCATACGAATGCGGGTCGCATCGTGCCAGCGCGCAGGCAACAATGGATCGCGATGCGGTATTCTGCCATGTAACCGTTTTCACGGGGCAACCTCGAGCCTGGGAGGGCACGCAATGCGATCCGCCGCCAGCCGCCGATCCGGCGCGCCGTCGTTATCCGGCCTGCAGCATGAGGCATGGGAGAGGTATGCTCAGAGGTCTGGCAGTCGTATTCATCTCCTGGATCGTGCGTCCCCGCCTGGCGGCCGTCCCGCGTCACGCCTTCGCCCGAACCGGCCGGATACAGGCCGTTCCCGCCGTTCGCTTTCCCACGCCACGTCACTTCTAGCCCCCAGGTGATCGACACCATGTCACCCGAAACCGAAACCCGGTCGATGCACGATACCTTCCTGTTGTTCGGCGCCACCGGCGATCTGGCCCAGCGCTACCTGTTCCCCTCGCTGCTGCGCATGCTCGACGACGGCTTCCTGCCGGAAGACTTCCGCATCCGCGCGCTGGCGCTGTCGCCGCACGACACCGCCAAGTTCCACGAACTCCTCAAGCCGCGCCTGCAGGCGGCGATGCCGCAGATCGGCGAATCGATCGTGCAGGCGCTGCTGGCGCGCATCGACTACCGCTCGGTGGACCTGCGCGACGCCGAATCGGTGGCCGCCGCGGTGCGCGACCTGACCGCGCGCCGCTGCGTGAGCTACCTGGCGATCCCGCCGGGGCTGTACATCAGCACCTGCCAGGGCCTGGCCCTGGGCGGGGCGCTGGCCGCGCCGCACCGGCTGATGCTGGAGAAGCCGATCGGCCACGATTCGGACAGCGCCCGCGAGATCGTGCAGGCGATCGGCGCGCTGATCGACGAGGATCGCGTGTTCCGCCTGGACCACTACCTGGGCAAGGCCGCGGTGCAGAACCTGATCGCGCTGCGCTTCGGCAACACGCTGCTGGAGGCGGTGTGGAACCGCACCTACATCGAGTCGGTGGACATCCTGGTCGCCGAGAGCGAGGGCGTGGACGGCCGCGATGCCTACTACGCGCGCTCCGGCGCGCTGCGCGACATGGTGCAGAGCCATATCCTGCAGCTGCTGTGCCTGGTGGCGATGGAGCCGCCAGCGTCGCTGGAAGCCGACCGCATCCGCGACGAGAAGGTCAAGGTGCTGCGCGCACTGCGGCCGCTGAGCGCGGAGCATGCCGCCCGCGACAGCGTGCGCGGGCGCTACACCGCCGGCGCCATCAACGGCCAGCCGGCGCAGGCCTACCAGCCGCCGGAAGGCAGCGACGTGGAAACCTTCGCCGCGGTCACCGCCTACATCGACAACTGGCGCTGGGCCGGGGTGCCGTTCCGGCTGTGCACCGGCAAGCGCCTGGCCGAGCGCTCCACCCGCGTGGTAGTCACGCTCAAGCCGGTCACCCACTGGCTGTTCGAGCGCCCGGCCGCACAGCAGGCCGCGCCGAACCGGCTGACCTTCCAGCTGCAGCCGCAGGAGAACATCGAACTGGGGCTGATGAGCAGCCTGGCCGGCCCGGAATGGGGCGCGCTGGAACTGCAGCCGCTGGAACTGGAACTGTCGGTGCCCACCGGCCTGCACCGGCGCATCGCCTACGAGCGGCTGATGCTCGACGCGCTCAACGGCAACCACGCGCTGTTCGTGCGCGACGACGAGGTGCGCGCCGCCTGGGCCTGGATCGACAGCGTCAGCGCCGCCTGGGCGCAGGCGCACCTTCCGTTGCTGCCCTACCCGGCCGGTAGCTGGGGGCCGGAGGAAGCGCAGGCCTACGTGTCCTGCGACCAGTCCGGCGCCGCGCCGCGGGTCGCTTCGTGAGCGCCCCGCAGCGCCCGGTGCTGGTGGCCGACATCGGCGGCACCAATGCCCGTTTCGCTCTCGCCGATCTCGACGCCTCGGTGCCGCTGCTCGACGACAGCACGCAGACCTACTCGGTGGTGGAGTTCCCGTCGCTGGGCGACGCCGCCCGCCATTATCTGGAACAGACCGGGGTGGACGCGCGCAGCGGCACCTTCGCGGTGGCCGGCCGCGTCGACGGCGACGAGGCACGCATCACCAACCACCCGTGGGTGATCTCGCGGGCGCGCACCCGCGCCATGCTCGGCTTCGACGAACTGCACCTGATCAACGACTTCGCCGCGCAGGCGATGGCGATCAGCCTGCTGCGGCCGCAGGACGTGGTCCAGGTCGGCGGCGCCAGCTGGACGCCGGCGCCGGTCGAGGTGCCGCGCAACTACGGCGTGATCGGCCCTGGCACCGGCCTGGGCGTGGGCGGCCTGATGATGCGCGGCGGGCGCTGCTTTCCGCTGGAGACCGAGGGCGGCCACGTCAGCTTCCCGCCGGGCACGCCGGAGGAGATCCGCATCCTGGAACTGCTGTCGCAGCAGTTCGGCCGCGTCTCCAACGAGCGCCTGATCTGTGGCCCGGGCCTGGTCAACATCCACCGCGCGCTCAGCGAGATCGCCGGCGACGATCCGGGCCCGCTGCAGCCGGAAGACATCACCGCGCGCGCCGCGCAGGGCGATTACCGGGCGATGCGCACAGTGGACGTGTTCTGCGCCGTGTTCGGCGCCATCGCCGGCGACCTGGTGCTGATGCAGGGCGCCTGGGACGGCGTGTTCCTGACCGGCGGGCTGGTGCCGAAGATGCTCGACGCGATCCAGCATTCCGGGTTCCGCCAGCGTTTCGAGCACAAGGGCCGGTTTTCGTCGATCATGGCGCGGGTGCCGTCGCTGGCGGTGATCCACCCCCGTCCCGGCCTGCTCGGCGCCGCCGCCTACGCGGTGGACGCCGCGCGGCAATCCCCAGGAGCCATTGCATGAGCCCCACGCTGTCCGACCGCATCACGCTGATCCGCTACGACGATCCGGACGAATGGATCGACGCGGCGGCGGCCGAGATCGGCACCGCGCTGCGCGAGGAGATCCAGCGCCGCGGCGGCGCGCGCCTGCTGCTGTCCGGCGGCACCACCCCGGCGCCGGTGTACCAGGCGCTGGCCGAGCTGCCGCTGGACTGGTCGAAGCTGGAAGTCGGCCTGGTCGACGAGCGCTGGCTGTCGCCGCAGGACAGCGACAGCAACGCCTACCTGATCCGGCACAGCCTGCTGGACCGCGCCGAGGAGGCGCGCTTCGAGCCGCTGGTACGGGTCGGCAAGCCGCTGCAGGACTGCGTGCATGCCGCCAACCTGCATGCGCGGCACGCCCCGGCCGCGTGCATGGCGGTGCTGGGCATGGGCGGCGATGGCCACACCGCCTCGCTGTTCCCCGGAGCGACGGACCTGAACAAGGCCCTGACCAATCCCCTGCCCTACGCCGCGCTCGACGCCACCGGCTGCCCCGGCGCCAACACCTGGCCGCTGCGCATCACCCTGACCCCGGCCGGCCTGGCGCCGATCGGCCAGCGCGTGCTGCTGTTGCGCGGCACGCAGAAGCTGGAGGTGCTGGAGCGTGCGCTGGCCGGCACCGATCCGCACGAGTATCCGATCCGCGTCGCCTTCGATACGCCGGGTGCGCGCTTGCGCGTGCATTGGTGCGAGTGAGGCGGGGATTGGGGAGTCGGGAGTGGGAATTGGCAACAACTGCGCGCTGACGCATTTCCGCCCTTCCGATTCCCGATTCCCGCTCTTGCGATTCCCGATTCCCGATTCCCGTTTCCCGATTCCCCCTTCATAGCCATTTCCGCCAATGAGCCTGCATCCGACCCTCCACGCGATCACCGAACGCATCCGCCAGCGCAGTGCGCCGTCGCGGCGCGCCTACCTGGCCGGCATCGACGCCGCGCTGCGCGACGGTCCGTTCCGCAGCCGCCTGAGCTGCGGCAACCTCGCCCACGGCTTCGCCGCCTGCGGCCCCACCGACAAGAGCCGGCTGGAAGGCGGGATCACCCCCAACCTGGGCATCATCACCGCCTACAACGACATGCTCTCGGCGCACCAGCCGTTCGAGCACTACCCGGAAATCATCCGCAGCACCGCGCGCGCGCTCGGCGCCACCGCGCAGGTCGCCGGCGGCGTGCCGGCGATGTGCGACGGCGTGACCCAGGGCCGTCCCGGCATGGAGCTGTCGCTGTTCTCGCGCGACGTGATCGCCCAGGCCACCGCGATCGGCCTCAGCCACGACATGTTCGACACCAGCCTGTACCTGGGCGTGTGCGACAAGATCGTGCCGGGCCTGCTGATCGGCGCGCTGGCCTTCGGCCACCTGCCGGCGGTATTCGTGCCGGCCGGGCCGATGACCCCGGGCATCCCCAACAAGCAGAAGGCCGAGGTGCGCGAGCGCTACGCCGCCGGCCAGGCCACCCGCGAGGAACTGCTGGCCGCCGAATCGGCGTCCTACCACGCCCCCGGCACCTGCACCTTCTACGGCACCGCCAATTCCAACCAGGTGCTGCTGGAAGCGATGGGCGTGCAGCTGCCCGGCGCCTCCTTCGTCAATCCCGGCACCCCGCTGCGCGAGGCGCTGACCCAGCAGGCGACCGAGCGTGCGCTGCGCATCACCGCGCTGGGTAGCGACTTCCGCCCGCTGGGCCGTTTGATCGACGAGCGCGCCATCGTCAACGCGGTGGTCGCGCTGATGGCCACCGGCGGCTCCACCAACCACACCATCCACTGGCTGGCGGTGGCGCGCGCGGCCGGCATCGTGCTGACCTGGGACGACCTGGACGCGCTGTCGCAACTGGTGCCGCTGCTGGCGCGGGTGTATCCGAACGGCGAGGCCGACGTGAACCACTTCGCCGCTGCCGGCGGCATCGGCTTCGTGTTCCGCGAGCTGATGGACGCCGGGCTGATGCACGACGACCTGGCCACCATCGTGCCCGGCGGCATGCGCGCCTACGGCGACGAGCCGTGCCTGCAGGACGGCAAGCTGAGCTACGTGCCGAGCCCGGCCAAGAGCGCCGACGAGGCGGTGGTGCGCCCGGCGTCGAACCCGTTCGAGGCGCAGGGCGGCCTTCGCCTGCTGCGCGGCAACCTGGGCCGCTCGCTGATCAAGCTGTCGGCGGTGAAGCCGCAGTTCCGCACCATCGAAGCCCCGGCCGTGGTGATCGACGCGCCGCAGGCGCTGAACAAGCTGCACGCCGCCGGCGCACTGCCGCACGACTTCGTGGTGGTGCTGCGCTACCAGGGCCCGCAGGCCAACGGCATGCCGGAACTGCATTCGCTGGCGCCGTTGCTGGGCCTGCTGCAGAACCAGGGCCGGCGCGTGGCGCTGGTCACCGACGGACGCCTGTCCGGCGCGTCCGGCAAGTTCCCCGCGGCCATCCACGTGACCCCGGAAGCGGCGCGCGGCGGCCCCATCGCCCGCGTGCGCGAAGGCGACATCGTGCGCCTGGACGGCGAGGCCGGCACCCTGGAAGTGCTGGTGGACGCCGCCGAGTGGGCCGCGCGCCCGCTGGCGCCGAACACCGCGCCGGCCGCGCACGACCTGGGCCGCAACCTGTTCGGACTCAACCGCCGCATGGTCGGCCCAGCCGACCAGGGCGCGCTGTCGATCTCCTGCGGCCCGCCGGCCGCCGACGGCGACCTGTGGAACTACGACGCCGAATACGACCTGGGCCGCGATGCCGAGGCCGCCGCCGCGCCGCACGAATCCAAGGACGCCTGACCGCGGCGCCGCCTGCCCCACCCTGCCCTGGCCGGTCGCGGCCGGGGCCTCCCCCTCGCAACCGAGACCGTCATGACCATCGCCGAACACCAGACCAAGGCCGAGCAGCTGCTGCGCGCAGCCGGCATCCTGCCCGTCGTCACCGTCCACACCCTGGAGGAGGCGCGCCGCGTGTCGGCCGCGCTGCTCGAAGGCGGCCTGCCGGCGATCGAGTTGACCCTGCGCACGCCGGTGGCGATGGAGGCGCTGGCGATGCTCAAGCGCGAGCTGCCGGACATCGTGATCGGCGCCGGCACCGTGCTCAACGCCACCCAGCTGCAGCAGTCGATCGACGCCGGCGCCGACTTCATCGTCACCCCCGGCACCACCCCGACCCTGGCCGACGCCCTGGCGCAGGCGCCGCTGCCGGTGGTGCCGGGCGCGGCCACCCCGAGCGAGCTGCTGGCGCTGATGGAGCGCGGCTTCCGCGTGTGCAAGCTGTTCCCCGCCTCCGCCGTCGGCGGCCTGGCGATGCTCAAGGGCCTGGCCGGCCCCCTGGCCGAGCTCAAGCTGTGCCCCACCGGCGGCATCGGCGAAAACACCGCCGCCGAGTACCTGGCGCAGCCCAACGTGGTCTGCATCGGCGGCTCGTGGATGGTGCCCAAGGACTGGCTTGCCGACGGCGCCTGGGACAAGGTGCGCGAGAGCTCGGCGAAGGCGGCCGCGATCGTGGCGGCGGCGCGGTAGCGCCTAGCCGGGAATGGGGATTGGGGAATAGGGAATCGTTAAAGCCAGAACCTCGGCTCTCACAACTCAATACTCCAGAAAGCAAAAGCGCCGGCATGCCGGCGCTTTTCTTTTACTGTTGCGATTCCCGATTCCCCACTTCCTATTCCCGGCCTCAACGCACCTCAATCTGCACATCCGCCGGCAACACATGGATACGCAGTTCGCCGTGTTCCCACTGCGCCGCTTCGCCGTTGACCAGCGTGCGGCCCGGTTCGCCCGGGTACGGCCACGGCAGCACCAGGCCGCCGCTGGGCATGCGCAGGCCCTCGGGGATGTTCAGCAGCAGCCGGTTCTTCTGCCGCCGCAGCTGGTAGCTCAGCGGCCCCTGCGGGGTGCGCAACTGTTCGATCGCCACGCCCTTGCCGTCGAGCCAGTCGGCCGGGATGCCGGCGGCCAGCACCAGGCTGTCGTCGACGTCGCGGGCGTAGGCGAACATGTCCAGCACCGAGCGCACGAAGTCCGAGGCGACCCAGGCATGCGGCAGGTCGCCCAGGAAGAACGGCTTGCGCGGCGTGCGCGAGACCACCTCGGCCCACTGGTTCCAGGGCTGCGGGGCGCGGTCCTTGAAGAAGAACGCGGTCGCCTCCCAGGCGCGCTCGCGCCAGCCCAGGCGCACGAACGCGGACACGTTGCGCCACTCGTAGGGGGTGTAGTCCTTCCACTCGCGGGTGCCGTCGCGGCGGCCGACGAATTCGCTCCAGTAGCGCTCGAAGGTGTTGTCGAGCAGCGCCTGCGGCAGCCGGCCCTGCTCGCCGCCCGGCGCCAGCGCGATCGTGGTCGAGGTCGGATCGAAATCGCCCAGCTCCGCCGAGCCCGGCAGGAAGTCGATGTGGTGCTGCTGGGTGGCCGCGTCCAGCGAGGCGTACAGGTCCTGGCGGAACTGGTCGCGCGAGGCGGCGAAATGCGCGGCGTCGTCGACGCGGCCCAGTTCGGCGGCGATGCTCACCGCGTCCTTGTAGCCGCGCAGCGCCCAGAAGTTGTCCCAGTACGAGTGCATCGGCTTGGCCGAGTAGCCCTCGTGGCTGATCGACACCGGCATCATCCCGTAGAAGGCCGCATTGCGCGCACGATTCTCGTCGGTGCGCTCGCTCAGCCGCAGCTGTTCCATGTAGGTGTAGGCGCCGAGGACGTGCGGCCACATCTGCTCGAGGAAGGCGCGGTCGCCGGTGTAGCGGTAGTAGTCGGCGACGCTGTAGATCAGCTCGCCGTGGCTGTCGTTCTCCGGCACCGGGTCGCTGCCGCGATCGTCCACGCAGCACGGCACCATGCCGTTGGCGAACTGGTACGGCGCGTACCACGCCACGTACTCGCGGACCACGTCGGCGCGGCCCAGCCGCAGCAGGCCTTCGGAGATCATCGCGCCGTCGCGGATCCAGCTGCGCGAGTACGAGCGCGTGCCCGGCCGCAGGCGCGGCCCGATGCGCGAGATCAACATGTGCGCCAGCGCGGTGCGCAGCGTGTCGGTGACCGCCTTGCCCTGCGCCGGCACATGCAACTGCACGCGGTCCAGCTTCTCGTGCCACTGCGCGGCGACCTGCTGCTGCGCGCGTGCGGCATCGAAGCCCGCCGGCAGCGCGGCGTTGCCGGTCTGCGGGATCACCAGCGCCACTTCGCGCACCTCGCCCGGGGCCAGGCGCCCGCGGTACAGCAGCGCCCCGGACGCCAGCCCGTCCGGATCCTGCGCCTGCTGCGGCAGGCCGCCGGTATCGGTGCCGAGCCGTTCGATGTCCATGCCGGCGTCGAACGCGCTGGCGTAGGCGGCATCGGGCTTCTGCACGGCGAACACCCGCGGCTGGCCGTTGACCTGCACCTGCGTGCCGGCGAAGGCGAGCGAGCGGATCGGGCTGACCCCGCCGACGGTGTTGAGGAACTGGCTGGGCGGATTGACCTGGAACGGACGCACCGCCAGCGCCAGGGTGTAGTCGTGCGGCTGCTTGCTGGGGTTGCTGAGCCGGTAGCGCGCCACCAGTTGCGCCTGCTCCGGCTCGCCCTGCACGAAGGCGGTGACGCGCAGCGCGGCGTTGTCGTGGGTCCAGTCCACGCTGGGAATCGGCAGATAGTCGTCCTGCAGGCTCTGCGCGGCCTTGACGTCGGCCCAGCTCAGGCGCTTGCCGTCCAGCAGCAGGAACGGTTCGATGCTGAAGCCGCCCTTGCCCACCTCGATCGCGCCATCCTCGCCGACCAGGCCCTGCTCGCGGCCGCCGTCCAGGCCGACGATGGTCCAGTACGGCTGCTCGCCGCTGAAGCCGCGCGGGAACCAGCCGCGGGCAGACTGCGCCGCCACCGACTTGATGAAGTCGTTCTGGGTCGCGGCGAAGGCCAGCGGCTGCAGTGCGATGTCGGCGATGCCGTAGCGGAAGCTGGGGCCGTCCTGCAGGTCGAAGCGCACGTAGCGCGCCTCGGTCTCCGGCAACGCCAGCCAGTCGGTGCCGCCGTTGCCGGCGGTCACCGCGCGCAGCTCGCGCCAGCTGCGCCCGTCGGCCGAGCCCTGCACGGTATAGCGCGAGGCGTACACGCCCGGCGCCCACTGCACCTTGGCGCCGCCGAACTCGCGCACCTTGCCCAGGTCCAGCATCACCGTCTGGGTCTTGGCGTTGCCGCTGTACCAGACCGTGTCCGGCTTGCCGTCGGCGATGCGCTGCTGCAGCGCCGGCGCGGTATCGGCGCTGACCTTGACCGTCAGCGGCGAGGTGTCCTGCGGCGGCAACGGGGTCAGGGTCAGTTGGTCGAAGCACACCGTGCCGGCGCCGCCGACCTGGTTGTAGATGGTGAACTCGATCTGCGCGCTGCGGGTCAGCTCCTTCTCGGGGCTCGGGCCCCAGGCCTTGTCGATCTGCCGCTTCTTGAAGGTGACCGTGCTCCACTGCGCAGGGAACGCGTAGCGCGGCCGGTTGACCCACCACACGTTGTCGCCGCTGGCGTCGACCAGCTTGAACTGCAGGTCGTTGCTCGGCGAATCGCCGCGAAGCTGGAACGCGAACTGGTAGTTGTCCGGATACTCGATCGGCACGCTGCGGCGGATCCCGGCATAGCCGGACACGCCGTTGAAGTCGTAGTCCAGGCACAGTGCCTTGGCGCGGCCGCCGCTGGGTGCCTGGACCAGCCGGGTCGAGGCGGTGACCTGGTTGGAAACGACGATCTGCCATTTGTCCAGATCGTTGAAGCTGTCCAGCGTCACCGTGGAGGTCGGCGGCGCGGCGACGGCATGGGCGGCCGCCAGTCCCAGCATCGCCAGCATCGCGCGTGCGCACGTCATCGCCATCCCGTCCCTCATCGCCTTCCCCGTTGCTGTCGTCGTGTCTGCTTCTGTCGGAGGGGCATCGGCCCCGATGGAGTGTCCCGTCCTGCCGTCGCGGCTGAAGCCGCGCCTACAGGCGCGCGCCCAAGGCCGCGCGTGCGGCGCGGTGTGCGCTTACGGCGCCCGATGATACGCATCCATGCTGCCGTCCATGACGCACCTGCCCCACACCAGAACGTCCGGCCCAGCCATCCATGGCCGGACGTTCGGCAACGCGCGAGCCAGTGGCTCGCAAGCGCGTCGCCGCACTCGCCTCTTTCCCATGCCATCCCTGGCGCAACTGATCGGCTCCGGACGACCCGGCCCGGCCATCCATGGCCGGTCGTTCCGCGCAACGCGCGCCAGTGGCGCGCAAGCGTTGCGCCTCACCCCTTCACGCTGCCGAGCAGCAGGCCCTGGATGTAGTAGCGCTGCAGGGCCAGGAACAGGGCCAGCACCGGGATCACCGTGACCACCGCGCCGGCCATCATCATCTCCACGTCCATGATGTGCTCGCGCGACAGCGCCGCCAGCGCCACCGGCAAGGTGTAGTGCTCCTGGTCGGTCAGCACGATCAGCGGCCACATGAAGTCGTTCCACGCGGCCATGAAGGTGAAGATGGTCAGCGTGACCAGCACCGGCTTGAGCATCGGCAGCACGATCTGGAAGAAGATCCGCAGCTCGCCGGCGCCGTCGATGCGGGCGGCCTCGAGCAGTTCGTCCGGGATCGAACGCGCGTACTGGCGCACCAGGAAGATACCGAACACCGTCGCCAGCGCCGGCACGACCACCCCGCCGAAGCTGTTGACCAGGTGCAATTGCTTCATCAGCAGGAACAGCGGCAGCATCGCCACCTGCGCCGGAATCACCAGCGCCGCCAGCAGGATCTGGAAGATCCGCTCCTTGCCGACGAAGCGCAGCTTGGCGAAGGCGTAACCGGCCATGGTGTTGATCAGCAGCGAGCCGAAGGTGATCGCGCACGACACCAGCAGGCTGTTGGCGAAATTGCGCGCCATGCCGGTGCGCGAGAACAGCTCGCCGTAGTTGGCCAGGGTGGCGCCGGTGGGCAGCATCGGCGGCGGGAAGCGACTGGCCTGCCCGGCCGGCATGAACGACACCGACACCATCCACAACAGCGGCGCCAGGCTGACCACGGCGAGCAGCAGCAGCCCGCCGTTGACCAGCAGCGTGTTCCAGCGCGAGGCGCCGATCTCCCGGCTCATACCAGGTCCCTCTTGCGGCCGAAGCGCAGCATCACTGTCGTCACTCCCAGGATGATCAGGAACAGCAGGAACGCCACCGCCGAGGCGCGGCCGAGGTTCCACCACTTGAAGCCTTCCTCGAACATGTAATACAGCACGCTCACCGTGCTCTGCAGGGGATCGCCACGGGTCATCACGTAGGGCTCGGCGAACAACTGGAAGTAGCCGGACACGGTAATCACCCCGACCACCAGCAGCACCGGCCCCAGCATCGGCAGGGTGATGTGCAGGAACTGCCGCCACTTGGAGGCGCCGTCGATGCGCGCGGCCTCGTACAGGTCCTGCGGGATGGCCTGCAGGCCGGCGAGGAAGATCACCATGTTGTAGCCGAAGTTCTTCCACACCGCGAACAGCATGATGGTCGGCATCGCCCAGTGCGGATCGCCGAGCCAGTCGATCGGGCCGATGCCCAGGTGCGCCAGGCCGTAGTTGACCAGGCCGTAGCTGGTGTGGAACAGGTAGCGCCAGATCACCGCCACCGCCACCAGCGTGGTCACCACCGGCGCGAACAACGCAGTGCGGAACAGCGCCTTGAAGCGGGCCACCGGCGCGTTCAGCAGCAGCGCCGCGCCCAGCGAGGCGCCGATGGACAGCGGCACGCCGACGATCACGAAGTAGGTGGTGTTCCACAGCGACTTCCAGAACATCGGCGTCTGCAGCAACTCGATGTAGTTGCCGAAGCCGACGAAGCGCAGGTTGTGGCGGTCGGCCAGCGCATACAGGTCGAAGTCGGTGACGCTCAGCGCCAGCGCCGACAGCACCGGCAGGCCGAAGAACACGCCGATCACGATCAGCGCCGGGCCGGCGAACAGCCAGCCGATCAGGGAACCGCGCTTCATGGCGTGGCTCCCGCGGCCGGCGCCGCCGTGGCCTCGCGGTGCTGCTGATGGATCCAGCGGCGTTTCTCCAGGATCTCGTCGACCCGCTTGTCCAGTTCCCGCATTGCCTTCTCCTGCGGCTCACCGCCGCGCACCACCCGCTCGGTGGCCAGCCGCATCTCCTGCACGATGCGCTCCCACTCCAACACCTTCGGTGCCGGCTTGACCCGCTCCAGCTGATCGCGGAACGCATGCGCCAACGGATCGTCGGCCAGCGACGGATACGCCCAGGTGCTGCGCCGCGGCGGCATGTCGCCGATCAGCGCGTGGAAACGCGCCTGGATCTGCGGCCGCGACAGGAACTCGATCAGCTTCCACGCCGCGTCCTTGTGCTCGGACTTGCGGAAGATCACCAGGCTGGTGCCGCCGGCGATGCCGGCGCCGGGGCCATCCGGGCCGGGCAGCGGCATGGTGCCCCACTGGTCCTTCAGCGCCGGCGGCTGCACCTTGCGGAACTCGCGGATGTTCCACGGGCCGGAGATGTAGAAAGCGTAGAAGCCGTTGAAGAACTCGTCCCAGACGTTGGAGATCTGCGTCTCCGACATCTTCGGCGCCCAGCCCTGGTCGAACATGTTGGCGTAGAACGCCAGCGCCTTGCGGAAGCCGGGGCTTTCGAAGTTGCCGTAGTTGTTGTGGTCGCGCAGCAGCGGATCGGGCAGCTGCAGGCCCAGCGACAGCTGCTGCTCGAACTCGTTGAGCGGCATCAGGATCGCGTAGCGCTTCGGGCCCACGTGCTTCTTCACCGCCGCCATCGCCTGCTCCCACTCGGCCCAGGTCTGCGGCAGCTTGGTCACCCCGGCGTCGCGCAGCATGTCCTTGCGGTAGAACAGCAGACGCGTGTCCACGTACCAGGGGATGCCGTAGAGCTGGCCGTCGATGACGCTGGTGTCCCAGATGCCGGGGAAGTAGTCCTTCGGGTCGACTACCTTGGAGCGGTCGACGTAGGGCTGCAGCGGCTGCAGCGTGCCCAGCTCGGCGAACTCCGGGATCCAGGTGTTGCCCAGCTGGCACACGTCCGGCAGCCCGTCGGCGGCGAAGGCGGTGAGCAGCTTCTCGTGCGCGGCAGTCCAGGGGATGTTCTGGATGTCCACGTGGATGCCCGGGTTCTCCTTCTCGAACTCCGGGATCAGCTCGGCCACTACCTCGGCCTCGCGGCCCATTGCCCAGAACCGCACCACCTCGCCCTGCGGCGCGCGTGCGCAGCCGCACACCGCCAATACAACCAAACCCAGCGAAACCCAACGACCGATCATGCGTGCTGTGCTCATTCCGGTTGCTGCGGCTGGCGCTGTGGAGGGGTGGACTGCGCCTCGGCGGCGGCGGCGCGCGACTCGGCGATGCCCAGCGCACGCGCATTGGCCGCCTGCTCGTCCTTCTTGGGCAGCGGCTGCGTCTCGCCTTCCGGGGTCAGCCAGCCGCCGGTGAAGCCGGCGCGCTCCAGCCCGGTGCGGATGTACTTGTTCTTCTTCATCACGTTCCAGACGAACTCATTGCGGTAATTGGCGATCATGGTGACGATCGCGCCTTGGTCGATGCCGATGTAGTCGCTGGCCACCCAGCCGCGGTTGGGGATCATGCGGCCGGTCTTGAGCGGGATATCGTAGTTGAAGCTGGGATTGAACGAATCCAGGAAGCCGTAGCTCGAATACAGGAAGTCGCCGAAGCGCTTGTGCATTTCCTGGGTCGCCGGAATCACCACCTCCGGCGCGAACACGATCGAGGAGACCGCCGCGGTCGGTGCGATGGTGCCGTCGTCGAACGCCTCGAACAGGCCGGCACCGCGGGTGCGGTAGTGGAAGAACTGGCGCTGCTCGCCGCGGTACTCCTGGGTGGTGTTCTGCGGACCGTCGCTGGCGGTCAGGCCCCACACGTTCTCGCCGTACTCCTTCCACTTCATCGGGTTGTCGATGGCGTACTCGCGCTGCGCCAGGGTGGCGCGGCGGCTGTTGAGGAAATAGTCGATGCCATGCTCGCGCATGTACTGGTCCTGGATGTCGCGGAAATCGATCCAGACGTGGTTGTACTGGTGCGCGAACAGCGGGCCGAACGCCAGGTACTCCTGGCCGTAGTACACGCCCCAGTCCTTGTTGTAGGTACGGGTCCACTCCTGCCACGCGTCCGGTTCCACCGGATGGGTCGGCGAGCCCAGCGCCAGCAGGTACACCATCATGCCTTCGTTGTAGCCCATCCAGTCGTGCTGGATGAAGCCGCGCTCGGGATACCAGCCCATCGAGATCAGCGGCTTGCGCTGCTGCATCCACGGCCAGTCCACGCGCCGGTACAGCGTATCGGCGATCTGGCGGATCTCCTTCTCGTCGGGCGTGTCGCCTTCGTAGTAGGACTGGGCGAACAGCACGCCCATCATCAGCAGCGCGGTGTCCACGCTGGACAGCTCCACCCACTGGTCGTAGCGCAACCCTTTTTGCATGTCCAGGAAGTGGTAGTAGAAGCCCTTGTAGCCGGCGCGCCCGGTGCGCTGCGGGCCGACCGGCACGTCGCGCAGGAAGCGCAGCGTGGTCAGGGTGCGTTGCACGGCCTGCTCACGGCTGATCCAGCCGTTCTCGTAACCGATGGGATAGACGGTGAGCGCGAAGCCGACCGACGCGATCGACGCGAACGGCCGCGACGGATAGCGGTCCACCGCCATGCCGTTCTGCTCGTTGGTGGTGTCCCAGAAGAACTGGAAGGTGCGGCGTTCGATGTCCTCGAACAGGGGCGGCAGCTCCGGCTTCAGCAGTTTCGGCGGCAGTTCGGCCTCGACCAGGATGACCTTGACCGGCTTCTTCTCCACCGCCTTCGGCTCCTCGGTCTTCTTGCAGGCCGTCAGCAGCACCCCTGCTGCCATCAGCATCAACGAAAACCTGATGAAACTGCGCTGCTTCTTCATCGTGCCCCCCGTGAAATCGTTTACACGCACGCAAAAAATACCCCACTTCCGCATCGCCGCGGCCCCCCTCCTGGGGAGCCGCGGCGACCTTGCTTACCAGTTCAAGCCAAACGACAGCTTGAACGTCCGCATCGGCGAGGCGAGCACGCCGTTCGGCGTGCCGAACGCCGTGTTCAGGTCGGCATAGGTGCCGGTATCGGTGTTGTAGTCCGCGTAGTTGGTCCAGTTGAACAGGTTGATGACATCGGCGCGGACGTTGAACTTGATGCCCGAGCCGGTATCCCATTCCTTGTTCGCCGCCAGGCTGAACTCCTTGTAGCCCAGCGTCGCATCCGGCTTGTACTGGATGATATAGCACTGGTCGTTGCCCGCCAGGCAGTCGGTGCCGTAGCGCGGGGTCTGGCTGGCCAGCGACAGCTTGGCCGACAGGGTGATGTCGTACGGCAGGTCGTAGATGCCGGTGACCACCAGGCGGTTCTTCGGGATGCCACCGGCCTCACGCCAGCCGTAGCCGGCCATCGACGGCTGGTCCAGCGCGTAGTGCTCGCCGTACTGACGGTTCTCCTTGGCATCGGAGAAGGTGTAGGCCACGGTCAGACCCCAGCCGGACTCCTTGTCGTAGGGCTTGTCCAGCTTCAGCGCCAGCTGGTTGTTGCGCGTCTTCAGGCCGTTGGTGCCGAGCACGATCGCGCTGTAGCCATTGGGCGAGTCGGTGGGCACGCCGGAGGTGGTGCCTGGCAGGAAGAACGAACCGTCGGCACGACGGTTGCCGCGCAGGAACACGAAGCCGTCCTCGCTGACGATGCGGCTCAGGGTCACGTCCGTGTACCAGTCGTTGCCCCAGAAATGCACCATGTTGCGCATGCCCAGGCTGAACTGGTCCGAGTACGGCACCTTGATGTTGTTGTCGATCAGGTAGACCTCGCGGCCGCCGCCGGTGCCGGCGGTGGTGGAGGCGGCCAGCCCGTCCAGGCCGGCCTGGGTCGCATAACTCGGATTCCATGCCACGCACGGCTGGCCGAGGCACGGCGTGTTGGCGCTGCTGAAGTAGTAGCTGTAGGAGCGGAAGTTGTTGTTCAGCTGCTCCAGCGCCAGGTAGTCGAACAGGTTGCGGTCGTAGGCACGGCCGGCGCCGCCGTAGATCACGTGCGCCTGGTCGCCGAACAGGTCGTAGGAGAAGCCCAGGCGCGGCTGCCAGGCATCCTTGAACGCCTTGCGGTTGTTGCCGGTGCTGATGTAGTTGGTGATGTCGTAGTTGGCGTTGTCCAGGTTGCGCCAGTTCAGCAGCGCGCTGGCGACGTCGGCCGGGGTGACGAAGTCGAGGAACGAGGGGGTCTTCTCGTAGTCGTAGCGTACGCCCAGGTTCAGGGTCAGGTGCTCGTTGACCTCCCAGTCGTCCTGCAGGTAGATGCCGTACTGCTTGTTCTGCGACTGCACCGAACCGCCGTCGCCGGTGTCGCCGAAGCGCACCCGGTACGGCGTGCCGACATCGCTGAGGATGTTGTAGTAGTACTGCGGATTGGCCGGATTGATCTGGGTCGAATCGAGCTGGATGTCCTTGTACTTCACACCCATCTTGATGGTGTGGCTGCCGTGCCAGTCGAGGCTGTTGAGAGTCAGGTCATCCTGCAGGGTCCAGCCCTTCTGGCCCTTGTTCTGGAAGCTGCTGCCGGCACCGGCGCTGAGGATGGTGGTCTCGTTGCCGGCCTGCGGCACGTAGGACAACACGTAGCCGCTGCCGTCGGTGAGCGGGGTCTGGGTCCAGAACGCGCTCTCGTAGCTCAGGTTCAGATCGTTGAGGAACGCCTCGCCGCTGTACTGCCAGCGCAGGTTGGCGCGCTTTTCCTTCTGGCCGTTGGTGCTGCCGTGCTGGTAGGTGGTGGTGTCGCCGATGTCCGACAGTTCGTCTTCCTTGCGGTACTTGCCGGTCAGCTCGAACAGGTTGTTGTCGCCCAGGGTCCAGTCGATCTTGCCGAAGTACAGGTCTTCCTTGAACGGCGTGCTGTAGGTGGCGACCAGCGGCTGCAACTGCGCCGGCAACTGGTCGACGCGGTCGGCATAGATGCCGCCGGGGATGACCGTGTTGGGCGTGGTGTACTCCTTGGCCTCGTAGGCCACGAAGAAGTGCGCGCGGTCCTTGAGGATCGGGCCGCTGAAGGTGGCGCCGTACTGGGTCTCGGAGAAGTCGTCGCGCTGGCCGGCCTTGCGCTCCAGCGGGCTTTCGGCGCGCCAGTCGTCGTTGGTCGTATCCCAGAAGAAGCTGCCGTGGAAATCGTTGGTGCCGGACTTGGTCGAGGCCACGATCGCCGCACTGCTGACCTGGTCGAACTCGGCCTTGTAGTTGGAGGTGATGACCTTGTACTCGCCGATCGCCGACTGCGGGAACGGATTGCCGCGGCTGGAATCCTGGCCGCTGACGCCGCCGGTCAGCACGTAGTTCTTCTGGCTGATGCCGTCGATGTAGACGTTGGTGCCGTTGGCCGAGGTCGCGCCGGAGCGCACCGTGGTGTTGCCCTTGGCGTCGCGCTGGAACTGCACGCTCGGCACGCTGTCGGCCAGCTCGAGGAAGTTGCGCGTGGCCTGCGGCAGCTTCTCGATCTGCACGTTGGAGATGTAGGTGGCGTTCTCCGAGGTGCGGGTTTCCACCAGCACCGGCGGCGCCTGCACCTGCACCGCGTCGAGCGTGGTCGCGCCCTGCCCGTTGGCGGTGGCCGCTTCGCCGCCCACGCCCAGGTCCAGGGTCGCGGTCTGGCCGACCTGCACGGTGACGTTCTGCGAAGTGGTCTTGCCGTCGGCGGTGACGTCGATGCGGTAGGAACCCGGCGGCAGGCCGCCGACCGAATAGGTGCCGTTGCTGGTCTGCACGCTGCGGCTCAGACCGGTGGCGAGGTTGGTGGCGGTGACCTGCGCGGACGCAGCCGGCGCCGAATCGACCTTGACCTGTCCGCGAATGGTGGCGCCGGTGCTTTGCGCGAATGCCGGCGCGGCGCCCAGCAGCAGGCAACTGGCGAGGGCGCAGCTCAACAGCTTGCGCGTGGGCCGGGCGGAATGCGGGGTGTGTTGCATGTGGGGTTTTCCCTCCAGGAAGACGTGATGCTCGTTATGGGTGGTGCGTGGTGCTTCGATCAAACGAAGTGGAACAAGCGATGCGGCGCGAACCACCGCGTCGCATCAGGAACGGGCCGTGCTGGAATCGCGCACGACCAACGTAGGAACCAGGGTCTGCCGCCGTCCATCGTCCGCGTCGGGACGATCGATCAGGTGCAGTAGGCGATGCATCGCCTGCTCACCAAGCCCGGCGATGCTGACGCGCATGGTGGTGAGAGACGGGTGAACGAAACGCGCCAGCGGAATGTCGTCGAAGCCGGCCAACGCGATGTCGTGGGGCACGCGCACACCGCTCTGGGTAAAGGCGTAGAGGCAGCCGAGCGCGGTCATGTCGTTGGCGGCGAACACCGCATCGGGCAGCGTGCCGGCCTGCAGCATCGCCTGCCCCGCGCGATAGCCGGAGGCTTCGTCGAAGTCGCCCGGAAACTCCTGGCCGTGCGCCTGCCCGGGATGACGCGCGATGGTGTCGCGGAAACCGCGCAGGCGTTCGCGCGCGTCGAAGTTCAGTTCCGGGCCGCCGATGAAGGCGATGCGGCGATGCCCCATCGCCAGCAGGTGCTCGGTCATCGCCACCGCACCGGCATGGTCGTCGATGCTCAACACCGGGTACTCGGTGCCCGGCAGATGGGTGTTGATCAACACCGTCGGCAGCGCCTGCGGCAGGTTGTCGGTGAGGAAGCCCGGGCGCTCGGCATACGGCGACAGCACCAGCAGGCCGTCGACGCGGCCGCGCATCGCGCGCAGCGCCCGTCCCTGCTCTTCCGGGTCGCCGTGGTAACTGGACACCAGCAGGTGCTGGCGGCGCGCGCGGGCGGCGCCGTCGATGCCGCGGATCAGTTCGGAGAAGAATTCGCCGTACAGGTCGGGCAGCACCACGCCCAGGGTCTGGGTGCGGCGGCTGCTGAGGCTGCGCGCCGCCGCATGCGGGCTGTAGCGCAGGCGCTCGGCCACTTCCAGGACGAGAGTGCGCACTGGCGCGGCCACGTTTTCGTGGCCATTGAGCGCACGCGACACGGTGGCCACGGAAACCCGGGCCTCGCGTGCGACGTCTTTGATGGTGACCGCGCTCTTCGCCATCGTGCCGCCCTCCGCGGCAGAGACCTTGAGAAACTGGCGCGGACTGTAATCGTTTTCAGCGCAAGGCAGAAGCCCTTTGTTATTTTTCCAATAAAAGTCTTCTTTTTCAGTCACTTGAATAATGCGAAACCGGTCGGAATCGTGCCGCAACGCAACATAATCCAGGTGCAGATTCCGCTTTTCCGCGGGATCCACACTCCTATTTGGACCTGTGTTGGACCTGCGGCACCCCTTCGCCGCAACGTGTCACCTTCGCCGCAACGCGTCAGCGGGCGGCGCCCGGCACCTCGGCGCGGATCGACAGCGCATGGATGTCGGTCTGCATCATCTCGCCCAGCGCCGCGTAGACGGCACGGTGCCGGGCCAGCGGCGCCATCCCGGCAAAGGCCGCGCTGACCACCCTTACATTGAAATGTCCACGGCCGTCGCGCGCGCCGGCATGGCCGGCATGACGGTGGCTGTCGTCCTCGACCTCCAGTGCCTGCGGCGCGAACGCCGCCTCCAGCGCGGCACGGATCCGCGCCACCCGCTCGGCGCCGACCTGGCTCACGGCAGCACCTTGCGGAACGGCCGTACCTCGACCCGCGCGTAGACACCGGCCTCCACATAGGGATCGGCCTCGGCCCAGGCCCGCGCCTCGGCCAGCGAGTCGAACGCGGCCACCACCAGGCTGCCGCTGAAGCCGGCCGGGCCCGGATCCTCGGCGTCGATCGCCGGGCACGGCCCGGCCAGCAGCAGCCGTCCGGCCTCCTGCAGCTGGGTCAGCCGCTGCAGATGCGCCGGCCGCGCCGCCGCCCGCCGCGGCAGCGCATCGGCCACGTCGTACCCCTCGATCACGTACCACATCGCGTATCCGCCCTCGTTCCATCCTCAGAGACGTGCCATTGTAGGACCTGCCCCGGTGCGGCGGCGCTGGACACCGACCCCGCCGGCGCATTACCCTTGGTCCCATTGCACGCGGCCGGATGCAGCGGCCCGTCGGTGATCGGCGACCCCAAGCCCCTTCCGACGACCGATTCGCTGCCTGACACCGCCCGCGCAGACGTCCTCCTCTGCAGTTCCCGCCGCCACGACACGCGTGGCGTGCGTCGTGTGTCTTGTTGAAGTACCGAGCGCGTTGCGGGGACGACGCGCCATTGAACCGCAGCACTGCCGGCAAGGAGCCGCGCCGGGTCGCGCCTGCCCGGCCCTTCGCTACCGCAACACCGATGTCCAACCGATGACCTCCGAACTCGCGCTCGACGCGAACCCGCCAACCCAGACGACTCCGCCACAGCAGCAGGAAATGCCGCTGGCGGTCGTGCATGGGCAGCCGGTGCTGCAGATCCCGCAGGATCTGTACATCCCGCCGGACGCGCTGGAAGTCATCCTGGACGCGTTCGAAGGCCCGCTGGACCTGCTGCTGTACCTGATCCGCCGGCAGAACCTGGACATCCTGGACATCCCCGTCGCCGAGATCACCCGGCAGTACGTGGACTACATCAACGTGATGCAGGAGCTGCGCTTCGAACTGGCGGCCGAGTACCTGGTGATGGCCGCGATCCTGGCCGAGATCAAGTCGCGGATGCTGCTGCCGCGGCCGCCGGCCGAAGACGGCGAGGAAGTGGACCCGCGTGCCGAACTGGTCCGCCGCTTGCAGGAGTACGAACGCTTCAAGCAGGCGGCCGAGGACATCGACGCGCTGCCGCGGCAGGACCGCGACACCACCCCGGTGCACGCCCACGTGCCGGACCGGGCCGCGGTCAAGCTGCCGCCGCCGGTGGAGCTGAAGGAAATGCTGCTGGCGCTGTACGACGTGCTCAAGCGCGCCGAACTGTTCAGCGGCCACGCCATCAAGCGCGAGGCGCTGAGCGTGCGCCAGCGCATGGGCGACGTGCTGGGCCGTCTGGATGACGGCAAGTTCCACCGTTTCGAATCGCTGTTCAGTGCCGAGGAAGGCAAGCTCGGCGTGCTGGTCACCTTCCTGGCGCTGCTGGAACTGGCCAAGGAGCAGTTGCTGGACATCGTCCAGGAGCCGCTGGCGCACGTCCCCGCCGAGGCCACCGAGCGGCCGCCGATGCCACCGATCTACGTCAAGTCGCTGGCGCTGGGCAACACCAACGCGCCGCTGCAGTTCAACAGCGAGTTCGACGACAGCGACGCCGCCGACGCCACCACCTGAGTCCCCGAGAACCCGCCCCCGCATGGATCAAGCGCTGATCAACCGCATCGTCGAGGCCGCCCTGCTCGCCGCCAACCAGCCGTTGCCGCTGGCGCAGTTGCACGGCCTGTTCCCGGAGGAGGAGCCCGCGCCGCCGGGCAGCATCGAGCGCGCGCTGGAACTGCTGCGCGAGGCCTGCGAGGGCCGCGGCGTCGAGCTGGTCGAAGTGGCCTCCGGGTTCCGCTACCAGGTACGCAGCGACGTGCACGCCTGGGTGGCGCGGCTGTGGACCGAGCGCAAGACCCGCTACACCCGCGCCACGCTGGAGACCCTGGCGCTGATCGCCTACCGGCAGCCGATCACCCGCGGCGAGATCGAGCAGGTGCGCGGCGTGGCGGTCAGCAGCAACATCATCCAGGCGCTGGAAGAGCGCGAGTGGATCCGCGTGGTCGGGCACCGCGACGTGCCGGGCAAGCCGGCGCTGTTCGGCACCACCAAGACCTTCCTGGACTATTTCGGGCTCAAGCGCCTGGACGAACTGCCGCCGCTGTCCGAACTCAAGGACATCGGCGAGCTGGAACCGCAGCTGCCGCTGGACCGCGACGCGCTGCCGGTCGGCGACGTGGCCCAGGCCGGCGCCGCGCCGGGCGAGGACGCCGACCAGGGCAACCAGGGCGACACCACGGCGCAGGCCGCGGCCGCCAACGAATCCGCCGCGCCTGCCGCGACGGCGCAGGCAGACGCGGCCGTGGCCGCAGACGCCACGGACACCGACACCAGCGACACCGCAGGACCGAACACCCCCGCGACCGACGACGCCGACGCGCCGACGGCCACGGATTCCACGACCGCCCCGACGGGCGAACCCGAAGCCGCGCCGGGAGAGCGCGCGGCGGATGCGAACGAAGCCGAAGACAACGCCGTCGCGACGACGACCGTGGCTGTTGACGATGCCGATTCCGAACCACAGGCCGACGCGCAACGCGCCGGCCGGAGCCAAGTAAATGAGTGACACCTCCCGCAAGCTGTCGTTGAACAAGCTCTCGCTCAAGCGCGATGCCGCTGCCGCCGAGCAGCCGAAACTGGAAGAACGCCTGCACAAGGTCCTGGCCCAGGCCGGGCTGGGGTCGCGCCGGGCGCTGGAACAGCGCATCGCCGACGGCCTGGTCAAGGTCAATGGCGAGGTCGCGCAGACCGGCATGTCGATCCGCAGCGGCGACAAGATCGAGCTGGACGGCCGCAGCTTCGTCGCCAGCGCGCTGACCGAGCCCTCGCGCGTGCTGATCTACAACAAGCCCGAAGGCGAAGTGACCACGCGCGAAGATCCCGAAGGCCGCCCGACCATCTTCGAGGCGCTGCCGGCGCTGAAGGGCGCGCGCTGGATCGCGATCGGCCGCCTGGACATCAACACCACCGGCCTGCTGCTGCTCACCACCGACGGCGAGCTGGCCAACGCGATGATGCACCCCTCCTACGAGATCGAGCGCGAATACGTGGTGCGCGTGCGCGCCCCGGAAGGCGAAGAGACCGTGCCCGACAGCATGATCGAGCGGCTCTCGCGCGGCGTGCTGCTGGAGGACGGCGGCGCCAAGTTCGACGAGATCGAACGCATCGGCGGCACCGACTCGCACGACTGGTTCCGGGTGGTGGTCAAGGAAGGCCGCAACCGCGAAGTGCGGCGCCTGTGGGAATCGCAGGGCTGCCAGGTCAGCCGGCTCAAGCGCACCCGCTACGGCAAGATCGCGCTGCCGCGCGAACTGCTGCGCGGGCACTCGATGGAACTGGCGCAGGACAAGGTCGAGGCGCTGCGCGCCGAACTGAAGCTGGAGGAAGGCACCCCGTCGGCGCTGACCCTGCAGCCGGTGATCGGCCAGCGCAAGGCCGCCAAGGCCACCGTGCAGGTCGGCCGCGGCGGCAACGCCTACGTCAACGGCCACAACACCGCCGACGAAGGCCGCGAGCTGCGCCGCTTCGACACCTTCCGCGAGGACCGCGGCCGCGGCCGCGGCGGCAAGAAGCCGCATGGCGGCCTGACCGTGAGCGGCGAAATGGCCGCCAAGCAGTCGCAGAAGCCGTTCAAGCAGCGCACGCCGAAGGGCCCCAAGCCGCTGCCGGACGGCAACCCGGCGGCGTTCCGCACCTGGTACGTGCCGGACGGCGTCAGTACCGGCCCGACCGGCCACCGCAACGCCGGTCCCGGCGGCCGCGGCCAGGGCCAGGGCCAGGGGCGTCCTTATGCCAATGCCAAGCCGCGTCCGGCCGGCGCCGGTGCGGGCGCTGGCGGCCAGGGTCGCGGCCAGGGCCAGCAGCGCAAGGCGCATCCCTACGGGCATCCGGGCAACGCGCCGAGCTTCCCGTCCGATCACGCCACCCCCGGCTTCAACCCCTACGGCGCCGCGCCGCGCGCCGCGCGCCCGGCCGGCGGCCAGAAGCGCGGCCCGGGTCCGGGCGGGCGCCCCGGCGGCGGCAACCGCCCGGCCGGTGGGCGTCCGGGCGGCGGCGGCCGTCCCGGTGGCGGCGGCAACCGTGGCGGCAACCGCGGCGGCTGAGTGACGGCGCCGACGCGGCCTGCGTCGGCCAGCCCGCTCCCGACAAGGGCGTCTGCGCAAGCGGCGCCCTTTTTCGTGGGCGCTACCGCCAGCCGGAATGGAGCGCGCCGCTGGACGCCGGCGTCCGCGCCATGTACGCGAGACGGTCCGCATCGCGGCCGCCTGCTCGCTCACGCATCGACAGGATCGTTCCTGCAGTCCGCAAACCCCGCGGAGACCTGCCTGGCGGTCCAGTTGCCATGGGAAGATTTCGAGACCAGCAACGCCGAGGTTGCGTTGTAGCTGGGGGCGCGTGTCTCGCCGGGTCTGGCCAATCCCGTGTCATGGAAGCACAAGCGCACGGACGTGGCGTCGGCCGACAGCACCTCGAAGCGCATCATCCAGCCCTTGTCGGTCTGGAGCAGGCGCGCACCATCGGCGGTTTTCGTGACATCCACGAAGCCATAGTCCGCGAACGTCGTCTTCCCCGGCAGGCGGCGCGGGCCGACCGAATTGGGGAACGAGGTCAGGTCCAGATGCTGGATGACCGCGTCCGTGATGCCCGCCTGCGGCAGCGCGGCCAGCGACGAAGCGCTGACCCCAAGCGCGACAAGGCCAACCAGCATTCCGGGGTTCATGCGGACGATCTCGCGTGCAGAGGCAGGATCGGATGATAGGCGCCGGGAAAGGCGGCACTCAATGGTGAGGGCCGTGACGGCTGCAGCCGAAGCGGCCCCCGACGTCCCCGCCATTCGCACGACGTGCGTGTGGCGATACCAGGGCGCCCGGCTATTGCGCCGTTCGCCCTGCGCGAACGAAGCCGATATCCTGGCGCATCTGGCGGCCGCCGCGGGTGGCCGCCCCTCACCGACCAGGAATCCCGATGACACGGAAGATGAAGATCGCCCTGCCGCTGCTGATCGCCGGCGTGCTGAGCCTCGGCGCCTGCCAGAAGGCGCAGCAGAAGGCCCAGGAAGAGATCGCCGCGGCGCAGAACCCCTACCCTGCCGGCTCGCCGCTGCACGCGCCGTTCGATCGCATGCTGCGCAAGCTGGCCAACGATCCGCGCTACGTGGCGCTGCTCAAGCAGAGCGGCCCGCAGGCGCAGCAGGCCGGCTTCCAACTGGCGCAGAACGGCATCGCGCGGCTGGACCACGCCACGCTGGAACAGCGCCTGGAGATCCTGTCCCAGGTCAGCGACAAGGTCACCGTGCCGCAGTGTGCGGTGCTGGCCCGCGGCGGCAATCCCAACGATGCGCAGGCGCTGAGCGCGGCGATGCTGTCCGGCCTGGAAAAGCTGCCGCAGGCGCAGATCGACCGCTGGTTCGATGTCTCGCTGAAGGCCACCGACGCGGAATTGAACAAGACCCCGGCGCAGCCGGTGACCCAGGAGCAGATCCACGCGGCGATGGGCACGCTGGTCAAATCGCTGCCCGCCGACCAGCAGCAACGCCTGATGCGGGTGTTGCCGGAGATCACCAAGGCCAGCGACGAGGACGCCTGCTGGACCGCACGCACCCTGTATCGCCAGGCGCTGGCGGCCCCAGAGCCGGTGCGCGGTCAGCTGGCCTGGGTGTTCGCGCAGCAGTAAGCGCGCGGTAAGCGCGACACGCGTCCTCGCACGGGGCGCGCGTCGCCGCATCGCATTGCATCTCCAACGGCGGCCAACTTGCGGTCGATGGCCGCTGGAGCCGTTGACCCAAAAAAGAATCCAGGCGCGCTGCGCCTGGATTAGATGCACTGCTCAATCGTAACGGTCCTGCCTGCGCCGTGGCGTCAGGCAGGACGCGGCGCCTTACTTGCGGCGCTCGATCACGAAGTTGCCGACGTTGACGCCCAGATCGACGCCTTCGCCGGTGCCGGCCAGGGCCAGCGAGATGTCACCCTTGGTGACCACCTGCGCCGTGCTGGACTTCACCACGCCGGCATGCGCCTCGGCGGCGGCATAGGTGCCGAACAGATCGTTGAGGCTGTAGGCGCCGGTGAAGGTGCCGCGGCCGCCGACGATCTTCGACTTGCCGACGGTCAGGCCACCGCCCTTGCTGCTGATCTTGACCGGGATGACCGCGCCATCGTTGCAGGTGATGGTGCCGGTGCCCTTGGCGGTCTTGTAGAACACCGACCAGCCCGACAGGTTGAAGGACAGCTTGCAATCGATGTTGCCGGCGGCCTGGGCCTGCGGCGCCAGGGCGGCCGCGCCCAGCAATGCGAGCAGGGAAAGCGACTTGATCATGTGGGCATTCCGGTGAGTGGACCAGGCGCGAGCGTAGCAATGGGATTGTCGCGGCCGCGACAAGGTTGCCGGGGCGCGGCGCATGCGTTCAGCAGGCATTTCCACTCGCGGCAGGCAGGATCGGTTCCGGCCCGGCGGGAGTACATGCAGGGCGCGACGCCGACGCCGACACCAGGCATTTGCGGCGGCTTGGCCTGATTGCCTCTGTGCTTTGTAGGCGTCAACGCTCATGCAGCGGCGACGTGCGAAGCACTTTCCGATGGCGCAATGCGTCGGGACTGAAGTCCCTCCCGCAGTGAACCCGCCAAACTTGCCGCAGCATGGTGCGGGCCGGGCTATTGCCGCGTTTTCGAAATCAGCCGCGACAGGCGTTGCAGGGAGAGCCCGTCGCGGCTGAAGCCGCTCCTACAAGGAGGGCCTTCAGGGATAGCACAGGTGAACTCTCCGGCGTCACTGGAGCCGCAGGCTAGTCGTCCAGGCTGAAAGCGTCGGCATCGAGCATGGCCGGAAAGCGCGCGCGGTGCGCGGCCAGCGCGGCGGCGGAGATGGTGGTGGTGGCCACCTGCTCGCGCTCGCGGATTTCCAGTTGCGGCTGGCCGAGGAAATCGATCACCGCGCTGTCGCCGGCATAGTGCAGGTCGTTGCCGTCCACGCCGACCCGGTTGACCGCGGCCACGAAGCACAGGTTCTCGATCGCGCGCGCGCGCAGCAGCGTACGCCAGGCGTAAGCCCGTGCCGACGGCCAGTTGGCGACGAACAGTTGCAGATCGAAATCCAGTTGCCCGGGGCGTTCCACGTCGTAGCGGTTGCGGCAGAACACCGGAAAGCGCAGGTCGTAGCAGACCTGCGGATTGATCCGCCAGCCCTTCCACTCCACGCACAGGCGCTCGTGCCCGGCGGCGTAGCGCAGGTGCTCGTTGCCGTAGCGGAACAGATGGCGCTTGTCGTAATGCTGCAACCCGCCGTCGGGCGTGGCCCACAGCAGGCGGTTGCACACCTTGGCCTGGCCATCGGCGCCGGGCACGCGCAACTGCACGCTGCCGGTCACCGCGGCGCCCAGCCGCGCCGCCTGCTCGCGGATCCACGCCACCGTCGGCCCGTCCATGTCCTCGGCCTGCGCCAGGGCATCGTTGGAGAAGCCGCTGGTGAAGGTCTCCGGCAGGATCACCACATCGGTGATGCCGGCCAGCGGCGCCAGCAGTTCGGCGTAATGCGCGCGGTTGCCGGCCGGATCGTGCCAGCGGGTATCGCCCTGGACCAATGAGATCCTCAGATCCTGTGCCACCTGTGTCATCCCCAACGTACTCCGATGCAGATCGTGCCGACCAGGCACAGCAGGCCCAGTGTAGGCGTTACCCATGGCAGGTGGCGGACCAGGCGGTTGGCCAGCGTACCCCGCTCCTGCGGCGTCAGCAGCGTAAGGTAGCGATCCACATAGGCCTGGCGCCGGAACGGCACGACACCGAAATCCATCCCGACACGCTGACCGCGATCAGCCAATCCGGTCAGCACATGCCCGTAGAACAGGGCCCCGTCGACCGCCGCACTGACCGCCGCCGCCCCAAACGTCACCCCAAAATAGATGCCAGCGACCGACACACCCCACCCCGCGCCACGAACCCGCTCCTACGATTCCCCATTCCCGAATCCCCAATCCCGGCGCTTACGCGCGCTACAGCGCGCGTAAGCGCTCGATCGCCGCATCCAGCGTCGCCTCGTTCTTGGCGAAGCACAGCCGCGCCAGGCGCTGGCCCTGCGGGGGCTCCTGGTAGAACGGCGACAGCGGGATCGCCGCCACGCCCTTCTCGATGGTCAGCCACTTCACGAACTCGGTGTCGGGCAGGTCGCTGACCGCCGAATAGTCGACCAGCTGGAAGTAGCCACCCGGCACCGGCAGCGGCTTCAGCCGGGTACCCAGCAACTGTTCGCGGAAGCGGTCGCGCTTGGCCTGGTAGAACGCGCCGAGCTGCTCGTCGTGCTCGGGCTGCTCGCGGATCATCGCGGCGAAGGCGTGCTGGGCCGGGCCGAAGCTGGTGAAGGTGTTGTACTGGTGGACCTTGCGGAACTCGGCGCTGAGTGCCGGCGGGGCGATCGCGTAGCCGATCTTCCAGCCGGTGCAGTGATAGGTCTTGCCGAAGCTGGAGACCACGAAGGCGCGCGCGCGCAGTTCCGGCCAGCGCAGCACCGATTCGTGGCGGCGGCCGTCGAACACGATGTGCTCGTAGACCTCGTCGGAGATCAGGAAGATGTCGCTGCCGCGCAGCAGCTCGGTCACCGCCTGCAGGTCGTCGGCGCCGAACATCGCCCCGGACGGGTTGTGCGGGCTGTTGAGCATCAGCAAGCGGGTGCGCGGGGTGATCGCCGCGCGCACGCGCTCCCAGTCCACGGCGAAGCTCTGCGGGTCCAGCGGCACGTGCACCGCGCGCGCGCCGGCCAGGTCGATCGCCGGCTCGTAGCTGTCGTAGGCCGGATCCAGCACGATCACCTCCTCGCCCGGGCGCACCACGGCGTGGATGGCGTTGAACAGCGCCTCGGTGGCGCCGCTGGTGACGGTGACCTCGGTGTCGGCATCGACCTGGGCGCCGTAGCAGCGCAACGCCTTTTCGGCGATCGCCTGGCGCAGCGCCGGCACGCCGGTCATCGGCGGGTACTGGTTGTGGCCGTCGCGCATGGCCTGGTCCAGCGCCTCGATCAGCCGCGGCGGTACCGGGAAGTCGGGAAAACCCTGGCCCAGGTTGACCGCGCCGTGCTCGGCGGCCAGTTGCGACATCACGGTGAAGATGGTGGTGCCCACCTTGGGCAGCTTGGTCTGCGGATGCATGCGGGGGATCTGCGGGCAGCGGGAAAACGCCGAGTGTACGCAAAGCCGCTTGCGCGCGATGCGCCAGCGGCCCGCGGCTCCACTGCAACAGCGCGCGCGCATCGCCGCGTGTGGCCGCCGCCGGCATCCGCCGGACGCCCGCATGCCGATACAATGCGCGCCTTCCCTGCCCCCTTCGCCGCGCCATCCGCGCGGCCTTCGCCGATGACCGATCCGCTGTACACCCCGCCGCCGCTGCTGGCCGCGCACGGGCTCACGTTCGCCCGCGACGACGCGGCGGTGTTCGGTCCGCTGGATTTCCACCTGGATGCCGGCGAGGCGTTGCTGGTGCAGGGCGACAACGGCGCCGGCAAGACCACCCTGCTGCGGGTGCTGGTCGGCCTGCTGCGCGCCGAGGCCGGGCGCATCGAGATCGACGGCCATCCGGTGCGGCGCGGCGACCGCGCCCGCTTCATGGCCTACCTGGGCCACCTGGGCGCGCTGAAGGCCGACCTGAGCACCCTGGAGAACCTGCACTACCTGTGCGGCCTGCAGGGGCGCCGGGCCAAGCAGATGCCCGGCAGCGCGCTGGCCATCGTCGGCCTGGCCGGCTACGAGGACACCCTGGTGCGGCAGTTGTCGGCCGGGCAGAAGAAGCGCCTGGCGCTGGCGCGGATGTGGCTGTCGCCGGCGCCGCTGTGGCTGCTCGACGAGCCCTACGCCAACCTCGACCTGGACGGCATCACCCTGGTCAACCGCATGATCGCCGCGCACCTGCGCAGCGGCGGCGCGGCCCTGGTCACCACCCATGGCGCCTATGCCGCGCCCCCCGTGCGCACCCGCATGCTGACCTTGAGCGGAGTCGCCGCATGAGCCTGGCCACGCCCGTCCCCTCCCTCTGGCAGGCCACCCGCGCATTGCTGGTGCGCGACCTGCGCCTGCTGTGGCGGCGCCGCGGAGACGCGTTGCAGCCGGCGCTGTTCGCCCTGCTGATCGTGGCCCTGTTCGCGCTGGCGCTGGGCAACCAGCCGCGCCTGCTCGGCGAGGTGGCCGGTGCCGCGCTGTGGCTGGCGGTGCTGCTGGCCGGCCTGCTGGCGCTGGACAGCCTGTTCCGCAGCGATGCCGAGGACGGCTCGCTGGAGCAATGGCTGCTGGCGCCGGTGCCACTGGCCTGGCTGGTGCTGGTGCGGGTGCTCCTGCACTGGGTCACCACCGCCTTGCCGCTGATCGTGGCCGCGCCGCTGCTGGGCGAATTGCTGCACCTGCCGCATGACCGCATGCCGGTGCTGCTGGCATCGTTGGCGCTGGGGACCCCGCTGCTGAGCCTGCTCGGTGCGGTGGTTGCGGCGCTGACGGTGGGCATGAAGCGCGCCGGCATCCTGGTCGCGCTGCTGGCCTTGCCGCTGTACGTGCCGGTGCTGGTATTCGGCGCCGGCAGCGTGGCGGCGGCGGCGCAGGGCCTGGACCCGGCCGGCGGCCTGCTGTTGCTGGCCGCGGGCCTGGTGGCGGGCCTGGTGCTGGCACCGCTGGCGGCGGCCGCGGCGATCCGCATCTCGCTGAGCTGAGCCAGCGGCGGCGCGGCGGCGGCCGTCCCATGCAAGCGCAGTGCTCCATCGCCATTCCGTTGTTGTCGCATCGACGCCCGCCTCTCGCCAGCTAGAATCGTCCGCATGGCCTCTCTCGTCCGCTGGTTCCACCAACTCGGTTCACCGCCGACCTTCGATCGCTTCGCGGCGCGCTGGACCCCGTGGTGCTACCTGGCGGCGCTGCTGCTGGCCGGCGTGGGCATCTGGCAGGCGCTGTTCGTGGTGCCGGCCGACCGCCTGCAGAGCGACGCCTTCCGCATCCTCTACATCCACGTGCCCAGCGCCTGGATGAGCCTGTTCGTGTTCGGCCTGATGGCCGTGTACGCCGCCATCGCCCAGGTGTGGCGGATCAAGCTGTGCGAGATCCTGGCGATGGCCTGCGCGCCGATCGGCGCCGCCTTCACCCTGATCACCCTGCTGACCGGCAGCATCTGGGGCAAGCCGATGTGGGGCGCCTGGTGGGACTGGGACCCACGCCTGACCACCGAACTGATCCTGCTGTTCCTGTACATCGGCGTGATGGGCCTGTACCTGGCCATCGAGGACCGGCGCACCGCGGCGCGCGCGGCCGGGCTGCTGGCCATCGTCGGCGTGGTGCTGCTGCCGGTGATCCGCTATTCGGTGGTGTGGTGGAACTCGCTGCACCAGGGCCAGACCATCCGCCTGTTCGGCCAGTCCAGCATGGACCCGAGCATGCTGCCGCCGCTGTGGCTGATGGTGGCCGCGACCAAGTTCTGGTTCGCCGGCTCGCTGCTGGCGCGCGCACGCGCCGACAACCTGCGCCGCGAGGCGGGTAAGGACTGGGTGACGCAGCTGGCGGAGGCGCGCGGATGAACTACCTGCCGTATGTGGTCGGGGCCTATGCGGTATTCGCCGGGGTGCTGTTGGCCGATTTCGTGCTGGCGCGGCTGCAGGTGCGCAACGCCTTGCGCGCGGCGCGGCTGCGCGCGCAGCGCAAGCGCCAGGCCAAGGCCGAACCGGCGCCGCCGCTGGAGCTGAGCCGATGAACCCGCAGCGCAAGCGCCGCCTGCTGTGGCTGATGCTGCTGGTGCTGGCCGCCGGCCTCACCACCACGCTGGTGGCGATGGCGCTGCAGCGCAATACCGCCTACCTGTACACCCCGGCCGAGGTGCTGGCCGGCAAGACCGGCGCGCACGCGCGTTTCCGCCTCGGCGGCATGGTCGAGAAAGGTTCCTTCCAGCGCGCCCCCGGGTCGCTGCAGTCGCACTTCCGCGTCACCGACGGCGACGCGCAACTGACCGTGCGCTACGACCGGATCCTGCCCGACCTGTTCCGCGAGGGCCAGGCGGTGGTGGCCACCGGCAGCATGCACGACGGCGTGTTCGTCGCCGAGGACGTGCTGGCCAAGCACGACGAGACCTACATGCCGAAGGAACTGGCGGACAAGATGGGCAGCGCGCATCGCAAGCACGATGTGGGGGCGATGCAGTGACGTGCCGGAGGGGCGGGAACCGGGAATCGGGATTGGGGAATGGTCGAAGCAGACGCATGCCGCCGACCGTCGGCACCGCCGCGCAGCGTCCATGCAAGCCTGTGGTCCAGGTCGTTCGCCTCGACCTCCCGACGCCGGGTTTTCCGTGTGGACACCTAGCACCGCATCCTGGCGTCTTGGATGCCGCGTGCCGGCGCGAGCGCCATGCTGCCTGAGGTCGGTCAGCTCCTGCTGATCCTTGCCCTGCTCACCGCCGTGCTGCAGGCGGCGCTGCCGCTGGCCGGTGCGCAGCGCGGCGATGCACGCTGGATGGGCGTGGCGCGGCCGGCGGCGTTCGCGCAACTGGCGCTGGTCGCCGGCGCCTTCGCGATCCTTACCCATGCCTTCGTGACCCAGGATTTCTCGGTGGCCTACGTGGCCGAGAACTCCAACTCCTTGCTGCCGCTGGTGTACCGCTACTCCGCGGTGTGGGGCGCGCACGAGGGCTCGCTGCTGCTGTGGACGCTGATCCTGGCGCTATGGACCGGCGCGGTGGCGCTGTACTCGCGGCGCCTGCCGGCCCAGGTGGTGGCGCGGGTGATCGGCACCCTGGCGCTGGTCAGCGTGGGTTTCCTGGCGTTCCTGCTGTTCACCTCCAACCCGTTCGCGCGGCTGCTGCCGGCGCCGCTGGAAGGGCGCGATCTCAATCCGTTGCTGCAGGATCCCGGCCTGGTGATCCATCCGCCGCTGCTGTACGCCGGCTACGTCGGCTTCGCGGTGCCGTTCGCGTTCGCCATCGCCGCGTTGCTGGACGGCCAGGTGGACGCGCGCTGGCTGCGCTGGACGCGGCCATGGACCAACGTGGCCTGGGGCTTTCTGACCATCGGCATCGCCCTCGGCAGCTGGTGGGCGTACTACGAACTGGGCTGGGGCGGCTGGTGGTTCTGGGACCCGGTGGAGAACGCCAGTTTCATGCCGTGGCTGGCGGGTGCGGCCTTGCTGCATTCGCAGGCGGTCACCGAGAAGCGCGGCAGCTTCGGCGCCTGGACCCTGTTGCTGGCGATCGCCGCATTCTCGCTGTCGCTGCTGGGCACCTTCCTGGTCCGCTCGGGCGTGCTGACCAGCGTGCACTCCTTCGCGGCCGATCCCGCCCGCGGCCTGTTCATCCTGGTGTTCCTGAGCCTGCTGTGCGGTGGTGCGCTGCTGCTGTACGCGCTGCGCGGCGGACGCGTGGTGGCAGCGGCCGACGAAGCGCGGCAACGCTTCGCGCCGGCCTCGCGCGAGACCCTGCTGCTGGCCAACAACCTGCTGCTGACCTGCGCCTGCGCCATGGTGCTGCTGGGCACGCTGTATCCGCTGCTGGCCGATGCGCTGGACCTGGGCAAGCTCTCGGTGGGGCCGCCCTACTTCGGCACCTTGTTCATCGTGCTGATGGCGCCGCTAGTGGCGCTGTTGCCGTTCGGGCCGCTGACCCGCTGGCAGCGCGAACAGGCATCGCGGCCGCTGGCGTTGCTGGCGCCCTGGGCCGGCCTGGCCCTGCTGGCCGGCGCGATCGGCTTCTTCCTGGCACCGCAGGGCGCGTGGAAGACCGCCGCCGGTGTCGCCGCTGCGACCTGGGTGCTGCTGGGCACCGCGCGTTTCGTGTGGAGCCGGCGCCAGCTCAAGGGCAGCCGCTTCACCGCCGAGATGCTGGGCATGACCCTGGCCCACACCGGCATCGCGGTGTTCCTGGCCGGCGCGCTGCTGGTCGAGGCGCTGGAGCAGCAGCGCGAAGTGGCGCTGGCGCCCGGGCAGCACCTGGACCTGGACCGCTATCGGTTCGAGCTGCAGGGCCTGGACCAGCGCAAGGGTCCCAACTACGTGGCCGAACGCGCACACGTGCAGGTACTGCGCGACGATCGCCGGCTGGCGCTGCTGCACCCGGAAAAGCGCCTGTACGCCAGCGGCGGCCAGAACATGACCGAGGCCGGCATCCACCCCGGCCTGTTCGGCGACGTCTACGTCGCCCTCGGCGAACCGCTGGGCAACAATGCCTGGGCGATGCGCGTGCACGTCAAACCTTTTGTGCGCTGGATCTGGCTTGGCGCGGCGCTGATGGCGCTGGGCGGTTTCGTCACCGCCGCCGACCGGCGCTTCCGTCGTTCTCCGGAGACCCCCTGATGTCCGCTCCCGCTCCACGTCGCCTGCCGCTGCCCGCCATCCTGCTGGGCGCCCTGTTCTTCCTCGGCCTGCTGGCGTTGATGGTGTATGCGGTGCAGCGCTCCGGCAGCGCCGACCGCGACGCGCTGCCGTCGGCGCTGATCGGCAAGCCGGCACCGGCGTTCGAACTGCCGCTGCTGCACGACGCCTCGATCCGCGTGCGCAGCAGCGAGTTGCTGGGTGCGCCGTACGTGCTCAACGTGTGGGGCAGCTGGTGCCCGGCCTGCCGCGAGGAACACCCGGTGCTGACCCGCTTCGCGCTGAGCAAGCGCGTGCGGGTGATCGGCTACGACTGGAAGGACAACCGCGAGGACGCGCTGCGCTGGCTGGAACAGCTCGGCAATCCGTTCCTGGCGGTGCTGTTCGATCCCGAGGGGCGCACCGCGATCGACTGGGGCGTGGCCGCGGCGCCGGAGACCTTCCTGGTCGATGCGCGCGGCGTGGTGCGCTGGAAGCATGCCGGCCCGCTGACCGACCAGATCATCCGCGACGACCTGCTGCCGGCCTTGCAGCAGGCCGAGCGCGACGCCCCGCCGACGCGGGCGCAGGGCAAGGCCACGCCATGAGCCGCGGCCGGCGCGCGCTGCGGCTGGGCCTGCTGGGGCTGCTGGCGTGGTCCACGCTGGCCGGCGCCGAGCCGGTGTCCGATCCGACGCCGCTGGCCTACCGCTCCACCGCCGAGGAAGCGCGCTTCCATGCGCTGACTGCGGAATTGCGTTGCGTGCAATGCCAGAACCAGTCGCTGGCCGACTCGCACGCGCAGATCGCCATGGACCTGCGCCGCGAAGTGCTGGAGCTCATGCACCAGGGCAAGTCGGATGCGCAGATCAAGCAGTTCCTGGTCGATCGCTACGGCGAGTTCGTGCTGTACCGGCCGCAGCTGGAAGCACGGACCTGGCTGCTGTGGTTCGGCCCCTTGCTGCTGCTGGCCGGCGGCGCCGTGCTGCTGATCCGGATGGTGCGGCGGCGCGCACCGGCGGCCACCGCGCTGCCGCTGCAGGACGAACAGGAATGGTGAGGCGATGCTGAGTTGGGGCATGTCGGCCGCGGCGGTGGCGCTGGCGGCGCTGGTGTTCGCGGTGGTGTTGTGGCCGCTGCGCGGCCGTGGCCGCAACGGCGCGCTGCTGGCGGTCGCGGTGCTGGCGCTGGGCGTGGCCACGGCGGCGCTGTACGCCCTGGTCGGCACCCCGCGCGCCCTGCAGGCGCAGAACCGCGAGGCGCCACGCACGCTGGAGGACGGGGTCAAGCAACTGCAGGCAGCGCTGGCCAAGGATCCGAATCGCGCAGACGGCTGGGCCTTGCTCGGCCGCAGCCAGTTGTCGCTGGGGCACAACGCCGAGGCCGCGGCCGCGTTCGCGCGTGCGGTGCGCCTGGCGCCGGAGCAGGCGCCGCTGCTGATCGAAGCGGCCGAGGCGCGTGCGTTGGCCAACCCGCAACGGCAGTTCGACGAGCAGGCCCTGGCATGGCTGCGGCACGCCCTGCAACTGGCGCCAGGCAGCGAACGCGGCGCCTGGTTCCTGGGCATCGCCCAACGCCAACGCGGCCAGGACGCCGCCGCGGCCGCCACCTGGGAAGCCCTGTTGCCGCGCGTGGACGCGGCCACCGCCGCGGCGCTGCGGCCGCAGATCGACGCCGCCCGTCTCGCGGCTGGCCTGCCCGCCCTGCCCGCTGCGGCGGCCACCACGGCGCAGGCTGCAAAGGCGCCGGCGAGCACCGGCCTGACCGTGGCGGTGTCGCTGGATCCGACGTTCGCCGCCCGTGTGCGCCTGCGCGGCGACGCCAGCGTGTTCGTGATCGCGCGCGTCCCGGGCGGTCCACCGATGCCGGTGGCGGTGCAGAAGCATCCGCTGCAGGCCCTGCCGTTGCGGGTGACGCTGAGCGATGCGGACAGCCCGATGCCGACGCAGAAACTCTCGCAGCTCAAGCAGGTGCAGGTGGTCGCGCGGCTGTCGGCCAGCGGCAATGCGATGCGCCAGGAGGGCGATCTGGAGTCGGCACCGGTGACGGTGAGCCTGCCGGCGACTGGGCCGGTGGAGTTGGTGATCGGCACGCCGTAGCGAACGCATCCGTGCAGGAGCGACCGTGCCTGATCGGGAACGCCCGGTCGCAACTAGGCAAGACGCCAGCAAGAATGCGAAACGTCGTTGTAGGAGCGGCTTCAGCCGCGACGCGCTTTACCAGGATGCCTGTCGCGGCAACAGCGTGTCGGACTGGATCGCTGTGGAAGCGAATGACCAGACGGGCAGTAGATTCGTCCCTGCGTCACTAACGGACGCCATTGCTGCCCGACACGCGCCATCTCGCACCACGCATACGCCGGATGCGCGATAGCGCAGCTAGAATCGACGCATGACCGAATTCATCCCGCCCGGCAGCCGCTTCCTCGCCCTGCCCTCGCCGTTCCCGATGAAGCGTGGCGGCCAGTTGCACGGCGCGCGGGTCGCCTACGAGACCTGGGGCACGCTGTCGGCCGCCCGCGACAACGCGATCCTGATCGTCACCGGGCTGTCGCCCGATGCACATGCCGCCGCGAATGCCGACGATCCCACGCCCGGCTGGTGGGAAGGCATGCTCGGCCCGGGCAAGCCGATCGACACCCAGCGCTGGTTCGTGATCTGCGTGAACTCGCTGGGCAGTTGCAAGGGCTCGACCGGCCCCGCCTCGCCGCACCCGGACGACGGCCAGCCGTATCGCCTGCGCTTCCCGGAGCTGTCGATCGAGGACGGCGCCGATGCCGCCGCGCAGGTGGTGCACGCGCTGGGCATCGCGCAGTTGGCCTGCGTGATCGGCAACTCGATGGGCGGCATGACCGCCCTGGCGCTGCTGCACCGGCACCCCGGCCTGGCGCGCAGCCACGTCAACATTTCCGGCAGCGCGCAGGCGCTGCCGTTCTCGATCGCGATTCGTTCGCTGCAGCGCGAGGCGATCCGCCTGGATCCGAACTGGAACGGCGGCGACTACGACGAAGCCACCTACCCCGAATCGGGCATGCGCATGGCACGCAAGCTCGGCGTGATCACCTACCGTTCGGCGCTGGAATGGGACGGCCGCTTCGGCCGCGTGCGGCTGGATTCGGACCAGACCGACGACGATCCGTTCGGCCTGGAGTTCCAGGTGGAAAGCTACCTGGAAGGCCACGCCCGGCGCTTCGTGCGCCGCTTCGACCCGAACTGCTATCTGTACCTGAGCCGCTCGATGGACTGGTTCGACCTGGCCGAACCGGCCGGCGGCGACGTGCTCGCCGGCATCGCCACGATCCGCATCGAACGTGCCCTGGCGATCGGCGCCAACACCGACATCCTGTTCCCGGTGCAACAGCAGCAACAGATCGCCGACGGCCTGCGCGCCGGCGGTGCGCAAGCGCAGTTCCTGGGGCTGGATTCGCCGCAGGGGCACGATGCCTTCCTGGTGGATTTCGCGCGGTTCGGACCAGCAGTGCGGGCGTTTCTGGACGCGCTGTAGCGGCTGCGCGCAATTGCACGTCCGCCATGGCGCGAGGGTGATGACGCACCGCTCGTTGTGGCTGATCCCACGCAAGGGAACACGCTCCGCTCCTGCACGCGCAATGGTGCGAAAAGCCAGGGGGCGTGCATCCCTGATTCCATCTCAGACCTGGGCCTGAAAGGCGCCAGATGGCGCTGCAGGAGCGGCTTCAGCCGCGACCGGCGTTCCCGGTCAGGTCGGGTCGCGGCTGAAGCCGCTCCTGCAGAGCGCTGCGCAGTAGCGCTACGCCTCGACCTGCAGCCGCCCCTCCTGCAACCGATAGCGCACATGCACCACGCCCTCGGGCAGCACGTCGTGGCTGATCAGCAGCAGGCTGCGCTGGCCCAGCGCCTGCGCCAGGTCGCGCAGCAGCGCCTGCGCCGTGTCCACGTCCAGGCCTTCGGTGGGTTCGTCCAGCACCAGCAGCGGTGCTTCGCGCAGCAGTGCACGGGCCAGGGCCAGGCGCCGGGCCTGGCCGGCGGACATGGTGGCGCCGTTTTCGCCGAGCCAGGCGTCGAGGCCACCGACTTCGTGCAGCCAGGCATCCAGCCGCACGTCGGCCAGCACCTGCTGCAGGCGCGCATCGTCGGCCACGGGATCGCCCAGGCGCAGGTTGTCGCGCACGCTGCCAGCGAACACCGGTGCGCCCTGCGGCAGCCAGGCGATGCGGCGATGCCACTGCGCCTCGGCCACCTCGCGCAGGTCCACGCCGGCGTAGCGGACGCTGCCCTGTTGCGGATCCCACAAGCGCAGCAGCAACGCCGACAGGGTGGTCTTGCCGCTGCCGCTGTCGCCGGAGAGGGAGATGCGCTCGCCCGGCGCGATGCGTAGTGTCACACCGTCGAGCACGCGCCGGGTCTCGCCCGGCCAGGCGAACGCCACGTCGTCGAACTGCACCTCGCCACTGGCCGGCAGCGCCTGCGGGTGCGCCGGATCGACCACCGGCGGCGCCTGCCCGGCGATCGCCTGCAAACGCCGCGCGGCGACCCGGCCGGACTGCAGCGCCTGCCAGGCCGGGCCGGCGCCGGCCCAGACCTCGAGCAGGGCCACGGTCAGGAACACCAGGCCGGCCGCCTGTTCGGCGCTGATCGCATCGGCGCGCGCCGCACCCAACGCCACCCACAGCATCGCCAGCAGGCCCGCCGCGGCGCACAGCGCGTGCAAGGCGTTGCCGCCGATCAGCCGTTGCCGCTGGCGCCGGTCCTCGGCGCGCAGCGCCTGCGCGCTGGCGTCCACGCGCGCGATCCAGGCGGCCTGCGCCTCGAGCGCGGCCAGGTCGGCGGCGCCCTCCAGGCCTTCGTAGGCCAGCGTGCGCAAGGTTTCGCGCTGCTGCGCGCGTGCGCGTTCGCGGGCCTCGCCGCCACGCGCCACCACCCAGGGCACGCCGAGTCCGATCGCCAACGCCAGCGCGGCCAGCACCAGCGCCGCCGGCCAGTGGATCGCCGCCGCCGCGGCGATGCCGATCGCACCGACGCCGAGCAGTGCCGCCAGCGGCGCCAGCGCGCGCACCACCAGGCCGTCGACCTCGCCGATGTCCGACATCAGCCGTGCCAGCAGTTCGCCGGTGCGGCTGGCGCCGAGCCGTGCCGGTGCCAGCGGCAGCGCGCGACGGAAGAACCACACGCGCAGGTCGCGGGCGATGCGCAAGGTGGCATCGTGCCCGACCAGCTTTTCGCCGTAGCGCGAGGCGATGCGGGCGAAGGTCAGTGCGCGGATGCCGGCCGATGGCGAAAAGAAATTGAAGCCGCTGCCCATGCCGACCGCACCGGCCAGCGCCGCGGCGGTGAGGAAGCCGCCGGACAGGCCGAGCAACCCGACCCCGGCCAGCATCGTGCACAGCACCAGCAGCGCGGTCAGCAGCAGCCTGCCGAGATGGCGGCCGAACACGCCGCGCAGGGTGTCGCGCTTGGTGCGGCTCATGGCCGCGCGCCCTGCGCCGCGGCGGACGCGTCGCGCGCCGGCAGCCGCAGCACGGCATCGGCCCACCGCATCGCCGCCTCGCTGTGGGTGGCGACGATCACGCTGCGACCGCGGGCGAAGGCCGCCAGCGTGCGCAGCAGTGCCGCTTCGGTGTCCGCATCCAGGAACGCGGTCGGCTCGTCCAGCAACAGCAGTTCGGGATCGCGCAGCAGCAACCGCGCCAGGCCGATGCGCCGTGCCTCGCCGCCGGACAGGCCGAAGCCGCGCTCGCCGATCGGCGTGTCCAGCCCCTGCGGCAGGCGCGCGGCGAAGCGCAGCACCTGCGCCGCTTCGGCGGCGGCATGCAGCTGCGCTTCGCTGGCCTGCGGATCGGCCAGGCGCAGGTTGTCGGCGATGCTGCCGTGGAACAGATACGGGCGCTGCCCCGCGTAGCCGATGCGCAGTCCCGCACGCACCTGCAAGGTGCCCGCGCGCGGCGGCAGCCACCCGGCCAACGCCTCCAGCAGCGTGCTCTTGCCGCTGCCGCTGGGCCCGACCAGGGCCAGGCGCTGGCCGGCATCCAGGTCGAAATCCAGATCCTGCAGCGCATCGCAGCGCGCGCCCACTGGCCGCAGGCGCAGCGCGCGCGCCTGCACAAGCGGTGCCGCACGCGATGCGATCGCGGCGGGCGCGGCGACGGGCGCAGTCGCGACATCGTTCGGCTCGACGACACCCTCCTCGCGCGCTGCCGGTGCGTCCGTGGCCGGCGGCAGCCCCTCCAGCAGACGCTCCACCTCCGCCGCCGCGGCCAGCGCATTGGCGCGGTCGTGGTAATGCGCGGCCAGGCGCCGCAGCGGCGCATAGAACTCCGGTGCCAGCAGCAGGCAGAACACGCCCGTGCCCAGGGTCGGCACGCTGCCGTGCAGGGCGATCATGCCGAGGTAGCTCAGGCCCAGGTACAGCGCGACGATCGCCACGCTGACCGAGGCAAAGAACTCCAGCACGGTGGAGGACAGGAACGCGATGCGCAGCACTTTCAGGGTGCGCTCGCGCACGCCCTCGGCGGCATCGGCGATCCCGCGCAGCTCGTCGTCGCCGCGTCCGTACAGGCGCAACAGGCCCAGGCCCTTGAGCCGGTCGGCGAAGTGCCCGCCCATCCGTGCCAGTTCGCGCAGTTGGCGGCGGCCGGCGGCCTCGGCGCCCCACCCCACCAGCATCATGAAGATCGGCACCAGTGGCGCGGTGAACAGCAGGATCAGGCCCACCACCCAGTCGCTCCACGCCACCGCCAGCACGATCAGGAGCGGCACCACGCTCACTTCCCAGCGCGCAGGCCGGTAACCGGCGTAGTAGCCGTCCAGCGCATCGCCATGCGCCAGCAGCAGTTCGCCCAGTTCGCCGTTGCGCTGTCCGCGCAGCCACAGCGGCCCGCGCTGCAGCAGCTGCCGGTACACGCGGCGACGCAGTTCGAGTTTGGCCGCGTCGGCGACATCGCCGGCGGCACGCTGCGCGGCGGCGCCGAGCCCCGCGCGCAGGACCAGCATCAGCGCCAGCAGGCCGAAGGCCGGCAGTGCCTGCGCCAGCTCGCGGCGCTCGACCAGCAGGGCCTGCACCAGCCAGGCGATGGCGCCGGACTGCACGATGAGCAGCGCGCCGGACACGCTGATGGCCGACGCGGCCAGGCGCTGGCGGCCGCGCGCCGACGCGGCCAGGGCATCCAGCCAACGCATGCGCTGCTGCCGCTGTTGCGGCGCGTCGGCGGGCAGTGCGGCGGACGGCTCGGCGGAATCGGTCAAAACGGGCTCGGCGCGGCGAACGAAGCCGCCAGTTTAGCGGGGAAGGCGGTTCCGGGCTGGAACCGCCGTGGCCGCCACGATGCCGGGCATCCCCATGGCGCACATTGATCTGGATCAAGGTCGAGCGCGCCGAGGCGGCGGAAGATCGCCTCCAATCTCCCGCCACTCGGCCACCCAGATGCACATCTTCCACGAGGTAGCACAGCCATGATCGACACCACTGTCGTAGAGCTGTCGCGGCTGCAGTTCGCCATGACCGCCATGTACCACTTCCTGTTCGTCCCGCTCACCCTGGGCCTGTCCTTCATGATCGCGATCATGGAGAGCGTGTACGTCATGACCCGCAAGGACGTGTGGCGGCGCATGACCCTGTTCTGGGGCGTGCTGTTCGGCATCAATTTCGCGATGGGCGTGGCCACCGGCATCGTGATGGAGTTCCAGTTCGGCATGAACTGGTCCTACTACAGCCACTACGTCGGCGACATCTTCGGCGCGCCGCTGGCGATCGAAGGGCTGATGGCGTTCTTCCTGGAAGCGACCTTCATCGGCCTGTTCTTCTTCGGCTGGAGCAAGCTCACGCCGGTCAAGCACCTGATGGTGACCTGGCTGATGGCGCTGGGCACCAACCTGTCGGCGGTGTGGATCCTGATCGCCAACGGCTGGATGCAGAACCCGACCGGCGCGGTGTTCAACCCGGACACCATGCGCATGGAAGTGGTCGACTTCATGGCGGTGGTGTTCAACCCGGTGGCGCAGGCCAAGTTCGTGCACACGGTCAGCGCCGGCTACGTGACCGGTGCGGTGTTCGTGATGTCGATCAGCGCGCTGTACCTGTTGCGCGGCAAGCACCGCGACATCGCCCGGCGCTCGTTCGCGGTGGCCGCCGCGTTCGGCATGGCGTCCTCGCTGTCGGTGGTGGTGCTGGGCGACGAGAGCGGCTATGCCGCCAACGAGCACCAGAAGATGAAGCTGGCCGCGATCGAGGCGATGTGGGAAACCGAGCAGGCGCCGGCCGACTTCACCGCCTTCGGCATCCCCAACCAGGCCACCGGCAAGAACGACTACGCGATCAAGGTGCCGTACCTGATGGGCCTGATCGCCACGCGCTCGTTGAACACGCCGGTGCCGGGCATCCTGGAACTGGTCAAGCGCGCCGAGCACCGCGTGCGCGGCGGGCAGATCGCCTATGGCGCGCTGCAGCGGCTCAAGGCCAACCACAACGACGCCGAGGCGCGGGCGGTGTTCGATCGCCACTGGCAGGACCTGGGCCACGGCCTGCTGCTCAAGCGCTACCGCGAGGACATCCTCAACGCCACCCCGGAGGAGATCGCCAAGGCCGCGCTGGACACGGTGCCGCGGGTGCTGCCGCTGTTCTGGACGTTCCGGGTGATGGCCGGCCTGGGCTTCTACCTGATCGCCTTCTTCGCCGCCGCGCTGTGGTTCTCCTGCAAGCACAACTTCGAGGACAAGCGCTGGTTTTTGAAGCTGGCGGTGTGGACCCTGCCTGCGCCGTGGATCGCGATCGAGTGCGGCTGGTTCGTGGCCGAGTACGGCCGCCAGCCGTGGGCGGTGGAAGGCGTGCTGCCGACCTTCTATGCCGCCTCCGGCCTGGCCCTGCACGACATCCTGATCACCCTCGCCGGCTTCGTGGCGATCTACACCACGCTGCTGATCATCGAGATCAAGCTGATGCTCAAGGCGATCCGCAAGGGCCCGGACGCCCTGCCCGCCCTGCTGCACCCCACCCCGCATCCCGTCACCCCGATCGCCGCACCTGCGGCCGCCGGCCACCTCTGACCCCGGCAGGAGACACACCATGGACTTCATTGCATTGGACTACACCACGCTGCGCGTGATCTGGTGGCTGCTGCTGGGCATCCTGCTGATCGGCTTCGCGGTGATGGACGGATTCGACCTGGGCGTCGGCGCGCTGCTGCCGTTCGTGGCCAGGACCGACGCCGAACGCCGGCTGGTGGTGAACACCATCGGCCCGGTCTGGGAAGGCAACCAGGTCTGGTTGATCCTGGGCGGCGGCGCGATCTTCGCCGCATTCCCGCCGCTGTACGCGGTCAGCTTCTCCGGCTTCTACCTGGCCATGTTCGTGATCCTGTTCGCGCTGATCCTGCGCCCGGTCGGGTTCAAGTTCCGCGGCAAGCTGCCCGGCCAACGCTGGCGCAACGGCTGGGACTGGGCGCTGTTTCTCGGCGGCTTCATCCCGGCGCTGATCATGGGCGTGGCGGTGGGCAACGTGCTGCTGGGCGTGCCGTTCCACTTCGACGACACCCTGCGGGTGTTCTACACCGGCAGCTTCTTCGGCTTGCTGATGCCGTTCGCCCTGCTCGCCGGCCTGCTCAGCGTGAGCATGCTGGTGGCGCACGGCGCAGCGATGCTGGTGCTGAAGACCGACGGCCCGGTGGCCGAGCGCGCCGCGCGCTACGGCAGCGTCGCCGCCCTGACGGCCTGTGCGCTGTTCGCCGGCGCCGGGGTGTGGGTGGCCACCGGCCTGCCCGGCTACGCGGTCACCTCGCAGGTGGTCACCGACGGCGCCACCAACCCGCTGCTGAAGACCGCCGTGCTCGGCGAGGTCGGCGGCTGGATGCACAACTACCAGAGCATGCCGCTGACCGCCCTGGCCCCGGCCGCCGGCCTGCTCGGCCTGTTGCTCAGCGCGGTGCTGCTGCGCAAGCGCCGCGGCGGCCTGGCGTTCATCGCCTCCGGTGCGGCCATCGCCGGCATCATCCTGACCGTGGGCTTTGCGATCTTCCCGTTCCTGTTGCCGTCCTCCAGCCAGCCGGGCTCCAGCCTGACCGTGTGGGACGCCTCCAGCAGCCACCTGACCCTGTGGATCATGCTGCTGGCCACCGTGGTGTTCCTGCCGATCATCCTCGGCTACACCACCTGGGTGTACCGCGTGCTGAAGGGCAAGGTCACCGCCGCCTCCCTGGACGACAACCCCAACGCGTACTGACGCACCCGCAAGGAGAAACGATCATGTGGTACTTCGCCTGGATTCTCGGTGTCGGCCTGGCTTCCACTGCCGCCATCCTCAACGGCATGTGGTTCGAGGCGCGCGAGCGCAACGCGGCGGATGCCGCCGCCGCCGACGCCGACGCCGCCGACGCGACGGACTGAAATTTTTTTGCAAAGGCGCTTGCCGAATGCGGAAGACCTCCGTATCATGTGCGGCTCCTTCGGGGTGTAGCTCAGTCTGGTAGAGCGCTACGTTCGGGACGTAGAGGTCGCAGGTTCGAATCCTGTCTCCCCGACCAGTTTCAAGGTCACAAGAAGCCTGGAAAACCACCGTTTTCCGGGTTTTTTTGTGCCCGCAATCCGGCACTGGCCGCGCATCGCGGCAACCGGCCGTCCGCGCCCGGCTGCCCCGATCCTCTCGCGGCAGCTGGGCCTTGACGCCGGGGCCTGGCGTCTCGCCACAATGGCGACGGGGGAACCGGCGCATTGATCACGACCTGCGTCTTCGGCGACGACACGTACCGAGGCGAGGCGGCGGGCATGTCCGTTTCGACGCTCACGACTCAGACAAACGGACACGACACCATGAAACTGCAAGCGACGCTCTGCCTCTCACTGATCGCGTTCTACTGCGCGCCCGCGGCCGCGGTGAGCGAAACCGACAAGGCGGTGGACCGCCTCGGCGTGCAGGGCGGCACCGCTTACTTCAGCACCAAGGATGCGTTCTCCACCACCTGCAAGTTCGACGTCGTCTATTTCAGCATCGGCGACGATTTCGGCAAGGCCGCCTATGCGAGCCTGCTCGCCGCACAGACCTCGGGCAAGAAGCTTTCGCGCTTCGATTACGCGCAATCCGCTCCAGGCGAAACCTGCACCCTTTCGCTGGTCGAATCGCGCAGCTGAGCGAGCGTTCGCAGCACGCCGAACGCCACACGCCGGCGCACCATGCGCCGGCGTCCACTTCGCTCAGTACACCGGCAGACTGATGAAACTGGTTTGCTGCGGCGTGTGCCAGATCCGCTGCGTTGCCTTCTGGTAATCGCCCGGCTTGGCGAAGTAGATGTTCGGCACGTAGGTCTGCGGGTTGCGGTCGTAGAGCGGGAACAGCGTGGATTGCACCTGCACCATGATCCGGTGGCCGCGCTCGAAGGTGTGGTTGGCGGTGGGCAGGCCGAAGCGGTAGGCCAGCGGCTGGTTCGGGGTCAGCGGCGCCGGATGCTCGAAGCTCTCGCGGTAGCGGCCGCGGAAGATCGCCAGCGACACCGGCAGCTCGTAGCCGCCCAGCTTCGGCTCGGAGGCCATCTGGTCCGGGTAGACATCGATCAGCTTCACCACCCAGTCGCTGTCGCTGCCGCTGGTGGACGCCTGCAGATGCACTTCCGGCGCGCCGGCGATGCGCAGCGGCGCCTGCAGCGGCTCGCTGACGAAGGTCAGCACGTCCGGGCGGCCGTCGACGAAGCGCTGGTCGTGCACCAGCCAGGTGGTCCACATGTCGCGGTCGCCGAACACCACCGGGCGCGGCACGAACGGCACCGGCTTGGCCGGGTCGGACACGTACTCGGTGTACTCGCCCTGCCCGGCCTTGGGCGCCTCGAACGAGACGCGGCCGCCGGCCTCCAGGTACAGCGGCTTGCTCTGCGCCGGGCAACCCTGCGCGCAACTGAGCGGCCAGCGCTGCAGGCGGTCCCAGTGGTTGGCCCCGGTGTCGTAGATCAGCACCGGCGGCGTGTCGGCCTTGGGCGCGCCGTCGACCAGGTACTGGTCGAAGAACGGCTTGAGCACGTCGCGGCGGAACTGCAGCGCGGTGTCGCCGTCGAACTGCAATGCGCCCAGCGAGGCGCCCTCGTAGTTGACCTGGCTATGCCGCCACGGCCCCATCACCAGGTAGTTCTTGTCGTTGCCGGTATCGCGCGGCTCCATGGCCTCGTAGCTGTGGATCGCGCCCCACATGTCTTCCTGGTCCCACAGCCCCTGCAGCCACATCGTCGGCACCTTCAGCGGGGTGCGCGCCATCACCTTGTCCAGCGCCTGCTCCTGCCAGAACGCATCGTAGGCCGGGTGCTCGGTGAGCTTGCGCCACCACGGCAACTGCTCCAGTCCGGCGGCCTTGGCGTAGTCGCCGGCCGAGCCGGCACGCAGGAAGTTGCTGTAGTCGTCGTAGCCCTGGCGCGGAATGCCCTCGCCCTTGCCGCGCCGGGTCATCTGCCCGGTGAAGTAATCCAGGTTGACCTGGCGGAAGGCGCCGTAGTTGAGCCAGTCGTCGCCCATCCAGCCGTCGATCATCGGGCTTTCCGGCGCGGCCACCTTCAGCGCCGGATGCGGATCGGCCAGCGCCATCACCACGGTGAAGCCCTCATAGGACGAGCCGATCATGCCGACCTTGCCGTTGGATTCGGGCACGTGCTTGACCAGCCAGTCGATGGTGTCCCAGGCATCGGTGGCGTGGTCGACCTTGGTCGGATTGAGCGGCCCGCGCAGCGGCCGGGTCACCACGTAATCGCCCTCGGAACCGTACTTGCCGCGGATGTCCTGGAACACGCGGATATAGCCGCCATCGACGAACACCTCGTCGCCCTGCGGCAGCAGATCGCGCATGTGCGGCGAGGCCAGCCGGCTGGCGCGGCCGCTGGCGTCGTAGGGCGTGCGGGTCAACAGGATCGGCGCGCCGTGCGCGCCCTTGGGCAGCACGATCACCGTGTGCAGCTTGACCCCGTCGCGCATCGGGATCATCACCTCGCGCTTGATGTAGTCGTTGGCCGCGGTCGGCGCCACGAACGGCTTGCCGGTGATGTCCGGGGTCATCGGCGCGGTCTGGGCGAACGCGGTGCCGACAGTGGCGATGGCGATGGCAGCGGCGAGCAGGCAGGGAGCGAGGCGGCGCATGGGCGTTGGATCCCGAAAGGAGGCGAATCCGCGACGCTAGGCGACGGCGCCTCGCTCGGCAAGTGACAAAGGCTGGGTCGTCGGTCGCGCATGGCCGCCGCCACGCCATGCAGGGGCGCCGCGCGCTTCCGTCCGGGTCGCTCAGCCCAGGCCGACGCCCGGCCCCATCGCCGCCACGAACACGACGCTGGCCACGTGGCTGTTGGCCGCGTGACCACACGCCATGTCAGTGCCGGACCTGCCCTTCGCCGCGCACCACGAAGCGCTCCACCGTCAGCGCTTCAAGGCCCATCGGGCCGTAGGCGTGCAGGCGCGTGGTGGAGATGCCGATCTCCGCGCCCAGGCCGAGTTCGCCGCCGTCGGAGAAGCGCGAGGAGGCGTTGACCATCACCACCGCCGCGCGCAGCGCCTGCACGAAGGCCTCGGCGTTGGCGGGATCGCCGGTCGCGATCACCTCGGTATGGTCCGAGCCGTAGCGGCGGATGTGCGCGATCGCCGCGTCCAGGTCCGGCACCACCGCGATCGCCAGGATCAGGTCCAGGTATTCGGCGGCGTAGTCGTCGTCGCTGGCACTGTCGATGTCTGGCAGCAGGGCGCGGGTGGCGGCATCGCCGCGCAGGGCGACGCCGCGCTCGCGCAGCGCCTGCGCCGCCAGCGGCAGGAAGCGCGCGGCCACGTCGGCGTGCACCAGCAGCGTCTCCAGGGAATTGCAGGCGGCCGGGCGCGTGGTCTTGCCGTCGAGGAGCAGCTTCACCGCCAGGTCCAGGTCGGCCGAGGCATCGACGAACAGATGGCACACGCCCTTGTAGTGCTTGATCACCGGCACCCGCGCATGTTCGGCGACGAAGCGGATCAGGCCCTCGCCGCCGCGCGGGATCGCCAGGTCGACGATGTCGTGGAGCTGCAGCAGCTCCAGCATGGTCTCGCGGCGCAGGTCTTCGACCAGGGTCAGCGCGGCCTCGCCGATGCCGGCCTCGCGCAATGCCCGGCGCAAGGCCGCGGCGATGGCGGTGTTGGAGTGGATCGCTTCGGAACCGCCACGCAGGATCACCCCGTTGCCGGCCTTGATGCACAGCGCCGCGGCATCGGCGGTGACGTTGGGCCGCGCCTCGTAGATCATCGCCACCACGCCCAGCGGCACGCGGATCTTCTGCACGCGGATGCCATTGGGGCGCACGTCGTCGCGGGTGACCTGCCCCACCGGATCCGGCAAGGCCGCCACCTCGCGCAGCGCCGCGGCGATGCCGTCCAGGCGCTTGCGGTCCAGCGCCAGGCGATCCAGCATCGCACTGCCGACCTCCTTGGCCCGCGCCGCGGCCAGATCGCGCACATTGGCGGCGAGGATCACCTCCGCATCCACTTCCAGCGCCGCCGCCATCGCCTCCAGGAGTTCCTGTTTGGCCGAGGACGACAACTGCGCCAGCGCTTGCGCGGCATCGCGGCAGTGCAGGGCCTGGGTGCGGATGGAGGTCATTGGGGGCTCCGATGGCTGGATTCGGGATTCGGGATTCGGGATTCGGGATTCGAAAAGGCTACGCGCGGCGCCGGGACATCAGAGACGGCGAGCGCGAGACGCGACACGCGGGTGTCGGCGTTGCGGCGCGATGCGCGGCGCCATCGCGGACGGCACGGGGCTGGCGCACTCAGGCCGATTCCCCATTCCCCATTCCCGATTCCCGCAGCACCACCAGATCGTCCCGATGGATCACGTTCTCGCCGTAGTTGTAGCCCAGGATCGCCTCGATGTCGCGCGAGTGGCGGCCGGCGATGCGGCGGATGTCCACCGCCGCGTACTGGCTGACCCCGCGCGCCAGACAGCGCTCGCCGGCGGCGTCGCGCAGGCGCACCTCGACCATGTCGCCGCGGCGGAACTCGCCCACCGCGCCGGCGACGCCGCCCGGCAGCAGCGAGGCGCCCTTGTCGAGCAGGGCGGCCGCAGCGCCGGCATCGACCAGGATCGCCCCCGGCTCCACCGGCACGTGGCGCAACCAGTACTTGCGCGCGGCGATGCGGGTGCGCGCGGCATGGATGCGGGTGCCGCGCAGGCGGTCCTGGGCCAGGCCGCGCACCACCTCGGCGCTGCGGCCGTTGAACAGATAGGTCTCGATGCCGGCGGCACCGGCCTTGGCCGCGGCCTCCAGCTTGGTGCGCATGCCGCCGGTGCCCACGCCGCTGCCGCTGCCGCCGGCCATCGCCAGCACCGCCGCGCTCAGTTCCTGCACCTCGTGCAGCGGCTGCGCCTGCGGATCGCGACGCGGGTCGGCGGTGTACAGGCCGTCGATGTCGGTGGCGATGAACAGCGCATCGGCATCGACCAGGGCGGCGACGATCGCGGCCAGGTTGTCGTTGTCGCCGAGCTTGAGTTCGTCCACCGAGACGGTGTCGTTCTCGTTGACCACCGGCAGCGCACCCAGCCGCAACAGCTCGCCCAGGGTGGCGCGCGCGTTGAGGTAGCGGCGGCGGTTGCGCAGGTCGTCGTGGGTCAGCAGCACCTGCGCCACCGGCCGTTCGAAGAAACGCTGCCACAGCGCGATCAGTTGCGCTTGGCCGAGCGCGGCCAGCGCCTGCCGCGCCGCCAGGGCCGCGCCGGCTTCGGCGGCCTTGGGCACGATGGCGCGCCCGGCGGCGACCGCGCCGGAGGACACGATCACCAGTTCGCGCCCGGCCGCCAGGTTGGCCGAGACGAACTGCGCCAGGCCCAGCGCGAAGCGTGGCGTGAGCCCGCCCCCGTCGGCGGCCAGCAGGCTGCTGCCGACCTTGAGCACCGCGCGCCGCCACGGCGGCAGCGCTTGCTCGACGAAGGACGATGGGGTCTGCGAGGTCATGGGATCAGCGCGTGTTCCATTCGTGCACGGTGAGGTCGGAGCAGCCCTGGATCGCCAGCGGATCGGCAGCGACGATCGCCTGCGCCTGCGCCAGGTCGTCCACGCCCTGCAGCAAGTAGGCGCCGCCGCTGCGGTCGCTGAAGCCGCCGGTCAGCGCCAGCAAGCCGCGTGCGCGCAGGTCGTCGAGGAAGGCCAGGTGCGGGGCGACCACACTCTCGTCGAAGTTGGGGTTGCGCATCGCCAGGACCAGGTAGTACTTCATCGTACGGCGTTCCTTCTGCAATCGGTTTGAATGGTCGGCGTCGCAGCGAATGCTGTGTGTGGGAGGGGCTTCAGCTCCGGCGCGTTCGCGCTGAGGCGTCGGGGCTGAAGCCCCTCCCACAGGACAAGGCGCGAGGCCGAGGCGTCTCCCAGGAATCAGCCGCCCAGCGCCTGCCAACGCGCCTGCAGCTCGGCCAGGCGCAGATCGGCGGCGGCGCCGGGCGACACCCGCGCGGCCAGGCTGCCTTCCGGCGTACGCCCCTGCCCCGCGCTGTCGGCGGACGCGGCGGCGGCCTGGTAGGCCTCGCGGAACGGCACGCCGGCCACCGCGGCTTCCACCGCCACGTCGGTGGCGTACATGCCCGAATCGATCGCCGCGCGCAGCCTGTCCTCGCGCCACTCCAGGTTGGCCAGCAGCGCCGGCAGCAATTCCAGCGCGGCCAGGCCGCGGCCGAAACCATGGAAGATCGCGCCCTTGCTGCTCTGCAGGTCGCGGTGATAGCCCGACGGCAGCGACAGCAGTTGTTCGATCTCGGTGCGCGCCGCGGCCACGCTGGCGTGGGTGGCGCGCATCAGCTCGATCACGTCGGGATTGCGCTTGTTGGGCATGATCGAGCTGCCGGTGGTGTACTGCGCCGGCAGCGCGACGAAGCCGAACTCGCCGCTGGTGAACAGCGACAGGTCCCAGGCCAGGCGGCGCAGGTCCAGGGTGGCACTGCCCAGCGCTTCCAGCGCGGCCATCTCGAACTTGCCGCGCGACAGTTGCGCGTAGATCGGGCTGACTTGCAGGCGCGCGAAGCCCAGCGCGGCGGTGGTGTGGACGCGGTCCAGCGGCAGGTTGACGCCGTAGCCGGCGGCGGTGCCGAGCGGATTGCAGTCGACCAGGCGCAGGGTGTCGCGTGCGCGCACGGCATCGTCGATGAAGGCCTCGGCCCAGCCCGCCCACCACATGCCGGCCGAGGACACCACGGCGCGCTGGATGTGGGTGTAGCCGGGCACCGGCAGGTCGCGCTCGGCCTGGGCGCGGTCCAGCGCCACCTTGGCGATCTCGGCGCTCGATTGCGCCAGGCGCGCCAGCTTGTCCTTCAGCCACAGCCGGGTGGCGACCAGGATCTGGTCGTTTCGGCTGCGCCCGGTGTGGATCTTGCGCCCGGCATCGCCCAGGCGCTCGGTCAGCCGCGCCTCGATCGCCGAGTGGCCGTCCTCGAAGCGCGCATCCAGCACGAACGCGCCGCTGCGGAAATCCTCGGCCAGCACCGCCAGCTCGCGCTGCAGCCCGGCCAGTTCGTCCGCGGACAGGATGCCGATGCGCTGCAGGCCTTCGGCGTGCGCGCCGCTGGCGGCGATGTCGTGCAGGAAGAACTCGCGGTCCAGGAGCACGTCGTCGCCGGCCAGGAACGCCTGGATCTGCGTGTCGACGGCGACGCCGGGTTTTTGCCAGAGGAGGTTGGTCATTGGGAAGCCGGGAATGGGGATTGGGGAATGGGGATTCGGAAAGGCGGCAGGCTGCGGCGGTGGTGGATGCCGTGCTGACGTGGCGCCCTACTCCTGAGCGTCCATCCGGGGGATCGACGTCAGTTCGTCCACGCCCAGCGCCAGGTTGAGGTTCTGCATCGCCTGCGTCGCCGCGCCCTTGAGCAGGTTGTCCAGCGTCGCCACCAGCACCAGCCGCTTGTTGCCCGGGGCCAGGGTGAAGCCGCCGAGCTGCACGCCGTGGCGGCCGGCGATGCGGCTGACCCACGGCGCCTCGTCGACTACCTCGATCAGCGGCTCATCCGCATAGCGGGCGCGATACAGCTGCTGCACCGCCTCCCGCTTCAGCGGCTGCTGCAGCCAGAGGTTCACGGTCATGGTGATGCCGCGGAAATGCGGCGCTACATGCGGCATGAATTCCACCGGCACGCCGAGCTGCGCGGACACCTCGCGCTCGTGCATGTGGTCGGTCAGCGCGTACGGCATCAGGTTGTCGTGCAGCAGCGCGGGGTTGTTCTTGTCCGACGGCGTGGTGCCGGCGCCGGAATAGCCGGAGACGCCGAAGCACTGCGGCGGGCCGGCGAGCTGCTCGCGCAGCGGCGCGATTGCCAGCTGCATCGCGGTCGCGTAGCAGCCGGGATTGCTGATGCGGCGCTGCCCGGCATAGCGCGCGCGGGTCAGTTCTGGCAGGCCGTAGTACCAGGCCGGGTCGAAGCGGTAGTCGGCGGACAGGTCGACCACGATCGGATCGGCCGCACCGGCGACGACCGCGGCGTCCAGCGCCGCCACGTAGGGCGCGGCCTTGCCGTTGGGCAGCGCCAGCACCACCACGTCGGCGCGCTTGGCCGCCACCGCCTCGGGATCGAGGTTCTCGTAGCGCAACTCGCCCTGGTAGGCGTCGTGGTGCGCATCGACGCGCTGCCCGTCCAGCTCGCGCGAGGACAGGAACGCCAGGCGCAACTGCGGATGCGCGGCGATCAGGCGGATCAGTTCGGCGCCGGTGTGGCCGCGGGCGCCGACGATGCCGATGGAATAAACGGGAATGCTCATGCGTGCGAATCCAGGCGGAACTGCAGGTGGCGTTTCACCCCGGCCCATTCCGTATCGATGATGGAGAAGATGACGGTGTCGCGCGGGGTGCCGTCGGCGTGGCGCTTGTGGTTGCGCAGCACGCCGTCCTGCTTGGCCCCCAGCCGTGCGATCGCGGTGCGCGAGGCGTGATTGAACCAACTGGTCTCGAACACCACGCTGAGGCAGCCGAGCGTGTCGAAGGCATGCCCGAGCAACAGCAGCTTGGCCTCGGTGTTCAGGCCGCTGCGCTGCACACGCGGCGCATACCAGGTGTAGCCGATCGACAGCGTCGGCACCTGCGGATCCAGGCCGTAGAAGCGCGTGCTGCCGACGATCTCGCCCTGCGCATCGCGCACCACGAACGGCAGCACCCGGCCCAGTGCCTGCACCTCCAGCGCGGCGGCGACATAGGCGTCCACGCGCTCCGGCGCCGGCACATTGGTGTACCACAGTGCGTCCAGGCCGCTGCCGCGCACGGCGTTGCGCAGGCCCTCGGCGTGCACCGCCTGCAGCGGCTCCAGGCTGACGTGGCGGCCGCGCAGCGTCGGCACCTGGCGCCAGGAGTCGGGAAGCTCGGGATCGATGCTGGACATGGGGTCGGTCCTAGGCGAAAGGTCGCTCAACCCTGCAGGGTCGGCGTGCGCGTGGCGCAATGCGCCACGCAGTGCTGGATCTGCTCGAAGGTGTCCAGGCCATACCAAAACACCTTCCACTTCTCCTGCTTGAAGCAGCCGTCGGACTCGGCGTAGTAGAAGATGTTGACCTGGTTGTTGTGGCGCGAGCGCCAGAACAGCTGCGGCGTCTCCTCGCGCATCACGTTCCACACCGCCCGCCCCAGGCCCTCGCCTTGCGCGTCGTCAAGCACGGCGAACTTGTCCAGGTAGGTATAGCCACCCTCGTCGGTCAGGATCACCGCAGTGCGATAGTTCTCGCTGACGTAGGCGCGCAGCAGCTTGGTGGTGTCGAAGTAGTCCGGCACCAGAGTGCGGCCGAAACTGGATTCGATCAGGGTCTTCAGCCGCGGCAGGTCCAGCTCGCTCCACGCCGTAGCGCGCAGCACCTTCTCGCCGCGCCGCACCAGCGTGCCCGAACCCTTGTGGGTGAACAGTTCCTTGGCCAGATCGGCCGGACGCGTGATCGACACCGACGACTCCAGCGGCAGCCGGTCCAGCAGGTCCTTGATCTGCTCGATCTTCACCTTCATGCCGCCATGGATCCACGGCTGCGCGATCAGGTGGTCGTACTCGGTGGACAGGTTGATCGAATCGATCACCGTGCCGCGCTCGTCGAGCAGGCCGCCGGTACCGGTGAGGAAGATGATCTTGTACGGCTGCAGTTCCTGCACCAGTTCGTTGGCGGCGAAATCGGCATTGATGTTGAGGATCTGCCCGCTGGGGGTCTCGCCCAGGCTGGTGATCACCGGGATCGAGCCGGCCTGCAGACTGGCCTCGATCGGCGCCAGGTTCACCGCGGTGACCTCGCCGACCAGCCCGTAGGTGTCGCGGTCCAGGTACTGCGCCTCGAACACGCCGCCGGTGATCGAGGTGGCGCGCGCGCCGTTCTGCTGCAGCGCCTCGACCAGCTTGAGGTTGGAGGCCTGGAACACCCGGCGCACGATCGCCAGCGCTTCCGGCGAGGTCACCCGCAGGCCGTTGACGGTCTGCTTCTCGATGCCGGCGGCGGACAGTTCCGTGTCCAGCTGCGGGCCGGCGCCGTGCAGCACGATCGGGGTCAGGCCCACTTCCTGCAGGAACGACAGCGAGGAGGTCAGCGCCTCCAGGTCGTCGCGCAGCACCGCGCCGCCGACCTTAACCACGGCGAAGCGCTTGGCGTCCAGTTGCGAGAAGCGCTTGAGGTACTGGCTGATCTCCTTCGCGCTGGCCATGCTCGAGAGCAGGCGCACGATGGTCTGGCGGGTTTGGCGGTTGGCGTGCATGGCGTGGGGCGGTGTCCGAAGGAATCCAGGGTGGACGCGATCGCGGGATCGGTCCGGGCGACGTGGGAAGGCGCGCGGCTCAGCGCGCGCCGTTGATGATGCGGTGTACCGAGGCGGCGTAGCGCTGCAGTTGCTCCAGCGTCACGAACTCGTCGGCGGTGTGCGCCTGGGCGATGTCGCCCGGGCCATAGACCAGCGCGGTGTAGCCGCCGGCGGAGAACAGCGAGGCCTCGGTCCAGAAGTCCACCGCGTTGCCGATCGGCAGCTCCAGCGCATCGGCGACATCGCGCGCGGCCAGGCGCTTGTCCTCGGCGCGGGCGATGTCGCCGGAGGGCAGACTCGGCCCGCGGAAGGTCTCCTCAAAGTGCGCCGCGGCCGGCTCGGCGAAGCCGGCGAAGGTCGCCAGCAGCGCGTCCACGTCCATCGACGGCAGCGGGCGGAAGCCGAAGCGCAGCTCCGCCGCCGGCGCGATCATGTTGGCCTTGATCCCGCCCTCGACCCGGCCGATGTTGAAGCGCAGCCCGGTCAGCCCGCCGAAGCGCGCATGCGCCAGCGACTCCACGTGGTCCAGCGCACGGCCGCCCCAGCGCATCGCCTGGTGCAGCGCGCTGGCCGCGGCGTCCTGCTTGCCGGAGGCATGCCCGGCACGGCCGGCGAAACGCATCAGCACCGAACTGATGCCGCGGTGTGCCAGCACCGCCTCGCTCATGGTCGGCTCGGCCACCAGCACCGCCTCGTGGGCGATGCCACGGGCCAGGAACGCGGCGATGCAACGCGGGTCGTTGGCTTCCTCGTCGCTGGAGAACAGGAACGCGGCATCGCCGTCGCCGGCATTGGCCGCGGCCAGCAGCGCCGCCGCCGCGCCCTTGATGTCGCATACGCCCAGGCCGACCACGCGATCGTCCAGGCGCCGCATCACGTGCGGATCGGCGCTCCAGTGCGGCGAATCCGGCACCGTGTCCAGGTGCACGTTGAACAGGTACTTCGGCGTGCCACGCACCGCATACAGGCTGACCGCGCCGGCGCCGTGGTCGATCACCTCCACCGCGAAACCGGGCAGCTGCGCGCGGAGGTAGTCGAAGATGCCATCGGTCCCGATCGCACGCGGTGGATTGCGGGTGTCGAAGGACACCAGTTCTTTCAGGTGGGTCAGGGTGGATTCGAGCAGGTCTGTCATGGCGGATCGGATCAGGCGGCCGTCGCCGCGGCCTGGTAGATGTCGGGACGCAGCACTTCCATCAGCGTCTGCGGCCGCGCCGGCGCGGCGAAGCCGTACTGCGCATACAGCGCATGCGCATCGGAGGTGGCGAGCATGAAGCGACGCAGGCCTTGCAGCTGCGGGTGGGCCATCACCGCCGCCACCAGTTGCTTGGCGTAGCCGCGGCCGCGGTAGGCGTCGAGCACGAACACGTCGGCGAGATAGCCGAACGTCGCCCCGTCGGTGATCGTCCGCGCGAACGCCACCTGCCCCACGCCGTCGAGATAACCGCCGAAGCACAGCGAGCCGGCGATCGCCCGCTGCACCGTGTCCAGCGGGATGCCCAGGCTCCAATAGGCCTGTTCGCTGAGGAAGCGATGGATCAACGGCAGATCCAGTTCCTGCTTGTCGGTGCTGATGCGCAGTGCGTGCATGGGTTCCATCGCAGTGGCCCCCTTCTCCCACTGGGAGAAGGTGTCCCCGAAGGGGGCGGATGAGGGGCGCCTCGCGACACGTCGAGAAGCGCCCAGGCCGAACGCGTCGCCACGCGCCCGGATGGCGAACGATGGGAGCAAATGCTGCAGCAGTTCCCCATGGCTGGCGCGTGGCGACGCGTTCGTCATGTCGGTTCCGAAGGCTTCCTGCGGCGCCCCCAACCCCTCTCCCAAAGGGAGAGGGGCTCTAAGCGTCAGCGGTTGACCTGCGCGTACAGCGTCGAGCTCATCCCGAACAGCTTGATGAAGCCCTCCGCCTCGGCCACGCCCCAGTCCGCCGACTGCGCGTAGGTGGCGCCCTTGGCATTGAGCAGGTGCGGCGACTTCACCGCCACCGCGTCGACGCGGCCGCCGCGGGTCTCCAGCGTCACTTCGCCGTTGACCATCGCCTGCGACGACTTCAGGAAGGCTTCCAGATCGGTCTTCAGCGGATCGTGGTAGAAGCCTTCGTAGACCAGCTCCACCCACTTGCGCGCCACGTCCGGCTTGAAACGGTTCTGCTGCTTGGTCAGCACCGCGTCCTCCAGCGCGCGGTGCGCGGCCAGCAGCGCCACCAGGCCCGGCGCCTCGAACACGATGCGGCCCTTCAGGCCGATCACGGTGTCGCCGGTGTACACGCCGCGGCCCACGCCGTAGGGCGCGAACAGCTTGTTGAGCTTGGCCAGGATCTGTTCGCCCGGCAGCGCCTTGCCGTCGAGCTCGACCGCCTCGCCCTGCACGAACTTCAGCTTCACCGTCAGCGGCTCGGTCGGCCACGCGCTGCGCGGCGCGCACCAGCCGCGGGCGCCCTCGCCCGGCGCTTCCCAGCGGTCGATCTCGCCGCCGGACATGGTCAGGCCGAGCAGGTTCTCGTTGATGGTGTAGGCCTGCTGCTTGGCGCGCACACCGAAGCCGCGCTCTTCCAGGTACTTCTGCTCGTAGGCGCGGGTCTGGGTGTGTTCCTTCTGGATCTCGCGGATCGGCGCGACGATCTCGTAGTCGCCCAGCGCCTTGACCGCCAGGTCGAAGCGCACCTGGTCGTTGCCCATGCCGGTGCAGCCGTGCGCGATGGTCTTGGTGCCCAGTTCCTCGGCGCGCTTGAGCGCGGCATCGACGATCAGGTAGCGGTCGGACACCAGCAGCGGATACTGGCCCTGGTAGCCCTCGCCGGCCCACACGAACGGCTTGACGAAGCCGGCCCAGATCGCCGGGCCGCCATCGACGGTGACGTGGCTGGCCGCGCCCAGTTCCGCCGCGCGCTTCTCGATGAAGTCGCGCTCCTCGGCATCCACGCCGCCGGTATCGGCGAACACCGTGTGCACCGCATAGCCCTTGGCCTGCAGGTAGGGAATGCAGAAGCTGGTGTCGAGGCCGCCGGAGAAGGCGAGGACGATGTCCTTGAGGCCGGGAGTGGGGAGTGGGGAATCGGGAATGGTAGAAGCGGTGCTCATGGTTGTTTCCTTATCACGCGTAAAAGTGGGGGCTAACGCTGTTGCTGTACCGATTCTCTATTCCCGATTCCCGATTCCCGCTTGCGAAGCAAGCGCCGCCATGATCGCCTTCTGCACATGCAGGCGGTTCTCGGCCTCGTCGATGGCGATGCAGTTGGGCGAGTCCATCACCGCGTCGGTGGCCTTGACGTTGCGGCGCAGCGGCAGGCAGTGCGAGAACACGCCGTTGTTGGTCAGCGCCATCTTGCGTTCGTCGACGATGAAGTGCTGGTACTGGTCGCGGATCGGCTTCTCCGGGCCCCAGTTGCCGAAGAACGGCAGCGCGCCCCAGCTCTTGGCGTAGACCACGTCGGCGCCGGCGTAGGCGCTGTCGATGTCGTGGCTGACGGTCAGCGAGCCGCCGCTCTCTTCCACGTTCTGCGCGGCCCAGCCCATGTAGCGCTCGTCGAGCACGTAGTCCGGGGTCGGGCACAGCAGGGTCACGTCCATCCCCAGGCGGGTGGCGATGGTCAGCGCGGAATTGGCCACCGCGGTATTCAGCGGCTTGGGGTGGTAGGTCCAGGTCAGCACGTACTTCTTGCCGCGCAGGTCGCGGGTGCCGAAGTGCTCCTGCAGCGCCAGCGCGTGCGCCAGCTCCTGGCACGGGTGGGTGATGGTCTCCATGTTGATCACCGGCACCGGCGAGTACTTGGCGAAGCTCTTCAGCACCAGGTCCTCGCGGTCCTTGGCCCAGTCGACGAACTTCGGGAACGCGCGCACGCCGATCAGGTCGACGTAGCGGCCCAGCACCCGCGCCACTTCGGCGATGTGCTCCTCGGTGTCGCCGTCCATCACCGTGCCCAGGTCGAACTCGATCGGCCACGCGTCCTTGCCCGGCTGCAGCACCACCGCGTGGCCGCCCAGCTGGAACGCGCCCAGCTCGAAACTGGTACGGGTGCGCATGGACGGGTTGAAGAACACCAGCGCGATCGACTTGCCCTTGAGCTCGCTGCCGAGACGGTTGCGCTTGAACAGCGCCGCCTGGGTCAGCAGCGCGTCGAGGTCGGCGCGGCTCCAGTCCTGGGTGTTCAAGAAGTGCTTCAGAGACATCGATCGATCCTTTGCAGCGGTGGGGACGCGGGACGCGCGGGAGGTTCTACAGCCTGGTTCTTTACGGGTGAAACTTTTCCGGGCGATGAAAACGAAAAAACCCAGCCTCGGGCTGGGTTTTCAGAACGAACGGCACGACGCTCCGGTTACCCAGCGAGAATGTGGGATTCCGGTCGACGCGCGCGCGACGTCATGCCCGAGGCCATGCGTGCGGCGCTGAGATCGTGCTGGGGCAGGTTCGCTTTCATCGGCGCGCATCCTCGCACGCGCACGCCACAGGCGCAAGCGCACGCGGCGCTCAGCGTGGCGGCACCACCACCGCATCGGGCACGTACGGCGCCACCGAGACGCGGATGCGCAGCCGGTTGCCCGGATCTTCCGGCAGCCGCGAGCGGTACTTGGTGCCCTTGTAGACATAGTCCACGTCGTAGGCGATGGGCCGGCGGAACTCGCGGCCGACCTCGACCATCCGGCAATTGCGTCCGCCCGCCGGCGCCGTGGTCGGCGCGGCCGCCGGGGCCGGCTCCTCGTGGCGGCGGCTGAAGATGTCCTTCACCGAATCCATCAGCCGGTTGAAGCGGCTGTCGTCCTCGGCCGGCCTGGGCGCCGGGGCGGCCGGGGCCGGCGCGGGGGCCGGATCGCATTGCTGCTCGGTCCGGGTGGCGCGCAGGGTCTGGTAGACCGGCTCCACGTTCAGCACCTGGGCGTAATCCAGCTTGACGTTCTCGATCACCACCACCCGGTTGCGCGCCTCGGAGTCCTGCGCCCAGGCCGGCGCGGCGGCGCAGGCAAGGAGGCCGACCAGCGGCAACAACGGGTTCGGACGCATCGGCAGCAGGCTTCGCAAGGGCAGACCAGTGAGTGTAGGCATGCCGCCTTGCGTCGGGCTGAACGCGAGCCGACAACCGCGCCACCTGGCCAGGACGCGTCCCGCATCTCCGGGCACCCCGCGTCGGATCCCCAGGCGCTCGGCCCCCGCGTGGCGCAGCGCCCGACCGGCCGTGGGTCAAACCGTGCGGTCTGCGTGCCAGCCCACCCCGACGGACATGAGTGAGGCGCCCGTGGCGGCGGCGTCGCTCCGGCATGAAGACACGGCCGCGTCCTAGCGCTGTTGCCCTACCGGCACGCGCACCGGCGGCGCGGCGCGCTCGGGAATGGATGGCCCGTCCTGGGGCGGCTGCCGGTAGAATCGGGCGGTTTCCCCACCGCCGATGCCGATGAGCCTGCGCCTGCACAACAACCTGACCCGCCGGGTCGACGCCTTCGAACCGCTCGATCCGGTGGCCGGCCCGACGCTCTACGTCTGCGGCCCCACCGTCTACAACTACGCGCACATCGGCAACGCCCGCGGCCCGGTGGTGTTCGACGTGCTGGCGGCGCTGCTGCGGCGCCGCTACGGCAAGCTGCGCTACGCCCGCAACATCACCGACGTGGACGACAAGATCAACGCCGCCGCGCAGGCGCAGGGCGTGCCGATCTCGGCCATCACCGACCGCTTCGCCGCCATCTACCGCCAGGACATGGCCGCGCTGGGCGTGACCCCGCCGGACATCGAGCCGGCGGCCACCGCGCACATCCCGCACATCGTGGCGATGATCGAGCGGCTGATCGCCAGCGGCCACGCCTACGCCGCCGAGGGCCACGTGCTGTTCGCGGTGGCCAGCTTCGCCGACTACGGCAAGCTGTCGCGGCGCGACCCGGAGGAGATGCTGGCCGGCGCCCGCGTCGAGGTGGCCCCGTACAAGCGCGACCCAGGCGACTTCGTGTTGTGGAAGCCCTCCAGCGACGACCTCCCCGGCTGGGACTCGCCGTGGGGCCGCGGCCGCCCCGGCTGGCACATCGAGTGCTCGGCGATGGCCGCCGCACATCTGGGCGAGACCATCGACATCCATGCCGGCGGCGTCGACCTGCAGTTCCCGCACCACGAGAACGAGATCGCGCAGAGCGAATGCGCCCACGGTGGCGCCACCTTCGCCCGCGTCTGGCTGCACAACGGCATGCTGACCTTCAGCGGCGCCAAGATGAGCAAGTCGCTGGGCAACATCGAGACCGTGCACGACCTGATCGAGCGGCATAGGCCAGAGGCCCTGCGCTGCGCGCTGCTCAGCGCGCACTACCGGCAGCCGCTGGACTGGTCCGACGCCCTGATCCAGGCCCAGGTCGCCCGGCTCGACGGCCTGTACGGAACGCTGCGCGACCTGCAGGGCATCGACGCCGCGCCGGTCATTCCGGCGGAGATCGAAGAAGCGCTGGACGACGACCTCAATACGCCGCTGGCGCTGTCGGTGCTGTCGAGCCTGGCGACACAGGCGCGGCAGGCGCTGCGCGAAGCGGCACCGGCCGGCGGCCCCGACCCTGCCGATGCCGCGCAACGTGCCGACGCGCTGCGCCAGGCCAAGAGCCACCTGCTCGGCGCCGGCCTGGCCCTGGGCCTGTTGCAGCAGGATCCGCAGGTGTGGTTCCAGGGCGCGGGCAGCGACGACGACGCCCGCATCCAGGCGCTGATCGACGCCCGCAGCGACGCCAAGAAGGCCCGCGACTTCGCCCGCGCCGACGCCATCCGCCAGGAACTGGCCGAGGCCGGCATTGTCCTGGAGGACACGCCACAGGGCGTACGCTGGAAGCGTGGGTGAACACCAACCTGCGTAGTGAGGAGAAGCGCGGCTGTTCCCTTCTCCCTTCGGGACCACGGCCCCCTTTTGGGGGGAAGGTGCCCCGCAGGGGCGGATGAGGGTAAGGCGCGAAGCGACTCGCATGGACAGTTCGCGAGGCTACGCTCGGACCCTCACCCCACCCTCTCTCCCGGGGGGAGAGGGGCTTTACATCGCTTGATCTTGGATTGCTGATGACCGATACCGACTTTCCGCTCGAACCCACGCCTGCCGACGCCCAGGCCGCCATCGCCGAGGAATTCGGCTTCTTCGGCGACTGGTCCGAGCGCTACCAGTACCTGATCGACCTGGGCCGCAAGCTGCCCGCTTTCCCCGAGCACTGGAAGACCGAGGAGCATCGCCTGCACGGCTGCCAGTCGATGGTGTGGATCGTGCCCGAGGGCAATGCCGAACACCTGGTGTTCCATGCGATCAGCGACTCGGCGATCGTCTCCGGGCTGATCTACTTGGCGCTGCGGGTCTATTCCGGGCGCAGCGCCGCGGACATCCTCGCCACCGCGCCGGACTTCGTCGCCGCCATCGGCCTGGGCAAGCACCTGTCGCCGACCCGCAGCAACGGCCTGGCCGCGCTGCTGGCCTTCATCCAGGACACCGCGCGCGCCCAGCAGGCATGAGCGCGCCGCTGCCTACCCCACCGCAGACCTTGCGCACGCTGCTGGCGCACCCCGGCTTCGCCCTGGTGCTGGCCTACCGCATCCTGGCAATGCTGTCCTACCAGATCGTCGCGGTCACGGTCGGCTGGCACATCTACGAAATCACCCGCGATCCGTTCTCGCTGGGCCTGATCGGGCTGGCCGAGATCCTGCCGTTCTTCTGCATCGCCCCGTTTGCCGGCTACCTGGTCGACCACCTGCCGCGGCGCTACCTCGGCATGCTCGCCAGCGTCGGCCTGATCGCCACCGCGGCGGTGCTGCTGGCGGTGAGCCGCGGCTGGCTGTCGGCGCACGGGGTGTGGCCGATCTATGCGGCGATCGCGCTGACCGGCGCCGCACGCGCCTTCCTGTCGCCGGTGTACAACGCGCTGTTCGCCCGCGTCCTGCCCCGCGAGGCCTTTGCGCGCGGCGCCAGCGTCGGCAGCGTCGCGTTCCAGGCCGGCATGGTGATCGGCCCGGCGCTGGGCGGGCTGCTGGTCGGCTGGGGCGGCAAGAGCCTGGCCTACGGCACCGCCATCGGCGCCTCGTCCGCGGCGCTGCTGGCGCTGTGGCTGCTGCGCGTGTCCGAGCCGGTCCACGAAGGCCCGCGCGCGCCGATCTTCCGCAGCATCGCCGAAGGTGCGCAATTCGTGTTCTCCAACCAGATCATGCTCGGCGCGATGGCCCTGGACATGTTCTCGGTGCTGCTGGGCGGCGCGGTGTCGATGCTGCCGGCCTTCATCCACGACATCCTGCACTACGGTCCGGAAGGCCTGGGCATCCTGCGCGGCGCGCCGGCACTGGGTTCGATCCTGGTCGGCGTATGGCTCGCGCGGCACCCGCTGCAGCGCAACGCCGGACGCGTGCTGCTGCTGGCGGTGGCCGGCTTCGGCCTGTGCACCATCGCCTTCGGACTGTCGCGGCACTTCTGGCTGTCCGCGGCGATCCTGCTGGCCTACGGCATGTGCGACGGCGTCTCGGTGATCGTGCGCCAGACCATCCTGCAACTGGCCACGCCGGACGCGATGCGCGGCCGCGTGTCCTCGATCAACGGCATCTTCATCGGCTCGTCGAACGAGCTGGGCGCGTTCTACGACGGCGTGATGGCGCGACTGATCGGCCTGGTACCGGCGGTGGTGCTCGGTGGCTGCGTGACGCTAGGCGTGGTCGGCGTTACCAGTTGGAAGGCGCCCAAGCTGCGCAACCTGGATCTGCGCGACCTGCAGTAGGCTCGCCTGCGTCGTCGCCCGGCGGGCGCGGCGACGGCGCGGCCTCGCCGCACCTCACGCGCAGCGCCACCGGCCTGCGCGCCATCCAATGCACGTCGGCTCCCCCGCAACGGCTGCGCTCAGTGCGCGGCCGCCACCGCATGCGCCTGCGCCTCGTCGTCGGCCCAGGCATGCGCGCAATCCGGCACGCCGACCGGCTGGGTCAGGCCACCCTGCCCCGCCAGGAACCGGCAGGTGGCGGCGAACACTGCCGGCACCGCCCGCGAACGGATCGGCGAGGCCAGCACGTGATTGTCGGCGCCCGGGAAATCCACCGCCTGGCGCAAGGCCGGCGGCGTGCCCAGTTGCTTGAACATCGCCTGCAGCGCCGCCACCGACACCGTGCGGTCCTGGTGCTGCGGATCGCGGTAGTAGTAGCCGAGGAACACCGGCACATGGATCCGTGCATACGTCGCCGGCTGCATGCCGCCACGGGTCAGCGCCGCCAGCGCGCGATAGCCGTCCAGATGGGTGGCGTCGGCCCAATAGGCGCTGTCGACCGGATAGCGCAGGATCGGGTTGCCGCCGTTGTGCGTCCACGCCAGCACCTGCGCGCCCCAGGGCCACAGCATCGGCTGCAGCTGATCGCCGTACTCGCGCACCAGCGGCGACCACAGCACCAGCGCCTGCACCTGGCGCGGATTCGCCGCCACCGCCTGCACCGCCAGCGCGCCGCCCATCGAATTGCCGATCACCACCACGCGGTCGCCCAGCACCCGGGTCACCGCCAGCGCCTCGGCCGCGCCGCCGAGCAGGCGCCCGGCATCGACGCCGCGCAGAGCGTCCGCCGCGACCAGCCCGTGCCCAGGCAGGCGCGGCAGATACAGATTGCAGCCGAAGCTGCGCGCCAGCCGCACGTGCGTGGGCGCACCCTCGCCCTGGCTGGCGGTGAAGCCATGCAGATAGACCATCGCGCACGCGCGCCGCCCCGGATGCGCCGGATCGGCCCAGACGATCCGCGCCTGGTTGTCCGGGCGCAGCCCCGGCGTGGCGCGCTCGCGCGCATCGATCCACGTCTGCAGCGCCAGCGGATCCTGCGGCACCGCCGGCGCCGCCACCTGCGGCAGCGCCACGCTGACCCGTGGTCCCAGCGCAATGGCCGCGAGCAACAACAAGGCGATCAGGATCGGCAACCGCCAACGACGGCGGCGCGTGGGCACGGATGACTCGGCCAGGTCGGCATTGCGGTTCAAGGACGGCACTCCATTATCGACGCAACCCCGGATACATGATTGAAATAATTTGCGTGCAATGACATTGATTGCCAGCAGCGACACGGCGATATACCACTTTCCGCATCATGCGACACCGTCATGACAGGCACATTTAAAACCTTTCTACCGCTATCGAAGACGCTGCAATTCCAACACTAAACAGCTGAATTTCAAGATCAAATCAGCAACCCGCCAACGCCACGATAGCGCAATTTGTAGACAAGATAAAAAGCCCTCAAGTACGGAAAGGAAGAAGAAAGAAGCCGCCGAAATTATCTCCCACCAATTAAGTTTCAACCCGCTTTCGAAAAACGGACGCGCATCGAAACAAGCGCCCCCCTATCAAACACGGATGGAATCAGCCGAATGGAACATTCGCTTTTCCGTGACGAGGCAGTGGACGCCCGAAGCCAGGCATGGCTGGGGACGGTGCGACTGGCAACTCCCCTTTCGACCAGAGCATGGACCTTGGTCGCCCTCGGCATCGCCGCTGCTATTCTGATGTGGTTGTTTTGCGGCCATTACACGCAGCGCATTCATGTCACCGGCCTCCTGGTCCCGCGCGCGGGCTTGATCAGCCTGACCGCCAATACGCTCGGCGTGATCGATCACGTCGGCGTCGCCGAAGGCGATCGGGTCGCGAGCGGACAGGTCCTGGTCTCGCTGTCGGGCGAGCACACCAGCAAGGCGCTTGGCAACACGGCGGCCAGCGTCAGCGCGCAATTGCAACGCCAGGCCGGCAGCCTGCGCGAGGACATCGGCGATACCCAGCAGTTGCAGGACAAGCAGGCGGAGGACAACCGCACGCAGCAATCCGCGCTGAAAGAGCAACTGGTTCAAATCGATGCGCAGATCGCGATCGAGAAGAAGCAGATGCAGTTGGTGCAGGAGCTGGTGGACAAGTGGTCGGGCCTGGTCGCCGGTGGCTACATTCCGGCGTTGCAAGTCGAGCAGGAGCAATCGGCGTTGCTCGCCGACGAATCGCAGCTGCGTTCGTTGCAGCAGCAACGCGCCAGTACGCAGCAGCAACTGAGCGTGCTCAACGATCAACTGACCCAACTGCCACTGGCCGTGTCTGCCAAGCTCAACGACCTGCGCCGGCAACTCGCGCAGGTCGAACAGACCCTTGCGCAGAACGAAGCCGCACGCGCCAGCGAACTGCGCGCGCCGGCCAGCGGCACCGTCTCCACCTTGCTGGTCAAACCTGGCGCTTCGGTCGCACTTGGCCAACCGCTGCTCGCCATCGTCCCGGACGGCTCGACCCTGCAGGCGCAGATCCTGGTTCCCAGCCAGGCGGTCGGCTTCGTCCATCCGGGCATCCAGGTCACCCTGCATTACCAGGCATTCCCTTACCAGAAATTCGGCCTGCACCACGGTGTGGTGCGCAGCGTCTCGCGCAGCGCACTGACGCCGGGCGAAGTCACCTTGCTGCTCGGCGGCGGCAATCCGCCCTCCTCCGATCCCCTGTACCTGGCCCGCGTGGACCTGGCGGATCAGAACGTCGAAGCATACGGACGCAAGGAACCCTTGCGCCCGGGCATGGCGCTGGATGCGGACATGTTGCTGGACCGGCGCCGGATCGTCGAATGGATCTTCGAGCCGCTGTACGGCATGGGCCATCGCTGGAGCAGTGGCGCATGAACGCGGCCCCCACGCATCACAGCACGAAGGCACAGACCGCGAACGAGCAGGACGCGCGCGCCGCGAAACTGCGCTTCTGGCGTACGCGCGTCCTGCCGAACGTGCTGCAGGCCGAAGCCGCAGAGTGCGGCCTGGCCTGCATCGCGATGATCGCCGGCTATCACGGACACCATACCGATCTGCCCGCGCTGCGGCGCCGCTTCAGTCTGTCGCTGAAGGGCATGACCGCGCGACGCCTGATCGAGATCGCGCATGCGCTTGGGCTGCAATGCCGGCCACTTCGGCTGGACCTGGAAGAGCTCGGTCAGTTACAGACGCCCTGCGTGTTGCACTGGGACATGGATCACTTCGTGGTGCTGCGCAGCGTCGGCCAGCACGGGATCGTCGTGCACGACCCCGCGGTGGGCGTGCGCAACTTGAGCATGAGCGACGTCGGCAGGCACTTCACCGGCGTGGCGATCGAGTTTTCCAGAGGGCCGACCTTCCAGCGCCAGCGCGAGACGCCGCCGGTGTCGCTGCGCGCGCTCGCCGGCTCGGTGCAGGGGCTGGGCCGCGGACTGGCGCAGATCTTCGGGCTGGCCTTGGTCCTGGAAGTCTTCGCGCTCCTGGCGCCCTTGTTCATGCAACTTGTGGTGGATCAGGTGATCGCCGATGGCGACCACGACCTGCTCACGTTCCTCGGCCTGAGCTTCGCACTGCTGATCGTGCTCGAAACACTCGTCTCGGCCTTGCGCAGTTGGACCGTGATGTGGCTCAGCACGCACTTTAACCTCGGCTGGACCGGTAACGTGTTCCAGCATCTGATGCGCCTTCCGCAGTCCTACTTCGGCACGCGCCATCTCGGCGACATCGTGTCCCGCTTCGGTGCGATCGATACGATCCAGCAGACGCTCACCACCCGCTTCGTCGAGATCCTGCTCGACGGACTGCTCGCCAGCGTCACCCTGGTCGTGCTGTTCGTCTACAGCCCCTTGCTGTCGGCCATCGTCCTCGGCGCGGTCGCCGTGTATGCGGCACTTCGGCTGCTGTACTTCCGCGTCTACCGCGAGGCCAACCTCAGCCAGATCACCGTCACCGCCAAGCAGCACAGCCGATTCCTGGAGGCGGTACGCGGCGTGCAGACGATCCGCCTGAACAACCAGGAGGCCGAGCAGACCGCGCGCTACCTCAACGCTGCGACCGACACGCTGAACACGTCCATCGCCGTGCAACGCCTGGACATGCTGTTCACCGCATTGCAGAACCTGGCGGCAGGCGCGCAGCGGCTGGGCGTGCTCTGGCTGGGTGCTTGGCTGGGATTGAAAGGCCAGTTCACCGTCGGCATGTTGACCGCCTTCGTGGCTTACGGAGACCAGTTCAGCAGCCGCGTCGCCAGCCTGGTCGACTATGCGATCGAACTGCGCATGCTGCGTCTGCAGGCCGAAAGACTGGCCGACATCGTACTGACGCCACCCGAGGCGCACGCCGTCAGCGAGCACGCGGGTCCGTTGCCACAGCCCAGCATCACCTTCAACAAGGTCAGCTTCCGCTACGCCGAAGGCGAACCCTGGATCCTGCGCGAGTGCAGCTTTGCGGTGCAAGCGGGCGAATCGGTCGCCATCGTCGGCCCATCGGGGTGCGGCAAGAGCACCCTGGTGAGGGTGCTGCTCGGCCTGCTCGATCCGCAGCAGGGCGCAATCGAGATCGGCGGACTCGATCTGCGCCGCCTCGGCAAGTCCCGCTACCGCGCGATCACCGGCAGCGTGATGCAGGACGACCACCTGTTCACCGGCTCGATCGCCGAGAACATCAGCATGTTCGACGTCCTCGCCACGCCGCAGGACATCGAGGACGCGGCCAGCCTGGCCGGCATACACGAGGACATCATGGCCATGCCGATGGGCTACCACAGCCTGGTCGGCGACATGGGATCCTCGCTCTCCGGCGGCCAGCAGCAACGCCTGTTCCTGGCGCGCGCTCTGTACCGGCGCCCGCACATCCTGGTGCTCGACGAGGCGACCAGCCATCTCGATCTCGCGCTGGAGCGCCAGCTCAACCAGGCGATCAAGGCCCTGAACATCACGCGCATCGTCATTGCGCACCGCCCCGAAACGATCGCGCATGCCGATCGCGTCATCGAATTGCACGAAGGAGCAGTCCGCACGCGCCAGCCTGCGGCGCATGCGCCAGCCGTCCCCGTCACCTCCTAGCTCGCCGCCGGCGCGACAGCCATCTCGTCGCGCCGCCTGGTCCCATCCCGTATCGCCAACGTGAGGTCGCCATCGTGTCAGCGTCGGAAGCGTCGTCCCTGCAAGTCGTCAACAATTTCGTCGAAGTCCAGCATCTGCCGGAACTGCTGCGCGGTCGCGGCGGCTGGTCCTACGGCCTCTATCCAGGATTGCTCGGCGACGCAGCGCCGTCCTGGCATATCCATCTGTGCGGCAGCCGCAAAGCGCACGAGCGTGCGATCCACGACGACGTCCTCGCCGCAACCCCGGGCATGGAACCGCTGCATGAACTCTGGACGCAGATCAAGGACAACCTGGCGCAGGACTACGGCCTGGTCCGCGCCTACGTCACCGGTCACACGCATGGACAGGACGGCGTGGCGCACCACTACGCCAAGCCGTCGGATCAGGAGCGTGTCGCACTGCTCTACGCCAGCACCGAATGGAAGGACGACTGGGCCGGCGAAACCGTGTTCTACGACACCGCGCGCGAGTGCATCTCGATCCGCCCGCGTCCTGGCCGGCTGGTGTTGTTCGACGGCGCCGTCACCCGTGCCTCGCGTGCCCCGGCACGAGAGTGCCCGACGTTGTGCTCGACCATCACCTTCCACATGCGACGCGTCCGTCGCTGAGACCGACGCAGCGGGGAACTCCACCATGTCATCCACCTGCCGACGCTGCCTGTTGGCCACGACTGTCCTGCTGCTCTTCTGCGGCATGGCGCCCTGCATCGCCTCGGCGCGCGGCTTCGGCGGCACGCATGCCGACCTCGGCGAGCCACTGCAGATTCCCATCGCCGATCCGGATGGACACCCCTGGACCTTGCAGGGACGGCTGTGCCGCCCTGCCGGTGTCAGCCGCCCACGCGTGGTGGTGATCGCGCACGGCTCACCGGCGAAGGCCTCCGACCGACCCGGCATGACCCTGGAAACCTGCGATGGCGAATCGGCACGCTGGTTCCTGCGACACCACTATGCGGTGGCATTGGTCCTGCGCCTCGGCTACGGCGCCACCGGCGGCCCCTGGAGCGAGGGCTACGACGGTTGCGACCGTGCCGACTATGTCAAGGCCGGATTGGAGACCGCACGCCAACTCAAGCGCATCGTGGACGCCCTGACCGCACTGCCAGACTACAGTCCGACCGGCGCCATCGTGGTCGGACAGTCGGCCGGTGGCTGGGGCACGCTGGCGTACGACAGCCTGCCGCATCCCAACGTCAGCGCATTCGTCAACATGGCCGGCGGCCGCGGCGGCCACTTCCAAGATCGGCCCAACAGCAATTGCCATGCCGACAGGTTGATCGCGGCAGCCGCCACCTTCGGCCGACAGCCCACCACCCCGATGCTGTGGATCTATACGGCCAACGACAGCTTCTTCGGGCCTGACCTTGCAGCGTCGTTGCATCGCGCCTTCACCGAGGCAGGTGGCCATGCGGTTCTGGTGACGCCGGCCGCTTTCGGCGACGACGGTCACCATCTGTTCTTCGGCCATGGCGGTTCCTCGATCTGGGGACCGGCCGTGGACCGCTATCTCGGCTCGATGGATGCTCCGGCGTCTCCTTGACCCTCCGTCACCCACATCCTCCCATTCCCAGCAGGGCGGCACGATGACCATGCAATCGCTTCGGGACCTGATCCAGACCGTCGGCCTGCACACCAGCGCCGAGAACATCCCCCTCATCACCAAGAAGGGCGGCTCCTACCTCTGGCTGTTCGACCTGCGCCGGGTGTTCATGCGACGCGCTGCGCTCGAGCAGATCGCCGCAGCGTTCTGGGAGCGCAATGCCGCACGCCCGCCTTTCCAGCTCGGCGGCCTGGAAACCGCGGCGATCCCGCTACTCACCGCGCTGCTGTTGACCGCCCCGAAAGAACGCGGCCCGGTCAACGGCTTCATCATTCGCAAGGATCGCAAGACCACGGGGATGGGCAACGCCATCGAGGGCGATGTGCTCGACCTGCCCATCGTGCTGGTCGACGACTCGCTCAATTCCGGCAACAGCGCCGAGAAGGCGCGTGCGGTGATTGCGGCGGCCGGACACGCGCTCGACGAGGTGTTCGTGGTGGTCGATTTCCTGTCCAAGGCCGGCATGCAGTGGCGCAAGACGCACGCGATCTCGGTGCAAACACTGTTCACGCTCAAGGATTTCGACCTGCCGCCGGAACAAAGCGCGCCGCCGCCCACCCAGGCGTATCGCGAACTGTGGCGGACGGCGACGCCGGGAGGCTTCGCCTTCCACGTGGTCCCCAAGTCCGCGCCGCTGCTGGTCGGCGACATGATCTATCGCGGCTGCGACGCCGCTAAGATGCAGGCGTTCTCCGCCGAGACCGGCGGGTTGGTCTGGGAATACTCGGTGACCGGTGCGGCGTACACCAAGAAGGGCATCTGGTCTTGCCCCGCCTACCATGACGGACGCCTGTACTTCGGCGCGTACAACGGCACCGTCTATTGCCTGGATGCGGCCAGCGGCGAGGAGATCTGGACACATCCGGATGGCGACTGGGTCGGGGCTTCGCCGCTGCTGGTGCCGCGCCACAAGCTGATGTACGTGGGCATCGAATATGTCCGCCCATGGGCGCAGGGCAGCCTCGCCGCCTATGCGATGGACACCGGCGAAAAGATCTGGGAGCACCAGGTGCAGAAGCTGCAGCACGGATCGCCCGGCTACTGGGAAGGCGGCGACCTGGTGATCTGGGGCAGCGCGGACCATGAGACGCTCGCGCTCGACGCCAGGACAGGACGCATCGCCTGGCGCTTCAAGACGCGGCGCTCGGTGAAGTACGCGCCCGCAGTGGACGAGCGTCGCGGGCTGACCGCCTTCGCCTCGTTCGACAAGTCCATCTACGTGCTGGATGTCGCCACCGGCGAAAAGCGTGGCGAGTGGCAGACAGACGAAATCTGCTACACCACGCCGCTGTTCGCCGGCAACAAGCTGTTCTGCGGCTCGGGCGACCGCCATCTGTACGTGATCGACATCGACACGATGCAACTGATCAAGAAGATCAACCTGCGCTCGCGCGTGTACGCCTCGCCCAAGCGGATCGGCAACCGGGTGATCGTCGGCAGCAACGGCGGCCGCGTCGTCGAGATCGACATCGACACGCTCGAAACCGTGGGCGTGCTGCAGTTGCCCGACGCAGTGACCAACGGTGTCGCGATCTCGCCTGACGAACGGCGCATCTACGTGTCCACCTACATGAACCATCTCTATGCGTTCGAGCGCCTGAGCGACGTGCACGCGCAGTCCGCGCGCCCCGCCCTCGTCGCATCCTGACGTGCGGCACGCGTGAACGGGACCGGTCCACGCCTGTGGCGCCATCGTTGCATGCGCGGATCAGCCGAAGCGAGGACGGCCTCTTCCCCGCATACCTGTTCGAGGATCACCATGAGAACGCTCGATATCATCGAAATCGACCTGGTCGCAGGCGGAACGCGCACATCGATCGGCGCACACCCGCTGTCCAGTTCGATCCACCATGCCAAGGCGCACAACAAGACGCATCACGCCAAGGCCAAGCTCCATCACCACCACACCGCGATGCACAAGTCCGCGGCCGCGCAGATGGCGCGGATGGAAGAGGTCGAACCGATCGGTGAAGGCGGTGAGGGGGGCGAAGGTGGCGAGGGAGGAGAAGGTGGAGAAGGTGGAGAAGGTGGTGAGGGAGGCGAAGGTGGTGAGGGAGGCGAAGGAGGCGAAGGCGGCGAAGGAGGAGAAGGCGACGGCAGCGGCGGTTACGACGACGGCAACGGCCCGGCCGATACCTCGATAGGCAGCAGCCATACCACCTCCGATGGCCGGACGGTCTCGATCACCTACCAGAACACCCAGGACGGTGCGAGCAGCAACAACCCGGTCACGTCCAAGATGGCCTCGACCCTGGGCTCGGTGCTCGACGGGGATCAGAGCGTCGACAGCATCGACATCTCGGCCACGACCAACGGCAGCCACAACCCCAATTCCGCCCACTACACGGGCAACGCCGTCGACATCAACATTATCAACGACGTCCATGTCGGGACGAGCGGCGAAGGCTTCCAGAACGCCCAGGCGCTGGAGAATGCGGCGATGGCCAATCCCAACGTGAGCTACGTGGAAGGCCCTGCGGGCAATTTCATCCGGTCCAGTCCCACCGCGGACTGGACCCAGGCTAGCCGGGAAAGCGGCGATACCACCCACGTCCACATCAGCGTCTTCAAGTAACACGCACCCCACCCTCTCCCGGGCCGGCGCACGCCAGCCCGGGAGACACTCGCCTATCGGAGCTCTCCGCATGACGTCTTTCTGGTTACCGCGCATCTGCACGGCCTTGGCGCTCACCGTCGCCGCGCAAGGATCGTCGCAGGCGAAGCAAGTCCCTTCCCAAGCCGGCGGAGAACAGGCGATCGCCTATGTGCTGAAGAACGACATCGCCCTGTCGAGGTTGTTCGGCGACTGTCCTACGCTGAAATTCACCCGCACCGGCGCCGAAGCCGGCAAGGCCTTCCTGATCGAAGGCAACTGCGACATCAAGAACAACCCGGAGGAAGACGCGGACTGCCCCGCCTATCACGTCCATGCGACCGGGACGATCGACACGCCGTCGCATTGGACGGTCCGTCGCCTGGACCTGACCTTGGTGTGCTCCAGCGAGGGGGCGACGACGCAGCCGATGTAGCCACCGGATCGGCGCTTGGCGCCATTGCTGCGGGACGCAGTGCGGGGAACCGCACGGTGCCTGCTCACGCAGCTCGACCCCGTGTGCGCAGCCCACGCGCAGCGCAGCGTGCGACATGGCGGCGCTGTCCGTGTCGCTTGGCGCAGCAGCATGCCCCAAGTTCCATGCGTTCGAACACGTCGCCACGCGCGGCACCGGGGCCGTACGCCCTGCCCGCGTCCTGGGACGCGCCGCGCGCAGCCCGAACCGATCCGATCGTCGGCCACGCCGCGCGCACCGGATCAGCCGAAGCGGGGACGGCGCTTTTCCCGCACCTCTGTTCAAGGATCAACATGAGAACGCTCGATATCATCGAAATCGATATGGTTGCAGGCGGCACGCGCACGTCCATCGGCGCGCATCCGTTGTCCAGTTCGATTCACCACGCCAAGGCGCACAAGAAAACCCACCACGCCAAAGCCAAGACCCATCACCATCACCACATGGCGATGCACAAGACTGCGACGGCCCAGATGGCCATCAGCGACGAAATCGCACCGGTCGAATCGGAGGGCGGTGGCGAAGGCGGTGAAGGCGGCGAAGGCGGTGAAGGTGGTGAAGGTGGTGAGGGCGGTGAAGGTGGCGAAGGCGGTGAGGGCGACGGTGGTGAGGGCGACGGTGGTGACGGTGATGGTGACGGCGGCGACGGCGACGGCGACGGTGGCGACGGTGATGGCAGCGATGGCGACGGTGCCGGCAGCAACGACAAGCCCGCGACGTCCGCGTCGGCCAGCGGCACCACGGTGACCTATACCGCGGCCGATGGCACCACGCAGGAAGTCACCGGCACCCACCCCAACCGCGACAACAACCCGCTCGACATCCGCTCCGGCACGTTCGCGGACAATCACGGCACGCTCGGCGACGACCGCGGCTTTGCGATCTTCTCCAGCCCGCAAGCCGGTCTGGACGCCGCGGCGGCCAACATGGACCGCCTCAACAACAACGCCGGTGGCACCGCCACGCTGAGTGACCTCATCACCAGCTGGTCGCCGCCGAGCGAAAATCCGACCTCGGAGATGATCACCACGATCACCACCAATTCGGGCCTGAATCCGTCCGATCAGTGGTCATCGTTGAACAGCGACCAGCGCAACGCGTTCATTACCGCCTACGGGCACCGCGAAGGCTGGCACGGCAATTAATTCACCCTGTGGCGAGGCCGGGGTTTTCCGGCCTCGCCACGCACGACTCGTCAATGGAGATGTCTCATGGAACCCCGATTTCTTTCGCTGTTCGGCCTGCTCGTGCTCGGCATGGTCTTCCCGCAGGCCCATGCCGCCGGCAGCGATGCGGCGGCCTGCACGCACGCGCTGCACCAGGCCTTTGCGAGTTCCAGCAGCGCCGCCACGCTGCCCAGCTCATGCACGCGTCTCGGCCCGGTCGCGCTCGGCATGCGCAAGCAACAGGTCCTGGCCGCGCTGGGCCAGCCGGACATCAGCCGCAGCGATGCGGCGCATCCGGACACGCTCAGCGTGGTGTATCTGTATCCGCGCGAGTTCAATGCGCAGCTGGCGCAGCAACCGCGGCCGGCCGCCGCCCTCGCCTACAGCCAATTGGCGGTGCGCTTTCATGACGACCGGGTCACCAACCTGATCGCCGTCGCCAATCCCGACGTGCCTTTGCCGTTCGATCTGCTCGGCCAGCCGGCCGGCACGCACGTCGATCGCGTGCTGCAGGCGATCGGCGGCCAGCCGCAATGGAACGCCAGCCGCGACTACGTGCAGTTCGCCACGATGCCGCTGGGCCTGGAGGTCGACCCGGACACCTCGGCCCTCATCGGGGTCTACGTCGCAGCCACCAAGCAGGATCTGGACAGCTTCGCCCTGCCCGGCTTGCAACTGAGCAAGGACACGCAAAGCGGGCTGGTCAACGGCGTACGTTGAAGGGCGCCGTGACCCATGTAACGGCACGCCTCCCACACCCACGCGCCATCCATGCAGCCGCAGGTGGCTGGCAGCAACGGGCCGCGGCTGCGCACCGTGCACCGACGCCGCGAGCAGCGGCTCCCGAGGCGGCATCGCCTCCCAGGCATGTGCCACCCGCGGGCAGGCGCTGCGCCCGGACCGGCTGTGCCCAAAAAACGCAAAGCCCCGCATGCGCGGGGCCTTGCCTTGACACGCTGGAGCTGGTGGGGACTCAGTCGCCCTGCTGCTTCTGCAAGTGCTCCCAACGCTCCTGCGCGTCGATGGTGCGCTCGGCGGTCAGGCGCGCTTCCAGGCGCTCCAGGCCGATCTCTTCGCCGGTGTCCACGCAGTAGCCGTAGTCGCCGGCGTCCAGGCGCTTGAGCGTGCTGTCGATCTTGCCGATCAGCTTGCGGTAGCGGTCGCGGGTCCGCAGTTCCAGCGAGTTCTCGGTCTCGCGGGTCGCGCGCTCGGCCTCGTCGCCGATGTCGCGGACTTCGTCGCGCAGGTTCTCGATGGTCTGCTTGGATTCCTCGACCAGGTCGGCGCGCCAGGTGAGCAGGCGCTGGCGGAAGTACTCCTGCTGCAGCGGGCTCATGTACTCCTCGTCCGCCGCCGGCTTGTAGCCCTTGGGCAGGATCGGACGGCCGGTGGCCTCGTCGGTCTTGTACTCGACCACCTTGTACTTGGCCGGCTTGGCCGGGGTGTTGGACTTGGCGGTCACGGCCACGGCGACCTTGCCGGTGGGCTTGGCGATCGGCGCCTTCGGGGTGGATTCGGACTTGGTGGGGGTCTTCGCGGAGGATTTCGAAACGGACACGGGATTCTTTTGTGGCGGGGTCGACGGCGCGGCGGACTTGGCGGCAACGGGCTTGGGGGCCGGTGCTGCGGCAGGCGCGGCGGGCTTGACCGGGACAGGCTTGGCCGCAGCCGGCTTGGGCGCCGACTTCGGTACGGAGGTGGTCACCGCGGGTGCGACGGGGGCGGTGGCCGGTTTGGATTTGGCGGGGGCGGCCGCGGCCTTGGCCACGGGCTTGGCCGCCGGCGTCTTCGCTGCCGGCTTGGCGGCGGGGGCGGGCTTGGCCGCAACCTTGGCAGGCGCGACCGACTTGGCGGGCGCCTTCTTGGCCGGGGCTTTCTTGGCGGGAGCGGACTTGGCCGGTGCAGCCGCGACCGGCTTGGCCGCCGGCTTCTTGGCCACGGCCTTGCTGGCCGATTTGGCCGGCGCGGACTTGGCCGCCGGCTTCGCGGGCGCGGCTTTCTTCGGCGGTTTGCTGGCGGCGGACACCGGCGCTTTCTTGGCGACGGGCTTGGCGGGCTTCTTGGCGGCCTGGACGGCCTTCTTTGCAGGTTTTTTAGCAGCCACGAACGCTCTTCCTTGGTCTTCCCGGGGCCCGGGAAAGCGGGCCTTTATAGCCTACCCTACCCCCCGCGGCAACAACGCGGCGTATACGCCGAGCGACCCGCCTAGTCGAGCACAGTGGCATATCATGGCAGTGTGATCGCCCGCGCTCTCATCGCCTTGCTGCGCCTGTACCAGCGCTTCATCAGCCCGCTGCTGGGGCCGCGCTGCCGTTTCGTGCCCAGTTGCTCGGCGTACGCGGTGACCGCCATCGCCCGTTTCGGCGCATTGCGTGGCGGCTGGATGGCCGCCCGCCGTGTCGGCCGCTGCCATCCCTTCCATCCTGGCGGGTTCGACCCGGTGCCCGACCCCACGGCGCCGCCACCCTGCCGCTGCCAAGGAAAACACTGATGTCCGCTTCCACATTGATCGTCAACGCGCGCCTGGTCAACGAAGGCCGCGAAACCCACGGCGACCTGCGCATCGCCGACGGCCGCATCGCGGCGATCGCCCCGCAGCTGGCCGCGCGCGACGGCGAGACCGTGGTCGACGCTGCCGGGCGCTGGCTGCTGCCCGGCATGATCGACGACCAGGTGCACTTCCGCGAACCCGGCCTGACCCACAAGGGCGACATCGCCACCGAATCGGCGGCGGCGGTGGCCGGCGGCCTGACCAGCTTCATGGACATGCCCAACACCAACCCGCCAACGCTCGACGCCGCCGCGCTGCAGGCCAAGTACGACGCCGCGCGCGGCCGCGCCTGGGGCAACTATGGCTTCTACCTGGGCGCCAGCAACGACAACCTGGCCGCGATCCAGACCCTGGACCCGAAGACCGCGCCCGGCATCAAGGTGTTCATGGGCGCCTCCACCGGCAACATGCTGGTCGACAACCCGCAGACCCTGGACGCGATCTTCCGCGATGCGCCGACGCCGATCATCACCCACTGCGAAGACACCCCGACCATCGACGCGACCCTGGCCGCGTTCAAGGAAAAGTACGGCGATGCGCTGACCCCGGACATGCACCCGGACATCCGCTCGCGCGAGGCCTGCCTGAAGTCCTCGCAGCTGGCGGTGTCGCTGGCGAAGAAGCACGGCACCCGCCTGCACGTGCTGCACATCTCCACCGCCGACGAGCTGGCGCTGTTCACGCCCGGCCCGATCCAGGGCAAGCGCATCACCGCCGAGACCTGCATCCACTTCCTGCGCTTCGACCGCGCCGACTACGCCACGCTGGGCAACCTGATCAAGTGCAACCCGGCGATCAAGGACGCCAGCGACCGCGAGGCGCTGATCCGCGCGATCGCCGAGGACGTGATCGACGTGCTCGCCACCGACCACGCGCCGCACACCTGGGAAGAGAAGAGCAAGCCGTATGCGCAGGCGCCGTCCGGCCTGCCGCTGGTGCAGTACGCCCTGGTCGCGGCGCTGGAACTGGTCCACGAGGGCCGGCTCAGAGTGGCCCAGGTGGTGCACAAGTTCGCGCACGCGCCGGCGCTGCTGTTCGACGTGCACGAGCGCGGCTTCCTGCGCGAGGGCTACCACGCCGACCTGGTGCTGATCGACGACACCGCCTTCACCGTGCGCCGCGAGGACGTGCTGTCCAAGTGCGGCTGGTCGCCGTTCGAGGGCCGCAGCTTCCGCTCGAAGATCGCCGCGACCTGGGTCAACGGCGTGCTGGCCTGGGACGGGACCCGCCTGGTCGGCAGCCCCAACGGGCAGCGCCTGGCGTTCGACCGCTGATGCGCGGCGCCCTGGTGTCCGGCGCCGCACTGGCGCTGGTGCTGCTGACCGCACCGGTCGCCCCGGTACTGCACGCGCAGACGCCGGCCGCGGCCGCGGCCGCGGCGCGCAGCGTGTTCCCGCACAGCGCCTCGCAGGGCGCGCTGGTGATCGGCAAGGTGGCGCCAGGCAGCCGCGTGCAGTACGCCGGCCGCACCCTGCGGGTCAGCGACTACGGCAGCGTGGTGTTCGGCATCGGCCGCGACGAGCGCGGCCCGCTGCGCATCGCCGTGCAGCGCCCGGACGGCGGCAGCGAAACCATCGAGATCGCGGTGACGCCGCGCGACTGGCCGCTGGAACAGGTCAACGGGGTGCCGCCGAAGACGGTGAACCCGCCGCCGGCGATCGCCGAGCGGATCAAGCGCGAACAGGCCCAGGTCACCGCCGCGCGCGACCGCGACGACCCGCGCACCGATTTCGCCGCGCCCTTCATCTGGCCGGTGCAGGGCCGCATCAGCGGCCGCTTCGGCAACGCCCGGGTCTACAACGGCCAGCCTGGCGCCGGCCATTCGGGCATGGACATCGCCGTGCCCACCGGCACCCCGGTCAAGGCCCCGGCGGCCGGCGTCATCACCTTCGCCGCCCCGGACCTGTACCTGACCGGCGGCACCGTGCTGCTGGATCACGGCTACGGCGTCAGCTCCAACTTCCTGCATCTGTCGCGGATCGACGTGAAGGTCGGCGACCGCATCGCCCAGGGCCAGGTGATCGGCGCGGTGGGCGCCACCGGGCGTGCGACCGGGCCGCATCTGCATTGGGGGATGAATTGGTTCGACGTGCGCATCGACCCGTTGTTGGTGCTGGAGCGCACGAAGCAGCCTTGAAGCGCTTGTGTATCAGGTGCACTGGCGCGCGGCGGCGCGTTCATCAGACGAAATGACGTACAGCAGCGCATGCATTTTGTAGGAGCGGCTTCAGCGGCGACGGGCATTCCCGGGAACGCTCGTCGCGGCTGAAGCCGCTCCTGCAATCGCGGCGATACATCGTGCCGAGCGGCGGCAATGACGCGTTATTCGGGATGTCCCGACGTCGCTCCCACATCGGACGCTGCGCGGCATCCACGTCGCGCAGCGCCTGGAGCGGCGGGTCTCGGCGCAGGAACCCAAGCGGCGGCGGAGAGGTGCGCCGGCGCTTGCTCGAATGGCGGCGCGCGGCACGGGCGGTGTGGTGCGAGGCCGCACCCTCACCCCACCGCCTCTCCCGGTGCGAGAGGGGCTTTCTGCCGTTCCTTCTCCCGTCCGGACCGCGGCCCCCTTTTTTGTGGAGAAGGTGCCCCGCAGTCGGGGATGAAGTGGCGCACGCAGCCTCGCGCAATGCGCTGGCGCGCAGCCTTTCCGCTACGCAGGCGTGACCACCTCCAGCAGCCGCCCCAGCACCACGTGCGACGGGCTGTTGGCCAGGTCCAGCGGCATCACCAGCTTGGGATTGGGATGGGGCAAGGGCGTTCCCGGAGCCTCTTCACCGGCTTCTTGCAGCAGCGTGCCGTTGTCGTCCACCTGGTCGGTGACCGGCGGCAGACCCAGCCCGGCACGCACCGCGTTGGCGCGGCTGAGCAGTTCGTCGTCGGCGACCGTGGTCAGCGCCGAGGCGGCCAGGCTGGCCGGGGCGCCCTCCACCGCTGCCAGGCGCTGCGCCACGTCGGCCAGGGCCTGCTGCCGATGCGGATGCAGCAGTTGCCACACCTCTTCCCACAGCGCCTTCCAGTCCAGGTGCGGGAACGGCATGTGGGTCGGCCCGCTGAGCACGATCTGCGGCGCCAGCCGGCCCGGCGGCGTCACGTCGCATTCGGCCAGCGCGCGGTACACCACCTCGCTGCACACCATGTGCGAAGGATTGTCGCGCACCAGGTAATCCAGCGCCTCGCGCACCACGATCCGCGCCAGCCAATGCTGCGGCCACTTGCCGCGAATGGCGACCAGCAGGCCGAGCGTGGCCAGGCTGTCCAGCGGGTACGGCACGCCCAGCAGCGACTGCGCCTTGACCAGCACGCTGGCGCGGTCGGCGTCGTCCAGCGCCACGCCGGCGTAGCTGAGCGGCCGGTAGGCGTCGATGATGAGGTAGTCGGTGGTGTCGGTCAGCCGCTGCGACAGCGGATAGCGGCGCACGCCGCTGGCCGACGCCTCGATCAGGTCGCCCTGATCGGCGACGATGGCGGCATGGCTGTAGATGCTGTCGCCGCACCAGGCGATCAGTTCGGACACCGGGCCGCAGCCCAGTTGCAGCAGGATGTCGCCGACCTGCAACTGATCGGGAGCGAACGCGGGCAAAGCGGGCTGTGCAGTCATGGCTGAGGCTCCTGGTGGGTGACGCGGTGGGGGGTGGACACGCTGACGCGGTTGCGGCCGGCGGCCTTGCTGGCGTAGAGCGCGGCATCGGCCCGCTGCAACAGCGCCGCGACGCTCTCGCCGCGCTGCCATTGCGCCACGCCGACACTCAGCGTGCATGACAGCGCCTGGCCTTCGCGCGGCAACGGCTGCGCGGCCACGTGCTGGCGGATGTCCTCGGCCACGCGGCGCGCGGCCTCCAGGGTGGCGCCGGGCATCAGCAGCAGCATTTCGTCGCCGCCCTGGCGGCCGAGCGTGTCGGTGCTGCGCAGGCGCGCCCGCGCGCAGGCGGCGACCCAGCGCAGGCAGGCATCGCCGCTGGCGTGGCCATGGATGTCGTTGATGCGCTTGAAATGGTCGATGTCGATGTAGGCCAGCGCCAGCGGCCGTTCGCTGTGCGCGGCCTCCTGCAGCGCGTCGGCCAGACGCTGCTGCAGGGCGGCGCGGGTGAGGATGCCGGTGAGCTCGTCCACCGTCGCCATGCGGCTGGCACGGTCGCGGTCGCGGCGCAGCTCCAGGATCTGCTCGGCCAGGCCGAAGGTCACCAGCAGGCAGGAGATCGCCAGGGCCAGGCTGATGCCGTGCGCCAGCACTGGCGCGGCCAGATCCAGGCGCAGCCAGCCGGTCAGCTCCAGGCAGCGCAGCACGCACAGCATCCACAACGGGGTCCACGAGGCCAGCAGCGGCCAGGCGTAGCGCTGCCCGCGCAAGGCCAGCAGCAGGCAACACGGCAGCAGCAGCGCTGCGCCGACGATCAGCCCGAGGTTGCCGAGCAGGCTCAGCACCGCCGCGTCCGACAGCAGGCAGGCGATGGCGATGACCAGCAAATACAGCGCACACAGCCGCAGCACCCGGTCCAGCCGCGGCAGTTGCCGCTGCATCTCCAGTTGCCGACGCTGGAAGGTGATGATGAAGAAGCCGCCGAGCGCGGCGACGATGCGCATCGGCGTCGGCGAGGACGCGAACACGCTGGCCAGGCCGGGCACCGCGCGCGCCTCGCCGCCGAGGCCGAGCAGGTACAGCAGCACGCACATCACGTTGGCGGTGAAGTAGCCGTAGATCGACTCGCGCAGGCGCGCCCACAACGCGATCGCCAGGATCGCCAGCACCGCGGTCGAGCCGAGGATGAAGGCGCGCCAGCCGACGTAGTGCAGGTCCTCGCGCTGCACCTGCGCCAGCGGCACGATGCCCACCGGCATCGGCATCGCCGCCGGCGCATGCACCCGCAGCCAGATCGAGGCGCCGCGCGGCAGCCCCTGCGGCAAGGCGATCACCAGGGCGCGGGTGGAATAGCGCAGGTCGGCGTCGGCACCGTAGATCGCGCGCCGGATCGGCGCGGCGCTTCCCGGCACCCAGGCCTCGACCCGGGTCAGGTACGGCGACTGCAGCACCAGTTGCGGCTGGCCTTCGCTGCCGATCGCGCGGTCGGCGCGGATGCGCCACCAGGTGGGCTGCTTGCTGCGCTCGTACAGGGTCGCGCCATGGCCGGCATCGGCAAACGCGGCATCGTGGCGCCCCGCCACCACCTCCTGCGCCGGCGGGTCGGCGGCCAGCCGTTGCAACAGCAGTTCCTGCCCCAGCGCCGACCCGACCATCCCCAGGCACAGCAGCAGGCAGCACCAACGGCACAGGCGCTTCAATCGACGGGTTCCAAGTGGGATGGGCGTCGAGCGTAGCGCAAGCCGCGACGACGTTCGTATCCAAATTCACACCGCCATCACACCGAGACGCCGCATCGGCCTACATGCGCAGATCCATGCCGCAGTGCCGCGACGGGCTGGCGATCGACGGCCCGAAAGTGCGGCAACTCCCCTGCTCTCCCGGCGATCTGCGCCGTCGCTCAACGGCGAACGTGATGGAGACGGCACAACCGATCGCTGGCTGCGGCATCGGCCGGACGCGGTAGGCAAAGGCCCCTACCATCGCCGGTCCGCTGACGACGCCGTATCACGTGACCGGATGACACCGGTATCATTCCGAGCGTCGCCGCGGGCCCTTATCCTTGAGCGGAGGCTTTCCATGACCGTATCGCGCTGGTTGCTGCTTTCCTCCACCCTCGCCCTGGCGGCGGGGGTCGTCACCGACGCCCCGGCCCTGACCGGGACCGCGTCGCGCCCGCAACTGACCAGCAGCGAGGCGGCCAACCAGACCGTCGCACGCCACCTGGCCCAGGCCGGCCCGATCGGCGCGCTGGTCACCGACAACTGGGATCCGAGCGCCGGGGTCGCGCTGCTGCAGGCGGACTACGCGGTGGCGGCCGACGGCAGCACCCGCTACCGCACCGTGCAGGCCGCGGTGGACGCCGCAGTCGCCGCCGGCGGCAGCATGCGCCGCTACATCAGCGTGGCGCCGGGCACCTACACCGAACTGGTCTGCGTCCCCGCCACGGCGCCGCCGCTCACCCTGTTCGGCCTCGGCGGCAGCCCGGCCAGCACCACGATCCGCTTCGGCAATGCCAACCCAACGCCCAAGCCCACCGGCAGCGCCACCCACCCCTGCGCCAGCAATGCCGCCAGCAGCACCGTCGGCACCTCCGACAGCGGCACCGTCACCGTACGCGCCGCGCAGTTCCAGGCGCGCAACCTGGCGATCGTCAACAGCTACGTCGAAGGCACCTACAGCGGCAGCAACCAGTCGGCGGTGGCGCTGGCGTTGCGCGGCGACAAGGCGGTGATTGAGAACGTGGTGCTGACCGGCAACCAGGACACCCTGCTGGTCAGCGCCGGCAGCGCCAACACGGTGATCCGCGCCTATTTCAAGGGCGGCACCATCGAGGGCGACACCGACTTCATCTTCGGCTCGGGCGTGGCGGTGTTCGCCGGCAGCACCATCCGCTACACCGCCGCGCGTCGTGGCGCCAACGATGGCGGCGTGATCTTCGCACCCAGCACCCGGCCGGGCAGCAGCTACGGCTTCCTCGCCGTCGGCAGCACCTTCGATGCGGTCGGCACTCCGGGCAGCGGCACGGTATGGCTGGGGCGGGCCTGGGACGAGAGCGTGGGCAGCCTGTCCAACTACGTCGACGGCACCTCACCCAACGGCAAGGTGGTGATCCGCGACTCGGCGCTGGGCGGCCACATCCGCAAGAGCGCGCCGTGGAACGCCTCGACCATCGGCCGGCCGTACTGCAGCAGCGGCTGCAGCACCTCGGCCAATCGCTTCTACGAGTACGCCAACAGCGGCGCCGGCAGCGCGCCCTGAGGCAAGGCGGCGGCGCGGGCTGGCGGACTCAGCCCAGCCCGGCCCACCAGGCGCGCCACAGCGTCGCCATCTGCCCCGGTGGCTTGGGCGCGGTGGCCGCCTGCTGCGCGATGCGCGCACGCGCCAGCGCCGACAGGATGCGTCGCGGCCGCGGCCCGCGCACGCGACGCGGCCACGGCTTCAGTAGCGCCTGTGCCCAGCGCTGGCGCTGCTGCGCTTCATCGCCGCCGCGCAGCGCCAGCGGCGCGGTGGCGGCGCCAGCCTCGGCCAGGCGCTGGGCCAGCACCTGCAGCGCGACCGGCACCGCGGCGCCCTCGGCCGGGCCATCGAACAACACGCGCTCGACCGCGACCACTGCCTGCGCGAACTGCTCCAGCCGCTCCAGCGCATGCGCCGTGTCGGCCGCGGCCGCGCGCGACTGCGGCAGGCTCGGCAAGGCCTCGGCCAGTTGCGTCCACGGCGCGGCCACCGGCTCCAGCACCCGGCCCAGCGGATGCCGCGAACGCTGCCCGGCCCAGCTGCGCAGTTCCTCGCCCCACCAGGCCAGCTTGGCGTCGGCCGGCAGCGGATCGCCGGCGATGTTGAGGATGTCGTCGAATTCCTGCAGCAGGGCGAACCAGGCCACGGTGCGGGCGCGCTGCGGCGCCGGCACGAAGGCCTCGGCCACGGCCCATTCCGGCCAACGGCGGCGCCATTTGTCGAGGAAGGCATCCAGGGCGGACGTACTGCTCATGCGGTCGGTGAATCCGGAGTCAAGCGCGCGCGACGAAGGCATCGCGCAACGGGGAAGTGGGCGCGGTTGTCGCGCAGAACGCGCAGTTTACGTGCGTGGCCGGTGGATGCCGAGCGGTGTCGGCGTGCAGGCGGCGACGCGGCGTTCGCGGCCTCCGCGCGGCGGCGTCGCCAACGCGGCGACAGCCCCTGTCTCAGGAAGCGGCTGCGCTGACCGGCCAGGCCGCAGCGTCGTACAGCTCGGCCGGCGCGGCGACCATCGCATCGGCGCGCCAGGCCAGCGGGTCGTCCTCGTCCAGCCGGTAGCCCCACAGCACCGCGACCGAGGCCATGCCGGCGGCGCGCGCGGCAAGGATGTCGCGTTCGTCGTCGCCGACGTAGACCACCTCATGCGGCGCCACGCCCAGGCGCTGCGCCGCGATCTGCAGCGGCAACGGATGCGGCTTGCGCTCGGGCAGCGTGTCGCCGCCGATCAGCACCGCGCAGCGCTGCTCCCACTGCAGCTGCGGCAGGATCAATCGCGCCAGTGCCTCGGGCTTGTTGGTGACGATGCCCCACACGCTGCCCGCGGCCTCCAGCCGCTGCAGCAACTCGGCGATGCCGTCGAACAACTGCGAATACCGGCCGATCAGCGCCTCGTAGTGGCGCAGGAATACCGGAATCAGCGCATCGCGCTCGGCCGCTGGCAGATCCGGAAACGCGACGCCGAGCATCGCCCGCGAACCCTTGGACACCACGGGCCGCAACTGCGCCAGGGTCAACGCCGCGCGGCCCTGCTCGGCCAGCACCGCATTGGCCGCGGCCAGCAGGTCCGGCGCACTGTCCAGCAGCGTGCCATCCAGATCGAACAGCGCCACCCGCGGAAACCCTCGCCGCGGCAGCGGCGCTTCCCTATTCCCCATTCCCGATTCCCGGCTTTGCAGCACACGCCAGGTAATTGACCTCGGTCCGCGAGGACAACCGCGCGCGGTTGCGCCACGGCTCGTAGGCCAGGCCGCTGACGTCGCGCAGCTGCAGCTCGGCCTGGCGCAACCAGGCAGCCAATTCCGCCGGCTTGATGAAATCCTGATAGCGGTGGGTGCCGGTGGGCAGCAGCCGCGCCACGTACTCGGCACCGACGATGGCCAGGGCAAACGCGGCCGGGGTGCGGTTGAGGGTGGACAGGAACAGCTGTCCGCCCGGCTTGAGCAGGGTCGCGCAGGCGCGCACGATCGCCGCCGGATCGGGCACGTGCTCGAGCATCTCCATGCAGGTGATCGCATCGAAGCTGGCCGGCTGCGCCGCCGCCAGGTCCTCCACCGACTGCACGCGGTAATCCACCTCGACCCCGGATTCGAACTGGTGCAGGCGCGCGACCTTGATCAGTTCCGGCGACAGGTCGATGGCGGTGACCTGCGCGCCCTCCTTGGCCAGCGCCTCGCTGAGCAGGCCGCCGCCGCAGCCCACGTCCAGCACCGTCGCACCGCGCAGCGGCAGGCGCTCGGCGACGTAGCGCAGGCGCACCGGGTTGAGCGCGTGCAGCGGCTTCTGCGGGCCGTCGGCGTCCCACCAGCGGGTGGCCAGGGCGCCGAACTTGTCCAGTTCGGCCTGATCGAAATTGGCGGAGGCGTTGGCGGCGGAAGCGGTCATGGCGGACTCTCGTTTGGGCCGCGCTCGCGGCGCGGCACGGCGAACATAGGGGATCAGGCGTGGACGCTGCGGATACGTTCGCGCCACTGCCGGGCATTGGCGACCAGCGCGTCGACGTCCATGTCCACCAGCACGCGCTGGCTCAGCTTGGGCTGGCCGGCGATCCACACGTCGCTGACCTGCTGCCGGCCGGTGGCGTACACCAGCTGCGACAACACGTTGTGCAGCGGCTGGGTCTCCAGCGCCGACAGGTCCACGCAGATCAGGTCGGCCTGCTTGCCCGGCTCGATCGAGCCGATCGTCTCGCCGAAGCCCAGCGCGCGCGCGCCGCCCAGGGTGGCCGCGCGCAGCGTGCTGGCCGCGTCTAGCGCGGTGGCGTCGTTGGCCACGGCCTTGGCCAGGATCGCCGCGGTGCGGTTCTCGCTGAACATGTCCAGATCGTTGTTGCTGGCGCAGCCGTCGGTGCCGATCGCCAGGTTCACGCCCGCACGCTGCAGTGCGCAGGCCGGGCAGAACCCGGAGGCAAGCTTGAGGTTGGATTCGGGGCAATGCACCACGCTGACCCCGCGCTCGGCGCACAGGTGGATCTCCGCGTCGGTGAGCTGGGTCATGTGCACCGCGATCAGGCGGTCGTTGACCAAGCCCAGCCGGTCCAGCCGCGCCAGCGGGCGCTGCCCGTACTGCTTGAGCGAATCGGCGATTTCCTGCGCGGTCTCGTGGGTGTGCAGGTGCACCGGCACCTCGAGCTGGTCGGACAGCATCCGTACCCGCTCGAAGTTGGCGTCGTTGACCGTGTACGGCGCATGCGGGGCGAAGGCGATGCCGACCAGCGGATCGTCGCGCCACTGGTCGTGCACCTCGCAGGCGCGGGCGAAGTATTCGTCGGAGGTCTTGGCCCAGGCGGTCGGGAAATCGATGATCACCGTGCCGACCCGCGCGCGGAAGCCGTGCTGCTTGTACACGGCGGCCTGCACGTCGGCGAAGAAATAGTTCTCGTTGGCGCAGGTGGTGCCGCCGCGCAGCATCTCGGCGATGGCCAGCGCGGTGCCGTCGGCGACGAATTCCGGGCCGATCACCGCGGTCTCCACCGGCCAGATGTGCTGCTGCAGCCACACCATCAGCGGCAAGTCGTCGGCGATGCCGCGCAGCAGGGTCATCGGGTTGTGCGTGTGCGCGTTGACCAGGCCCGGCAGCAGCGCCGCGTCCGGGCGCGAGACGGTGCGTGCGGGGGCGAAGCGCGTGCGCGCCTCGGCCGTGGGCAGCACCGCCACGATCTCGCTGCCGCGCACCGCCACCGCATGGTCTTCGAGCACCACCGCATGTGGTTCGATCGGGACCACGTAGCCGGCTTCGATCAGCAGGTCGCAGGATTCGGGAATGGAGGTCATCGCAGGGGCTCTAGAAAAGGAAGGATCACGGTGCCGGTGCCGCCTGGGCCTGGCGGATGCGCTGCTGGTACACGCGCATCACCCCCCACTGCAGCAGGAAGATCGCCAGGAAGCCGACGCGGCCCAGCCAGGGCGCGGCCATGCCCACGGGGATGCACAACGCAAACACCACCGGCGACACCGCCGCACGCAGCTTCATCGCCTGCGCCTGCAGCGGGCCCAGCCGCTGCGCCAGGCCTTCCTTGCGCACCGCATAGGCGTGCAGCCAGTACCCGGCCAGGCCGATCGCGGCCAGGTGCGCGCAGTACACCGAGAAGGCCTCGTGACTGCCGAAATAATCCGAATACAGCGCGGTGGAGAACGGCAGCAGGCCGATCAGCAACAGCTGCAGCACGTTGAGCCAGCTCAGCCGGTCGTCGAACTGGCGGATGTGGCGGCACAGCTGCAGGTGCGACTTCCAGAACAGCGCGGTGACCAGGAAGCTGACCGCAAAGCCGATGAACAGCGGCAGCATCCGGTGCAGGGCGGCGAGGATGCCGCCGGCGGCCTCGACCTCGGCATGTCCCGGCACCTTGATTTCCACCGCCAGCAAGGTGATGGCGATGGCGAAGACCGCATCGCTGAAGAACACGACCCGATCGTGCGGGTACTTGCTGTCGGCGCTGTCGGCGTGGCTGGTGGTCACGGGGGTTCCTTGGGAGCGAGGTGGTCCTTCACCGCCGCGCGGCGCTCCGGCGCATGGCGCTGCCTCGCTGCCGCACGCCAGCGCGTGCGCATGCCCGCGGCCGGCGGCGGCCGCGGGCACGTCGCCTTACTTGACGCGCGAGACGTATTCGCCCGAACGCGTATCGACGCGGATCACTTCCTCCTGGCCGACGAACAGCGGCACGCGCACCACCGCGCCGGTCTCCAGGGTCGCCGGCTTGCCGCCGCCGCCGGAGGTATCGCCGCGCACGCCCGGGTCGGTCTCGACGATCTTCAGTTCGACGAAGTTCGGCGGGGTGACCTGGATCGGCGTGCCGTTCCACAGCGTGACCACGCAATCTTCCTCGCCCTTGATCCACTTGGCGGCGTCGCCGACGCCGGCCTTGTCGGCCTGCACCTGCTCGAAGGTTTCCTGCTGCATGAAGTGCCAGTACTCGCCGTCGCTGTACAGGTACTGCATGTCGGTGTCGACCACGTCGGCCGCTTCCACGCTGTCGGTCGCCTTCATGGTCATTTCGACCACGCGCCCGGACTTGATGAAGCGGTACTTGACGCGGGTGAACGCCTGGCCCTTGCCGGGCTTGACGTATTCGGTATCGGTGATGATCGCAGGCTCGCTGTTGACCAGGATCTTCATCCCGTTCTTGACGTCGTTCATGCCGTAGCTGGCCATCTGAAACTCCTCGGGTAAGGCAAACCCGCCGCGTTCGGCGGCCGGCCGGATAGAATGGAAGCTCCGCCGCAACGGCGGGCGCTCGTGTGATGACCGCCTATGATAACCGCAGCCCCCCGCCCGATGCAGCCGTCCCCGCCCCTGCCCACCGCCGCGCCGCCGCGCTGGCAGCAGGCCTGGCGCGACGCCGTGCGCGATCCGCGCGAGCTGCTGGCCCTGCTGGACCTGAATCCGCAGGCGCTGGGCGTCTCCGAACAGGCTGCGACGCAGTTCGCGCTGCGCGTGCCGCGCAGCTTCGTCGCGCGCATGCGCCCGGGCGATCCGCACGACCCCCTGCTGCGCCAGGTCCTGCCGATCGACGACGAGCAGCGCCGGGTCGCCGGCTTCTCGCTGGATGCGGTCGGCGACACGGCGGCCAAGAAAGCCGACGGAGTGATCCACAAGTACCGCGGCCGCGCCCTGCTGGTGGCCACCGGCAGCTGCGCGGTGCACTGCCGCTACTGCTTCCGCCGGCATTTCCCGTATGCCGACGAGACCGCTGCGCGCGACGGCTGGCGCACGGCGGTGGCGGCGATCGCCGCCGATCCCAGCATCGAGGAAGTGATCCTGTCCGGCGGCGATCCGCTGTCGCTGGCCACGCCGAAACTGGCCGAACTGACCGAGGCGCTGGCGACGCTGCCGCAGCTCAAGCGCCTGCGCATCCACAGCCGCCTGCCGGTGGTGCTGCCCGAACGCGTCGACGCGCCGCTGCTGGCCTGGCTGCGTGCGCTGCCGTGGCCGCTGGCGTTCGTGATCCACGCCAACCACGCCAACGAATTCGACGCCGGCGTCGATGCCGCGCTGGCGCGCCTGCGCGAGGCCGGCGCGCAGCTGCTCAACCAGGCGGTGCTGCTGCGCGGAGTCAACGACAGCGTGGAGGCACTGGCCGCGCTGAGCGAGCGCAGCTTCGCCGCCGGCGTGCTGCCCTACTACCTGCACCAGTTGGACCGGGTGCAGGGCGTGGCCCATTTCGAAGTGGACGACGCCACCGCGCTGGCGCTGCACCAGGCGCTGGCCGCGCGCCTGTCCGGCTACCTGGTGCCGAAGCTGGTGCGCGAGATCGCCGGCGACACCGGCAAGCGCCCGCTGCTGCCCTGACCCGCGTGACGACGGTCGCCGCGCGCGCGGCGGCCGCAGGCCGCGGTGCCGCGGCAGCACTCAGGCATCGGCCGGCGGCGCGTCCTCGCTGGCCAGCAACTGGCGGAATTCCTCCGCGCTGAGCGGGCGGCTGAGCCAGAAGCCCTGCCCCAATTCGCAGCCGCGCTCGCGCAACAGCTCGAACTGCGCCTCCTGCTCGATGCCCTCGGCGACCACGGTGATATCCAGCGAATGCGCCATGGCGATGATCGCGGTGGTCAGCGCCAGGTCGTCCGGATCGCGCTGCAGGTCGGCGACGAAGCTCTTGTCGATCTTGACCCCGTCCACCGGGACCTGGCGCAGGTGGCTCAGGCCGGAGAAGCCGGTACCGAAGTCGTCCAGCCAGACCTTGACCCCGGTGCGGTGCAGCCGCGCCAGCATGCTCGCCGCCTGCAGCTCGTCGCCGATCACCGCGGTCTCGGTCAGTTCCAGGTGCAACTGCGCCGCGGGCAAGCCGGAGTCGCGCAGGCAGTCGGCCACCAGTTCGGGCAGGTCGCCGCTGCGCAACTGCCGCGGCGAGACGTTGACCGAGACGAACAGGTCGCGGCTGCCGTCGGTACGCCGCCACTGGGTGGCCTCGCTGCAGGCCGCGCGCAGCACCTTGGGACCGATGGTTTCGATCAGCCCGCTCTGCTCGGCCACGTCGATGAACACCGTCGGCGAGATCGTGCCCATCGCCGGATGCTGCCAGCGCAGCAGCACCTCCACGCCGACCATGCGCCGGTCCTGGGTGCGGAAGATCGGCTGGTAGACCAGCTTGAGTTCGTCGCGTTCCCAGGCGCCGCGCAGTTCGTGCTCCATGTGCACGCGCCGCTCCACCGCATAGTCCATCGCGCGGCTGTAGAAACGGTGGCAGTTCTTGCCGGCCAGCTTGGCCTGGTACATGGCGATGTCGCCGTTCTTCAGCAGCGCCGAGGCGTCCTCGGCATCGCCCGGGTAGACGGTGATGCCGATCGAGGTGCCCATGAACACCTCGCGACCCTGGATCCGCAGCGGTTCGCGCAGTTCCTGCACCAGCCGCTGCGCCAGCGCGGTGGCGACCTTGGCCGCCTGCGCATCCTCCACCAGGATCACGAACTCGTCGCCGCCGAAGCGCGCCAGCAGCGCGTCGTCGCCGCCCAGTTGCTCCACCGCCAGCTGGATGCGCCGCGCGAACTGCAGCAGCGCTTCGTCGCCGGCCTCATGGCCCAGGGTGTCGTTGATCCGCTTGAAATCGTCGATGTCGGCGAACAGCAGCGCCAAGCGGCGTTGCGAGGCGCGTGCCGACAGCATGCGGTGGTCCAGCGCCTCGCGGAACGCGAGCCGGTTGGTCAGCCCGGTCAACGCATCGGTGTAGGCCATGTGCCGCACGTCGCGGTCGTGCCGGGCGATCGCCTCGCTCATGCGCCCGAACGCGCGCAGCAATTCGCTGACCTCGTCGTGGCGGCCGCTGTCGCGGCGCTCCACGGCGTAGTTGCCGGCCTCGATCTGGCGCGCCGCCGCCGCCATCCAGCGCAACGGCGCCACCAGCGTGCGCTGCACGTACACCGTCACCATCGCCGCGGTCAGGCCCAGGGCGGCCAGCAACAGCAGCAGCCAGCCGAGGTGGCGCTTGCCCAGCGCGCCCAGGCGCTGGTCCAGGTTCTGCCCGGCCTTGCGCTCGTATTCCTGCGCCCGCGCCCAGGACATGCCCACCCGCACCCCGCCCACGCGCTGGTCGCCGATCATGATCGGCATCGACACGTCGAGGAACTCCGGCGACTCCTGCGCCAGCAGGCCCTTGGCGCGGATCGCGGCGTCGGCCATCGGCCCGCGCATGCGCTGGCCATAGTCGAGCAGGTCCTCGCTGCCGTCGTGGATCAGCCGCCCGTCGGCGTCGTAGACCAGCACATAGGCCACCGCGACGTAGCCCAGCGCGCCGCGCACCTGGGTGCCGATCGCGTCCAGGTCGGAGTAGTACACCGGGTTGGCCAGCGAGTCCGCCAGTTGCCGCGCCAGCGACTCGCCGCGGGTGCGCATGCTGCTGTCGAACAGGTCGTGGATGGCATTGCCGCTGAGCGTGCGCACCTCGTGCTGCATCGCCGCCTGGCGCTCCAGCAGCAGGGCCAGGATCGCCATCACCAGCAGCGCAGCCACGCCCATGGCCAGCAGGAACCTGGCCTGCAACCCGAAACGCATCGTCTTCATTCCACTTCCAGCCTCACCCGCGCCACACCGGCACGCAGCGTGTCCAGGCGTTTCTGCGACGCCGGATCGATCGGGTAGAAACCGGAAGTGCCGAAGAACTGGCGCAGCGCGGCGCGTCCCTGCGGGTCGTCGGCGGCGTGCAGCAGGACCTCGCGCAGGCGCGTCTCCACCTCGCTCGGCAGGTCGTTGCGGACCATTTCGATCGCACGCGGATACGGCTCGCTGCGGTAGATCACCCGGAAGTCGCGACGGAACGCCGGCGGAATGCGGCGGTCGTCGTCCCAGTCGAGATTGCTGAACGCGCCGGCATCCACCAAGTGCTTGTGCACGAAGGCGGCAATGTTGAGTTCCGAGCGCGCGAACACGTAGCCGACCGTCTCCGCCGAGGGCTGGTCCTTGGTCGAGAGCAGGATCTCCGGATGCAGGCCGTGCTCGAACAGGGTCATCATCGGCACCATGTAGGCGCTGGTGGACAGCGCGCTCTGCAGGGCCAGGGTACGTCCCTTCAGGTCCGCCAGGTCATGCACGGGCCCGTCGCGGCGCACGAAGAACACGGTGTGGTACTGGCGCACGCCGTTGCGCTCGGTCAGCAGCAGCGGCTTGGCGCCGCCGCGCTGCTCCAGGGCCATCGCCGTGGCCGCGGTCTCGGTGACCCAGTCGATGCGGCCACGGCGCAGGTAGCTGCTCATCTGCTGGCTGTCGCGGGCCATCAGGATCTGCCCGGAGGTGATGCCGACCTCGCGCATGCGCGGCACCACGTAGTCCAGCAGTGGCTTGAGTTGCTCGTAATGGGCCTTGGGGTTGTCGCTGATGCGTCCCAGCACCAGGACCGAGGGCCGCGCGTGCACGGACGCGGGCCAGCAGATCGCCAGCGCCAGCCACACCACGACCACCCGCCAACACGAACTGGACAAACCACGATCCCCAAGTAGACCTTGCAAAGCCTAGCCGAAAGCGCATGCCGGTGACAGCGTCACAGAATGGCGCCTACCGCGCGTGCGGCAGACCCCAGGCGAACGTGCCATGACGCGCGCCGCGATGGGCGCCGTCGTGCCCTGCCCGGCCTCAGTGTCCGGCCTGTCCGGCGAGCCGCGCCATGCGCTGCGCATCGGACAGCACGCCGCGCAGCAGGCGCACTTCCTGCTCGGTCAGCTCGGTGCGCAGGAACAGCCGGCGCAGCTTGCGCATCGCCGAGTCCGGGGCGCGCCCCTTGTGGAAGTCGATGTCGTCCAGGGTCTCGGCCAACTGCCCGAACAGCCCTTCCACCTGTGCATGGCTGGCCGGGGCCTCACGGAAGCCGGGGGCCGGCGCGGGCGCCGGGGCGGCACCGCGCAGCTGCGCCAGGCGCAGTTCGTAGGCCAGCACCTGCACCGCCGCGGCCAGATTGAGCGAGCTGAACGCCGGATCGGAGGGAATGTGCACGGCCGCGTGGCACAGCTGCAGTTCCTCGTTGGTCAGGCCGGTGCGCTCGCGGCCGAACACCAGCGCCACTTCCGCCGGCTCGGCGCTGACCGCGGTCAGCCGCTGCGCGGCATCGGCCGGCAGCAATTCCTCCAGCGACACGCGGCGGCTGCGCGCGGTGCAGCCCAGCACCAGCCGGCAATCGGCCACCGCGTCGGCCAGCGCCGGCAGCACCGGCGCCTGCTGCAGCAGGTCCTCGGCCCCGGCCGAACGCCGGTAGGCCTCGGTGTCCAGCTCGCACTCCGGCGCCACCAGCACCAGCCGCGACAGGCCCATGGTCTTCATCGCGCGCGCCGCCGCACCGATGTTGCCGGGATGCTGGGTCCCGACCAGGACGAAGCGGATACGCAGGGAATCGGTCATGGCGGCACGGCAGACGAAGCGAACGGGGGTGTAGATGGTAAACTGCGCGGCCGGCCTTGGCGCCGGACTGCTCTTTTCCTCCTCCAGACCCACCTCCGCCTTTTCGGGAGCGCTTGCCATGCAAAAACCCGCCGTCACCGTCATGGTCAAGGCCGCCCGCCTCGCCGGCAACGTCCTGTTGCGCCACATCAACCGCCTGGAAGCGCTGAACGTGGTGCAGAAGGACCGCATGGACTACGCCAGCGAAGTCGATGCCGATGCCGAGAAGGTGATCGTCAAGGAGCTGCGCCGCGCCTACCCCGATTACGGCGTGATGGGCGAGGAGAGCGGCGTGCAGGGCGGCGGCCGCTACATGTGGGTGATCGATCCGCTCGACGGCACCAGCAACTACCTGCGCGGCTTCCCGCACTACTGCGTGTCGATCGCCCTGGTCGAGAACGGCGAGCCGGTGGACGCGGTGATCTTCGATCCGCTGCGCAACGAACTGTTCACCGCCAGCCGCGGCAACGGCGCCGTGCTCAACGACCGCCGCATCCGCGTCAGCGAGCGCAAGGAACTCAACGGCGCCATGGTCCACACCGGCTTCGCCCCGCGCGAGCGCAAGCGCGCCAGCCCGCAGCTGAAGTGCGTGGACGCGCTGCTGGTGCAGGCCGAGGACATCCGCCGCACCGGCTCGGCGGCGCTGGACCTGGCCTACGTCGCCTGCGGTCGCAGCGACGCCTACTTCGAAGCCGGGGTGAAGGCCTGGGACATCGCGGCCGGCGTGCTGCTGGTGCGCGAGGCCGGCGGCCGCGTCACCGATTTCAAGGGCGGCACCCTGGGCCGCATCGACGACCGCGGCCCGCCGCAGTTCCAAGTGGTGGCCGGCAACCTCAAGGTCAGCGATGCATTGCAGAAGCTGATCGCCAACACCGGCTACGCCGGGGAGTTCGACGCGAAGTTCTGAGCGACCGCGTCCGGCGATCGGTCGGCGCCGACACGCCAGCATGAAAAAAGCCGCGCACTCGCGCGGTTTTTTTTGTGTCCGTCGTTCGCGCACCGCGCGATCGCGCACCCTCAGCGAGGGCATTGCACAGCATCCCTTTCGCACCGTGCGAGCACCTGGGCATCCCGGGATTTCCACTCGCCCTCGCTACGCGGCACAGCGCCATCGCCTCACGCCACGCTCACGCCATGCGCGCTGCGCGCTTCACCCGTGCTTGATCGGCGCTTGCGTAGAAAACGGCGACACGAGGCGCTGCGTGCAGGTGCCATGGCCTGTGCGATGCGCCCGATGCGACCGGCGAACACAGCCCTAAAGATCCAGGGAACGCGGCCGATACCGATGCGGGCCCTTGCCCGAACTTCCCCCGCTGATCCGCGCCGCGTTGCCGTCCCTGCGGCAATGGCGTCGGTAGCGCCGCTCTCTTGCATCTTCCGGAGATCTCGCGTGTCCTTTCATCATCTCACCGTCACCAAGCGCCTGGCAATCGGCTTCTGCGGCGTGATCGCCATGTTATTGCTGGTCGGCATCACCAGCCTGATCGGTTTCCGCAAGTTCACCAGCGCCGCAGCGCTGGACGCGCACACCTACAAGGTCATCACCCTAGGCGACCGCATGCTGGTGAGCCTGCTCAACATCGAGAGCGGCGCGCGCGGCTTCGCCCTGACCCGCGACCCGTCCTACCTGGCCCCACTCGAACTGGGCGAGCGCGAGTTCAGCGCGCAGTGGCAGGAGTCCAAGCAGTTGACCGCGGACAACGCGGCGCAGCAGGCGCGCCTGCAGACCCTGATGCAGGACTACACGCAGTTCATGGCAACCAAGCGCAAGGCGGTGGAGCACATGCGCAACACCGCTGCCGACAGCGACGACGCCCAGCTGGACGCGTTCCGGACCGTCGGCAAGCAGCAGATGGACGGGCTGCGCGCCACGATCGGCCAGTACGAGGACGCCGAACGCGCGCTGCTGCAGGTGCGCAAGGCCGAGAGCGAGGCGCGTGCGCAGTCCGGCGAATGGACCAGCCTCGGCGGTATGCTAATCGGCATCGTCGCCGCGATCCTGCTCGGCCTGCTGGTCCGCAACAGCCTGATGCGTCAGCTCGGCGGCGAGCCGGCCTACGCGGCCGACGTGGTGCGACGCATCGCCAGCGGCGACCTGTCGCAGGAGGTGCGGCTGCGCACGCAGGCACCGTCGCTGCTCAACGACATGCGGCAGATGCAGGAGGAACTGCGCACGGTGATCCAGGCGCAGACCGAGATGGCCCGGCAGCATGCCGCCGGCCAGATCAGCTTCCGCATGGACGAGGCGCGCTTCCCCGGCGACTACGGGCGCATGGTGCGCGACACCAATGCGCTGGTGCACAGCCATATTTCGGTCAAGCAGCGGCTGATCGCGCTGATGGGCGAGTACGCCGAAGGCGACCTCAGCCGCGACCTGGAGCAGTTCCCGGGCGAGATGGCGATCCTGACCGAGACCATGGCCAAGGTGAAGCGCAACCTCGGCGCGATCAACCACGAGATCGACCTGCTGGTGCGCGCCGCCGCGCAGGGCGATTTCTCCCGCCGCGGCGAGGAGCAGCGCTTCCAGCATGCCTTCCGTGGCATGGTCGCCAACCTCAACACGATGATGACCGGCACCGAGACCAACCTGGCAGCGCTGTCGCAGCTGTTGCGCGCGATCGCCGCCGGCGACCTGACCCAGACCATGCAGGGCGACTTCCACGGCGTGTTCGCGCGGATGCGCGACGACGCCAACGCCACCGTCGCGCAGTTGACCGACATGGTCGGCCGCATCCAGCAGGCCGCGGCCAGCATCGACACCGCCGCAGGCGAGATCGCCAGCGGCAACGACGACCTGTCGCGCCGTACCGAGCAGCAGGCCGCCAGCCTGGAGGAAACCGCCGCGTCGATGGAGGAACTGACCGCCACGGTGAAGCAGAACGCAGAGCATGCGCGCCAGGCCAACCAGCTCGCCGCCGGCGCCGCCTCGGTCGCCTCGCAGGGCGGCGCGGTGGTCGGCCAGGTGGTCACCACCATGGACGGCATCGAGGCAGCCTCCAAGAAGATCGCCGACATCATCGGCGTCATCGACGGGATCGCGTTCCAAACCAACATCCTGGCGCTGAACGCCGCCGTCGAGGCCGCGCGTGCCGGCGAACAGGGCCGCGGGTTTGCCGTGGTCGCCAGCGAGGTGCGCACCCTCGCCCAGCGCTCGGCCAGCGCGGCCAAGGAAATCAAGACGCTGATCGACGACTCGGTCGAGCGGGTGAGCGCGGGCTCGGCGCTGGTCGCCCAGGCCGGCACGACGATGCAGGACATCGTGGCCTCGGTGCAGCGCGTCACCGACATCATGGGCGAGATCGCCGCCGCCTCGCAGGAGCAGTCCGCCGGCATCGAACAGGTCAACCACACCGTCACCCAGATGGACGAGACCACCCAACAGAACGCCGCCCTGGTCGAGGAAGCCACCGCCGCGGCACGCGCGATGGAACAGCAGGCCGGCGACCTGGTGGAGATCGTCGGCCAGTTCCAGGTACGGAGCGAGCCCTACCCGGTGGTGGCACAGTTGGTCGCCCGCGCCACCGCCAACGCGGCCTAGTCAGAACGCCCCACGCGGCACGCACGGGGACGGGCCGTCGTCGACGGCCCATCTCGCGGCACAGGAAGGGATGGCACCCGCCCGACGTGGCCGCAACGCTGTAGGAGCGGCTTCAGCCGCGACGGGTACCGGTAAGGCATCGCGGCTGAAGCCGCTCCTACGCCAGAGGAGACGCTGCCCTGCACCGCCAGCCGCACAAAGAAAAAGCCGCGCATCCGCGCGGCTTTTCTTGTTCGCTGGAGGAAGTTTCAGGGCCAGGACATCACGCCTTTGCGATTCCCCACTCCCCAACCCCGGCCCAATCAGGGCCGACGCGCCAGCGCCTCCACATCCTTCGACTTCGGCAGCAGGTCCTGCTTGGTGACCTGGAACGGCCCGATCGACAGCAGCGGCACCGCCACGATCACCGAGGACACCACCACCACCACCGCGCCGATCATGTGGGTCAGCGCCAGGCCTTCCATCGACTCGCCGCCGTACAGGTACAGCGCCAGCGCCGACAGGAAGAACATCACTGCGGTGATCACCGTACGCGACAGGGTCTGGTTGATCGACCGGTTCAGCACCTCGACCGGCTCCACGCGCAGGCTGCGGAAGTTCTCGCGCACGCGGTCGAACACCACGATGATGTCGTTGATCGCAAAGCCCATCACCGACAGCAGGCCGGCCAGCACGGTGAGGTCGAACTCGCGGCCGGTGACCGACACGTAGGCCACCGTCACCAGCAGGTCGAACAGCGCGGTCAGGCTGGCCACCACCGCGAACTTCCACTCGAAGCGGAAGCCGATGTAGATCAGGAAGCCGACCAGCATGAACACCGTGGCGTAGACGCCGTTCAAGGCCAGGTCCTTGCCGACCTGCGGGCCGACGAACTCGCCCGGCTTGACCGTGGCCGGGTTCTGCGGCGTGCTCACCGCCTTGCGCACCTGCTCGGCGAGGTTCTTGGTGATGTCCTCGTTGTTGTGCTCGCCCTGCGGCTGCAGGCGGATCACCACCTCGTTGCCGCTGCCGACGTTCTGCACCTGCGCGTTGTCGAAGCCGGCCTTGGCCAGCTGCTCGCGTACCTGGTCCACGTCGACCGGCTTCTGGAAGCTGGTCTGCACCAGCGCGCCGCCGGTGAACTCCAGCGCGTAGTTGAAGCCCTTGGCGAAGATCACCGCGAACGAAGCCAGCGCCAGCACCAGCATCAGCACCAGGGTCGGGTGCCGCCAGCGCATGAAGTCGATCTTGGTGTCGTTGGGGATCAGGTGAAGCGGGAAGATTTTCATTGGAGACCGCTCTGCGTTTTTTTGGAGCCCGCGCCTGCCGGCGCGGGGTCGTGCGGAAGATGGCGTACGCGGCTCAAATCGCCACGGACTTGAGCTTCTTGCGACGGCCGTAGATCAGCACCGCCAGCGCGCGCGACACGGTGATCGCGGTGAACATCGAGGCGAGGATGCCGATGATCATGGTCAGCGCGAAGCCCTTCAGCGGGCCGGTACCGAACGCGTACAGCGCCACGCCGACGATGATGCCGGTGAGGTTGGCGTCGAGGATGGTGCCGCCGGCCTTCTCGTAACCGGCCGCGATCGCCGACTTGGGCGGCACGCCCAGGCGCAGTTCTTCGCGGATACGCTCGTTGATCAGCACGTTGGCGTCCACCGACAGGCCCACCGACAGCGCCAGGCCGGCGAAGCCGGGCAAGGTCATGGTGGCGCCGAACAGCGACATCACCGAGACCACGATCAGCAGGTTCATCAGCAGCGCGACCGAGGTGATCAGGCCGAACATGCGGTAGTACACGCTGAAGAACACCAGGGTGAACAGGAACGCGTAGACCACCGCGGTGATGCCGCGCTCCACGTTCTCCGCACCCAGGCTGGGGCCGATCACGTATTCCTCGACGAAGTCCATCGGCGCGGCCAGCGAACCGGCACGCAGCAGCTTGGCCAGGTTCTCGGCCTCGGTCTTCTCCAGGCCGGTGGTCTGGAAGTTCTTGCCGAACACGCCGGCGATGCGGGTCGGCGCCAGCGCCTCTTCGTTGACCCGCACGCTGCGCACTTCCTTGCCGTCGACCATGGTCACGGTAGGGATGCGCTCGATGTAGACCACCGACATCAGCTTGCCGGTATTGGCGCTGGTGTAGTCGAACATGCGCTGGCCGGCGGCGTTGTTGAGCGTCACCGCCACGGCCGGCATGCCGTTCTGGTCGGTGCTGACGGTGGCATTGACCATCTGGTCGCCGGACACCAGCACGCGCTTGCTCAGCAGCACCGGGGCGCCGCTGTCGCGCAGGCGGTAGACCTTGGCGTCGGGCGGGATGTTGCCGCTGCGCACCGCGTCCTCGGCATTGCCATCGACCACGCCGCGGAACTCCAGCGTGGCGGTGGCGCCGATCATGCGCTTGGCCTCGGCGGTGTCCTGCACGCCCGGCAGCTCGACCACGATGCGGTCGTCGCCCTGGCGCTGGATGATCGGCTCGGCCACGCCCAACTGGTTGACGCGGTTGCGCAGGGTGGTCAGGTTCTGCTCGATGGCGCCGGCGGCGATCTGCTTCAGCTCGGCCTCGGGCACGGTCACGGCGATGGTCTGTCCGGACACGGCATAGCTGAGGGTCGGCTGCGCCTTGGCGATGGCCGCGCGCGCGGCGCTGGCGTCCACGCCCTCGCCCAGGCTGACCTGGATGCTGTTGTCCGGACGGCGCTCGACCGAGCGGTAGGCCAGGCGGTTGTCGCGCAGGGTGGTGCGGATGTCCTCGGCGAAGGCGTCCAGGCGCTTTTCCAGCGCCGCCTTCTGGTCCACCTGCAGGGCGAAGTGCACGCCGCCGACCAGGTCAAGACCCAGCACCATCGGCTTGCCGCCCAGCCGCGACAGCCAGTCCGGCACGGTCGAGGCCAGGTTCAGCGCCACCGTGTAGTTCTCGCCGACCTGCTGACGCAGCACGTCGTTGGCGCGGGTCTGCGCCTGCAGGTTCGGCAGGCGCACCATCAGGCTGTCGCCTTCCTTGTCCACCCGCTTCGGGGTGATCCCGGCCGTCTTCAGGTCGGCGAGGACCCGCTCGCGCAGGGCGTCGTCGATCTTGCCGCCGCGGCTGGCGGTGATCTGGACCGACGGATCCTTCTGGTACACGTTGGGCAGCGCGTACAACGCGCTCAACGCCAGCACGATCAGGATGAGGACATACTTCCAGCGCGGAAACTCGAGCATTGCGGGACCCCGCACGACGCCACGCCGGCGTCGCGCCTAGCAGTAGGAGAAATGGATCAGGCGGACTTCAGCGTGCCCTTCGGCAGGACATTGCCGATGGCGCCCTTCTGCACGCGGATGCGCACGTTGTCGGCCACTTCGATGGTGACGAAGTTGTCGCCGATGTCGGTGACCACGCCGGCCACGCCGCCGGAGGTGATGACCTCGTCGCCGCGGCCGAGCTTGTCCAGCATCGACTTGTGCTCCTTCTGGCGCTTCATCTGCGGCCGGATCATCACGAAATACATCACCGCGATCAGGATGATGGGCAGCAGGAACATCTGCAGGCCGCCACCGGCCGGCGCGGTGCCGCCGGCGGTCTGCGCCTGGGCGACGGGAATCAGGAAATCGAGCGGATTCATCGGGTGTGTCCTATGGTTTGGGCAGCCCGCCGCCCTGGGGGCACGGACCGCTGGTTTGCCTTGAGGCGGCAAGCAGCCGCCGATTATGCCACGATCTTCCCCCAACCCCCGGAACGGCCGCGGCGCCCTCCCTGCTTCCTTCGCGGCCCACGGCCCCTTCCTGGGGGAAGGTGCCGCGTGGCGGCGAATCGGGGATGGGTGAAGCCTTGTGCGGTCGACATGAGACGAGGCTGCGCCCGGACCCTCACCCCAACCCCTGTTCCGGGGGAAACAGGGGCTTAGCCTTGCTCCGAGGGGAGCGGCGTGGCCTCGACCCCGCGCGCCGCATAGAAGGACCGCCGGAACTGGGCAAAGGTTCCCGCGGCGATCGCCGCGCGCATGTCGGCCATGAGCTTCTGGTAGTACCAGAGGTTGTGCAGGGTGCCCAGCATCGGCGCCAGCATCTCGTTGCAGCGGTCCAGGTGGCGCAGGTAGGCGCGGGTGTAGCCGCTGCTGCAGGCATGGCAGCCGCAGCCCGGCTCGATCGGGTCCAGGTCGCGCTCGTACTTGGCGTTGCGGATGCGCACCGTGCCGAACGAGGTGAAATAGTGGCCGTTGCGCGCGTTGCGGGTCGGCATCACGCAGTCGAACATGTCCACGCCGCGGGCCACGCCCTCGACCAGGTCCTCCGGCCGGCCCACGCCCATCAGGTAGCGCGGGCGGTCGGCCGGCAGGCGCGGATGCAGGTGCTCGAGCATGGCGTTGCGCTCGTGCTCCGGCTCGCCCACCGCCAAGCCGCCGATCGCGTAGCCGTCGAAGCCGATCGCCTGCAGGCCGTCGATCGAACGGCTGCGCAGGTCCGCATGCACCCCGCCCTGGACGATGCCGAACAGCGCCGCGTCGTTGCCCAGCGCATCGTGCGCGTCGCGCGAGCGCTGCGCCCAGCGCAGGCTCAGTTCCATCGAGCGCCGCGCCACGTCCTCGGTGGCCGGGTACGGGGTGCACTCGTCGAAGATCATCACGATGTCCGAATCGAGCACCCGCTGGATCTTCATGCTCTCCTCCGGCCCCAGGAACACCTTGGCGCCGTCGGTGGGCGAGGCGAAGGTCACGCCCTGCTCGCTGATCTTGCGCCGGTGCGCCAGCGAGAACACCTGGAAGCCGCCGGAATCGGTCAGGATCGGCCCATCCCAGCGGGCGAAGCCGTGCAGGCCGCCGTGGTCGCCGATCACGTCCAGGCCCGGGCGCAGGTACAGGTGGAAGGTGTTGCCGAGGATGATCTGCGCGCCCAGCGCCTTGATCTGCTCGGGCAGCACGCCCTTGACCGAGCCGTAGGTGCCCACCGGCATGAACGCGGGCGTCTCGACCGTTCCGCGCGGGAAGGTCAGGCGGCCGCGGCGAGCGGCACCGTCGGTGGTGTGGAGTTGGAACTGCAATCGGGACATGGTCTGGCGAATCTGGGTAAGCCCGGCATTGTCGCATTGCCGGGCCACAGGCGCCGAAACCGACGCCGCGCCGCGCCGCGGTGACCCGCGCGGGCGCCGCCCGACCGCCGGCCAGGCAGCGAATCGTGCGACGCCCTGGTTGTGCAAACCTAATCCGCCGCGACGAAGCCGCCGGTCTGGCGCGCCCACAGCCGCGCGTACAGGCCGCCGCGGGCAACGAGTTCGGCATGGCTGCCGGTCTCGACGATGGCGCCGCGGTCCATCACCACCAGCCGGTCCATCCGTGCGATGGTCGAGAGCCGGTGGGCGATCGCGATCACCGTCTTGCCGGCCATCAGCTCGTCCAGGCTGTCCTGGATCGCCGCTTCCACTTCCGAATCCAGCGCCGAGGTGGCCTCGTCCAGGATCAGGATCGGTGCGTCCTTGAGCAGCACGCGGGCGATGGCGATGCGTTGGCGCTGGCCGCCGGACAGCTTGACCCCGCGCTCGCCGACCTGCGCGTCGTAGCCGCGCAGGCCCTCGCCGTCCTGCAGCTGTTCGATGAATTCGTCGGTGCGCGCCTTGGCCACCGCCGCGCGCAGCTGCGCCTCGCTGGCATCGGGGCGGCCGTACAGCAGGTTGTCGCGGATCGAGCGATGCAGCAACGAGGTGTCCTGGGTGACCAGGCCGATCTGCTGGCGCAGGCTCTCCTGGGTGACGCCGGCGATGTCCTGCCCGTCGATCAAGATGCGGCCCTGCTCCAGGTCGTACAGCCGCAGCAGCACGTTGACCAGGGTCGACTTGCCGGCGCCGGATGGCCCGACCAGGCCGATCTTCTCGCCCGCGCGCACCTGCAGGTCGAGCCCGGCGATGACCCCGCCGCGCTTGCCGTAGTGGAAGTGGATGTGCTCGAAGCGCACCTCGCCGCGCTCCACGCGCAGCGGCACCGCGTCGGCGCGGTCCTGCACCTGCGCTGGCTGCGCGATCGTCTCCATGCCGTCCTGCACGGCGCCGATGTCCTCGAAGATGCCGTTGACCGTCCACATGATCCAGCCGGACATGTTGTGGATGCGGATCACCAGGCCGGTGGCCAGGGTGATCGCGCCCACGCTGATCTGGCCGCGGCTCCACAGCCACAGCGCCAGCCCGCAGGTCACCGCGATCAGGAAGCCGTTGATGATGGCGATGGCGCTGTCCATCGCCGTGGTCATGCGGGTCTGCCCGCGGTGCTTGACCGCCAGTTCGTCGATCGCCTCGCGCACGTAGGCCTGCTCGCGCCCGGCATGCGAGAACAGCTTGAGCGTGGCGATGTTGGTGTAGCCATCGACGATGCGGCCCATCGCCTTGGAGCGCGCGTCCGAGGCGATCCAGGCGCGGTGCTTCATGCGCGGCACGAAGTAGACCATCAGCGCCACGTAGGCCAGCACCCACACCAGCAGCGGCGCCATCAGCCAGGGATCGGCCTGCGCGAACAGGTACAGCGCGCTGCCGGTGTAGACCACGATGTACCAGAGCGCATCGACCATCTGCACCGCCGACTCGCGCAGCGAGGTGCCGGTCTGCATCACCCGGTTGGCGATGCGCCCGGCGAAGTCGTTCTGGAAGAAGCCCAGGCTCTGCCGCACCACGTAGTTGTGCATCAGCCAGCGCGCGCGGTTGCTCAGGCCCGGCACGATGGCCTGGTTCACCAGCAAGTTGTGCAGGGCCACGAACAGCGGCCGCGCCACCAGCACGATGAAGGCCATCCACAGCAACTCGCCGGCATGGCGCTGGAAGAAGTCCGGACCCGGCTGCTCGGCGACCATGTCGACGATGCGGCCGAGGAAGTCGAACATCGCCACTTCCACCAGCGCCAGCGCCAGACCGGCCAGCAAGGTGGCCAGCAACAACGGCCACAGCGGGCGCAGGTAATGCAGATAGAAGCGCACCACGCCACGCGGCGGCATCTGCGTCTCGATCTTCGGAAAGACCTCGATCAGGGACTCGAACCAGCGGAACATCGCCACGTCACGCCTAAAAAGGAGCGTCAGGGTAGCGTATCGGGCGTCACGCTTCGTGACGCTGGGAATGGGGAGTGGGGAATGGGGAATCGCAAAAGCGGCTGCCTGTGCGCATCGCTTCCCCTTGCAGGAGCGGCTTCAGCCGCGACGCGGTAGCGCCGGGAGTGGGGATTGGGGATTCGCAACAGCGGCTCCTCTATCGCCCCCCTCGTAGGAGCGGCTTCAGCCGCGACGGGCTTCACCGAGGAAGCCCGGTCGCGGCTGAAGCCGCTCCTACCACTCCCTATTCCCCATTCCCGATTCCCAGCAGTCACTCCACCGGCGTCAGCACCAGGTCCTGGAAATCGAAGCTGAAATCGGTCAAGGGCGAAATCGCCTGCATGCGTGCCTCGCGCACCTTGCCGTCGGGTGTGAGCGCGAAGTTGACGAAGGCGTCGGCGTTGAGCGAGCGGTCGCGCCAGCGCACGATGAAGGTGTCGTGCTGCCAGTGCTCCAGGGTGCCGACCAGTTGCGCGGTCTTGCTGAACTGCAGCTCCAGGCGCTTGCCCTGCTGGCGCACCACCACGTCGCCGTACCACGGGTCGCGGTAGGTGCCGGCATAGCCGGACAGCGGCAGCGACGGCGTGGATTTGGCGTCGCGCGCGGCCACATGCTTGGCCCAGTCCTCGTCGGCGTTGGCGTCGGCCTTGGCCACGGCCTTGGCGTAGGCGGCGGTCCAGTCGGTCGCCGGCGCGCCCAGGTAGGCATCCAGCACGCGCAGGGTGATCGCGTTGAAGGCGGCGCCGACCTCCTGGTTGGTCAGCACGATCACGCCCAGCTTGCGCTCCGGCACCAGGGTCAGCCGCGAGACCATGCCCGGCCAGCCGCCGGTGTGCCAGACCAGCTTGGCGCCGCGGTAGTCGCTCAGGCTCCAGCCCTCGCCGTAGCCGGCGAAGTTCGGCTTGGCCGGCAGCAGCTCCGGCACGCTCGGCTCGGACACCGCGATCGGCGTGATCATCTGCCACATCTCCTGCTGGCGCTGGGCGCTGAACAACTGCCGCGCCTGGCCGTCGGCCGACGGCAGGCGCCCGCCGTCGAGCTGCACCTGCATCCACTTGGCCATGTCGTGCACGTTGGCGTAGATGCCGCCGGCACCGGAATTGTTGGACCAGGTCAGCGGCGCCACGGTGCGCAGCTCGCGGAAGTCGAACTTGGCGTGGCCGACCGCGGCTTCATCGCCCGGCTGCAGGTGGTCGCTGTTGATGCGCGCGCCGGTCATGCCCACCGGCACGAAGATGCGCTGGCGCACGAACTCGGCGTAGCTCTGCCCGGAGACCTGCTCGATCAGCTTCTGCGCCACCGCGTACAGGATGTTGTCGTAGGCGTAGCGGTCGCGGAAGCCGCCCTTCAGCGGCACGTGGGCCAGGCGCCGCACCACCTCCTCGTTGCTGTAGCTGGTGGCCGGCCAGAACAGCAGGTCGCCCGCCCCCAGGCTCAGGCCGCTGCGGTGGCTGAGCAGGTCTCGCACGCGCATCTCGCGGGTGACGTAGGCATCGGACATCTGGAACCACGGCAGGTGGTCCACCACCCGATCCTCGAGCTTGAGCTTGCCTTCGTCGGCCAGGATCGACAGCGCCGCGGAGGTGAAGGCCTTGGTGTTGGAGGCGATGGCGAACAGGGTCTGCGCGTCCACCGGTTCCGGCTTGCCGAGTTCGCGCACGCCGTAGCCGCGCTCCAGCACCACCTTCCCGTCCTTGACGATGGCGATGGCGATGCCCGGCACGTCGAACTGCTTACGCACGCGCTCCACTTGCGCGTCCAGGTCCTGCAGCCCCGGCGGCAAGGCGGCCGGGGCCGGTACGGGAGCCGCGGCGGGGGCAGGCGCCTGCGCCTGCACGGTGGCGCTCATTGCCAGCAACAGGCCGCAGCCCATCGAGATGCTCTTCAACTGCGTCGCTCCTGAAGAAAGGGAACCAAGGCCGCGCGCAGCCGCACGCGTCCCGGGCGAGTGTAGAGCCTGTCAGGCCGTTTGCGACGGTGCCACGACGCGCCGTGGCGGCACCACGCAGCGCTGGGTACCGTCCCGGCGGGTACCGACGCTGCGGCCCACCTCGCAAGCAGCACGCCGCCACGGCGACCTCCCACCCGCGTGCAAGCCTGTCCCCCCATATGCTGCACGGCACGGGGCGCACACCATCCCACTGGGCCTCGAGGCCCCTGGCGTCCGCGACGACACCCCGCAACGCCGCGCTGCGGCACAATCGCCGCCCGCCTGCAGCCGGACACGCCCGCATGAACGATCTCTTCGACTCCGCCCCGGCCGCGCCGGACGGCATCCGCGTCGGCATCGGCGGCTGGACCTATGCGCCGTGGCGCGGCGGCATGTTCTATCCGCAAGGCCTGGTGCAGCGCCGCGAGCTGGAATACGCCAGCCGCCACGTCACCAGCATCGAGATCAACGGCACCTACTACGGCGCGCAGAAGCCGGAGACCTATGCGCGCTGGCGCGACGAGACGCCGCCGGGCTTCCTGTTCTCGGCCAAGGCGCCCAAGCGCATCACCACGCTGCGGCGGCTGGCCGGCGCCGGCACGCAGATCGAGGACTTCGTCGGCGGCATCGCCAGCCTCGGCGACCGCCTCGGCCCGCTGCTGTGGCAGTTCGAGCACGGCCATCGCCTGGACCTGGACGATCTGGCCGCGTTCCTGGAGCTGCTGCCGCGCAAGGCCGGCGGACACCGGCTGCGCCACGTGCTGGAAGTGCGCGATCCGGCGTGCGTGGGCCCGGAACTGCTGCAACTGACCCGCCGGCACGGCGTGGCCACGGTGTTCACCGATTCGCCCGAATTCCCCTCCTTCGCCGACCTGAGCACCGACTTCGTCTATGCGCGGCTGATGCGCAGCCGCGCCGACCTCGCCCATGGCTACCCGCCCAAGGACCTGCAGGCCTGGGCCGCACACGCGCAGGCCTGGCGCCGCGGCGAGGATCCGCAGGCGCTGCCGCACGCCGATGCGACAGTGGCCAAGACCACGCCGCGCGAGGTCTTCGTCTACTTCATCAGCGCCGCCAAGGAACGCAATCCAGCCGCGGCGATGGCCTTGCTGAAGATCCTGGAGTCCGCCGCCAAGGCGTGACGCGTTCGGCCGCACGCAGACGACGTGCGGCACAGCGCAAGCGCGACCGGCGACGCGTCGGTCGCAAGTCCCCTGAACCGGGTCCCGACTGCGCGCACCCGTCGACACCTGGCGGTCGCCGCGCTGCGGTACAACACCGCCCGTCCGGCGCCATCGCCGGGCCGCGGCCATGGGCCGCGCTTCCACACGCGGAGCCCCTCGATGCGGATCAAGCGCACGCTCGAACGTCTTCCCGGCGGCATGATGCTGGCGCCGCTGCTGCTCGGCGCCCTCTGCCACACCGTGTGGCCGCAGGCCGGCGCCTGGTTCGGCTCGTTCACCCAGGGCCTGATCGGCGGGCTGGTGCCGATCCTGGCGGTGTGGTGCTTCTGCCTGGGCGCCTCGATCCGGCTGCGCAGTGGTGGCCGGGTGCTGCGTGCCTCCGGCGTGCTGGTGCTGACCAAGCTCGCGGTGGCGTGGATCGCCGCGGTGATCGCCGCGCGCCTGCTGCCGCCGGGCGGCATCGTCGCCGGCATGTGGAGCGGCATGTCGGTGCTGGCGCTGGTCGCGGCGATGGACATGACCAATGCCGGCCTGTTCGCCGCGCTGATGCAGCAGTACGGCCGCCGCGGCGAGGCCGGCGCGATGGCGCTGATGTCGCTGGAATCCGGGCCACTGATGACCATGCTGATCCTCGGCACTGCCGGCGTCGCCAGCTTCGAGCCGCGCCTGCTGCTGGGCGCGGTGCTGCCGCTGCTGGCCGGTTTTGCGCTCGGCAATCTCGATCCGGCGCTGCGCGCCCTGTTCGCGCGAGCGGTGCCGGCGCTGATCCCGTTCTTCGCCTTCGCCCTGGGCAACACGCTGGACCTACGCATGGTCGCCCACGCCGGCGTGGCCGGGGTTGCGCTGGGCCTGCTGGTGATCGTGGCGACCGGGATCCCGCTGCTGCTGGCCGATCGCTGGCTGGCCGGCGGCAACGGCAGCGCCGGCCTCGCCGCGTCCAGCACCGCCGGCGCGGCGGTCGCCACGCCGGCGCTGGTGGCGGCGGTGGCGCCGCAGTTCCGCGCCACCGCGCCCGCCGCGACCGCATTGGTGGCGACGTCGGTGGTGGTGACGGCGTTGCTGGTGCCGCCGCTCACCGCCGCCTATGCGCGCAGGATGGCGCGGGCCGCGTCACCGCCGGCAGCGGACGGCTGACCCGCACATGCCGATTGGCGACCGTCGCGCCGCGCTTTGCGCGACAATACGCCGATGCCGATGCACCCCACCACCAAAGCCCAGCTGCAAATCCATTTCTGTGTCCTGCTGTGGGGGATCACCGCGATTCTCGGCAAGCTGATCACCCTGCCCGCGCTGCCGCTGGTGTGGTGGCGAATGCTGATGGTGGTGGCCGCGCTGGCCCTGCTGCCGCGGGTATGGCGCGGACTGGCGGCGCTGACGCCGAAGCTGGCGCTCGGCTACGCGGTGGTCGGCGCGCTGGTCGGCCTGCACTGGCTGACCTTCTATGGCGCGATCAAGCTGGCCAACGCCTCGGTCGCGGCGACCTGCATCGCGCTGGCGCCGGTGTTCACCGCGGTGATCGAACCGTGGGTGGCGAAGCGGCCGTTCCGCCCCAGCGAACTGGCCTTCGGCCTGGCGGTGCTGCCGGGCGTGGCCCTGGTGGTCGGCGGGGTGCCACACGGGATGCGCGCCGGCGTGGCGGTCGGGGCGGTGTCGGCGCTGCTGGTGGCGGCCTTCGGCTCGCTCAACAAGCGCCTGGTCGACCATGCCGATCCGCTGACCGTGACCGCACTGGAACTGGGCGCCGGCACCCTGACCCTGACCGCGCTGGCGCCATTGCTGCCGTTCGTGCTGCCGGCCCTGAGCGGACCGTTGCTGGTGCTGCCCAGCCTGCACGACACCGCGCTGCTGCTGGCGCTGGCGCTGCTGTGCACGCTGCTGCCGTTCGCCCTGGCCCTGGTCGCGCTGCGCCGGCTCAGCGCCTACGCGGTGCAACTGGTCACCAACCTGGAACCGGTCTACGCGATCGTGTTCGCGATCGTGCTGCTGGACGAGCAACGCCAGCTCACCGGGCTGTTCTATCTCGGCGTGGCGGTGATCCTGGGCGCGGTGTTCCTGCATCCGCTGCTGACCCGCACGCGCGCGGTGCAGCACCCGGAACTGCTGGCGACCTGCGAGGCGAAGAACGTGGTGGAGTGAGCGCGGCGGCGCTCACTTCGGGATTGGGGATTGGGGATTCGGGATTGGCCCGGTCCTGTGCATGTGCGGCATGGCCGCACGCCCAACGCGAAGGGCACCGCATGCTCGGGAAATAGCCCCTCCCCCCCGGGAGAGGGGTTGGGGTGAGGGTACGGCGCGAAGGCGCCTTGCGTCATCCGAGTTCGCGAGGTGGCGTGCCTACGCCGCCAGCGACACGCAATCGCGGCCGGCGCGCTTGGCCTGGAACAGGCCGTGGTCGGCGCGCTTGAGCAGGTCTTCGGCACTCTCGCGGCCCTGCAACGTGGCCACGCCGATGCTGGCGGTCAGCGGAACGCCCAACTGCAGCAGGCTGGTGTCCTGGCGCAGGCGCTCGCAGGCGCGCATCGCCTGTGCCGCGTCCAGACCGGGCAGCAACAACCCGAACTCGCCGCCACCGTAGCGCGCCACCACGCTGTCCGGCGGCATGCGCGCACGCAGCATGTCGGCCAGCGCCAGCAGCACCTCGTCGCCCTTGTCGTGGCCATGCAGGTCGTTGACGCTCTTGAAGTAATCCAGGTCCAGGATCGCCACGCTGAGCGGCGCGGTGCCCAGTTGCGCGGCCTCGGCGTGGATCATCAGCGCGGTGGCGAAGGCGCGGCGGTTGAGCAGGCCGGTCAGCGGATCGGTGCGCGCCTGCTCCAGCAGTTCGGCGTTGAGCGATTCCAGCGACTGCTGGTACTGCAGCAACTGCTGCTCGTACCAGGCGCGTTCGCGCAGTTGCAGCGCCAGCGCATGGCTGGTGCGGCGCAGTTCGATCAGTTGCATCACCTGCCGCGACAACGCCTGCAGCGCCGCCAGTTGTCCGGGCTGGAGGGTGCGCGGCTCATTGTCGAGCACGCACACGGTGCCCACCGGCAGGCCGTCGCGGGTCAGCAGCGGCGCGCCGGCGTAGAACCGCACCCCACCCTCGGTGACCAGGGGATTGTTCTGGAAGCGCGCATCGGCGGTGGCGTCGGCGACCATCATGACCTGCTCCGGGGTCAGGATGGTGTGCCCGCAGAACGACTCGTCGCGCGCATTGCTCAACAGGCAGACGTTGCGCTGCGCCTTCAGCCATTGCCGCTCGTCGTCCACCAGCGAGATCAGCGCCGAGGGCGTGCCGCACAGCTTGGCGGCGATGTCGACCAGATCGTCGTAGGACGCTTCCGGCTCGGTATCGAGGATCTGCAGCGCATGCAGCGCCTGCAGGCGTGCGGCTTCGTTGTCGGGCTTGCGGGGCTTGATCACGGGGTACCCAGCGGCGGCGTTGGTTCGCGTTGCGCAGTATGGCCAAATCCGTGGCGGACGCCAGCCCTGGCCGGCGCGGCGGCGGCCGGCCGCGGACACTGAGACGCGGTTACCACTCCTGGCGCTGCGGCAGCAGGCCGCGCAGTTCCTGCTCGGTGAGATTGCGCCACTGGCCCGGCTTCAGCGCGCCGAGCTTGATGTTGTCGATGCGCACGCGGCGCAACTGGGTGACACGGTAATCGAACGCCGCCGCCATCAACCGGATCTGCCGGTTGAGCCCTTGCTCCAGCACGATGCGGAAGCCGAACTTGGCGATCCGTGCGGTGCGGCACGGCAGGGTCATCTGGTCGTGCACGCGCACGCCGCGCGCCATGCCGCGCAGGAACTCGTCGGTGACCGGCTTGTTCACCGCCACCAGATATTCCTTCTGGTGACGGTTCTCCGCGCGCAGGATCTCGTTGACGATGTCGCCGTTGCTGGTCATCAGGATCAGCCCCTCGGACTCCTTGTCCAGGCGCCCGATCGGGAAGATGCGCTGCTCATGGCCGACGAAGTCGACGATGTTGCCCTTGACCGCACTCTCGGTGGTGCAGGTCACCCCGACCGGCTTGTTCAGCGCGATGTAGACGTGGCGGCGCCCGCTCTTGGCCTTGGCGCGCGCGCGCAGCGGCTGCCCATCGACCTTGACCTCGTCGCCCTCGCCCACCACCGAACCGACCCCGCCAGGCAGGCCGTTGACGGTGACGCGGCGCGCGGCGATCAGCCGATCGGCCTCGCGGCGCGAGCAAAAACCGGTCTCGGCGATGTGCTTGTTGAGGCGGACTGACATGGGCTGGGAATGGGGAATCGGGAATGGGGAATGGCAACAGCGGGCTGCTGCCGACTGGGCCATGGCTAACGTTGGGAACGACGGCAGGGAGCAGCAGCGGGGACGCCCCCCATTCCCGATTCCCTACTCCCTATTCCCGGCCTTTCAGCGCTTCGGCGGCCCCTTGCGCGGCGGCCGGTCGGCGGCGAAGCGGCCGGCCGGGCGTGGGCCGGCGGCGTTGGGCTTGCCGCCGGGCTTGCCGGTGCGCGCGAACTTCGGTTTGAACGGGGCGCCGCCGGGGGCGTCGTCGTCGAGCTTGCGCATCTGCAGTTGCTGGCCGGAGACCCAGACCTTCTTCAGGTGCGTCAGCAGTTCGCGCGGCATGTCCGCCGGCAGATCCAGGATCGAGTGGTCGTCGTGGATGTCGATGCGGCCGATGTACTTGCTCTCCAGCCCGGCTTCGTTGGCGATCGCGCCGACGATGTTGGCCGGCTTGACCCCATGCTGGTGACCGACCTCGATACGGTAGGTCTCCATGCCCACGTCCGGGGCGCCGCGCGGCGCTTTCGGCGCCTTGTCGCGGCGCGGGGCCTCGAAGCTGCCGACGTCGCGGTGGTAGTCGAAGTCCTCGCCACGCGCAGGCGGCGCCGGACGGGCGGCGCGCTCGGGCCGCTCGCGGCGTTCGAAGCGTTCGCCCTGCGGCGGGCGCGGGCGGTCCGGGGCCAGCAGCAACGGCGTGTCGCCCTGCAGCAGGCGCGCCAGCGCCGCGGCCACTTCCACCATCGGCACGTTCTTCTCGGCCTCGAACTTCTGCAGCAGATCGCGGTACATGTCGATGCCGCCGGCGGCGATGGTCTCGCTGATCTTCTCCATGAAGCGGCTCACGCGCTGGTCGTTGACCGCGTCCACGCTCGGCAGCTGCATTTCCTCGATCGGCTGGCGGGTGGCGCGCTCGATCGCGCGCAGCATGCCGCGCTCGCGCGGGCTGACGAACAGGATCGCCTCGCCGCTGCGCCCGGCCCGGCCGGTGCGGCCGATGCGGTGCACGTAGCTTTCGGTGTCGTAGGGAATGTCGTAGTTCAGCACGTGGCTGATCCGCTCCACGTCCAGGCCGCGCGCGGCCACGTCGGTGGCGACCAGGATGTCGAGCTTGCCGTCCTTGAGCTGCTGGATCACCCGCTCGCGCTGCGCCTGCTGGATGTCGCCATTGATCGCCGCCGCGGCCAGGCCGCGCGCCTGCAGCTTCTGCGCCAGCTCGTCGGTGCCGGCCTTGGTGCGGGCGAAGATGATCATCGCGTCGAACGGCTCGACCTCCAGGATCCGGGTCAGCGCGTCGAGCTTGTGCAGCCCGCTCACCGCCCAGTAGCGCTGGCGGATGTTGGCCGAGGTGGTGGTCTTGGAGGCGATGATCACCTCGGCCGGGTCGTTCAGATAGGTCTGTGCGATGCGCTTGATTGCCGGCGGCATGGTGGCCGAGAACAGCGCCACCTGGCGCGAGTCCGGCAGCTTCTTCAGCACCGCCTCGACGTCGTCGATGAAGCCCATGCGCAGCATTTCGTCCGCTTCGTCCAGCACCAGCGTCTTCAGCTCGGACAGGTCCAGGGTGCCGCGATCGAGATGGTCGATGACCCGTCCCGGGGTGCCCACCACCACGTGCACGCCGCGCTTGAGCGCCGACAGCTGCTGCACGTAGGGCTGGCCGCCGTACACCGGCAGCACCTGGAAGCCGGGGATCGCCGCGGCGTAGCGGTGGAACGCTTCGGCCACCTGGATCGCCAGTTCGCGGGTCGGCGCCAGCACCAGCGCCTGCGGCTTGCGCTGGGCGAAATCCAGCCGCGACAGGATCGGCAGCGCGAACGCGGCGGTCTTGCCGGTGCCGGTCTGCGCCTGGCCGAGCAGGTCGCGGCCGGTCAGCAGCGCCGGGATGGTGGCGGCCTGGATCGGCGACGGCGACTCGTAGCCGACATCTGCGACCGCCTTCATCACAGCAGGGGAGAGGCCGAGATCTGCGAACAGCAGCGGCGCGGGGGTATCTTGGGACATGGGAGACTCCGGGGGCGCCGCAGAGAACCGGCAGGCGCAAAGAAGCCCCTATTGTGCGCTCTGCCGGGCCGCATGTCGAAATCAGGTGAACGGCACCGTTCAGGCGTGACCCGCTCCGCACTGCCGGCCACCGCCGTTGCGGCCGGCCACAGGCGTCCCGACGCCGCGGCCAACCGCCGCGGCAGATGCGCTCGGACGATCGACATGGTGGGCGTTTTGCCGCGAATGACCGACAATGGGCACCGATTTCCGAGCAGCCCCCAATGCAGACCATCGATCTCCAGCTAGAAAGCGACTACGTGGAACTCAAGCACCTGTTGAAACTGACCGGCCTGTGCGACAGCGGCGGCGCGGCCAAGGCCGTGATCAGCGAAGGTCAGGTGCGCGTGGACGGCGAGGTCGAGCTGCGCAAGGCCTGCAAGGTGCGCGCGGGCCAGGTGGTGCAGTTGGGCGACGTGCAGGTGCAGGTGCTCGGCAAGGCATGACCGGCGTCGGCGTGCGCGGCCTGCCACTTGCTGGCCGACGCTGCCGGGCAACGCGGGGCGCCGGACGATGCTGATCGAGCTCGGCGCCCGCAACATCGCGCCGTCCGCGGCACATCCGCGGCACGACGTATACATCGTGCAGCTCGATCCGGACGCGGCGCGTCCGTTCTGCCTGGGCCAATCCATCTGTGGCGGGCATGGCGAGCGCGGCGGCTCCATCCACCTGGCGCTGGACGAACTGGAGGCCTGGCCCGGCGACTGGCGCCAGCACCTGCGCCACGCCGGCTGCGCCTGGGCCATCGCCCCGATCGAAGCGGCGCAGCGCTCGGGCGACCTGCAAAGCGCCCTCGCCCAACTCGTCGCCGGTGCGGCGCAACCGCGTTCACCCTGAGGTTGCCGGACCCAGGAGGCATGCCTCCACCCTCGTAGGAGCGGCTTCAGCCGCGACCGGGCTTTCCTGGTAAAGCGTGGTCGCGGCTGAAGCCGCTCCTACGAGGACGCGTACGACAGGCTCAGCCCGCGCGACAACCACCACAGCGCACGCGCCGACGCGTCGCTCCGCTCGCCGCGGCCTGACCTCAGCGCGCCATGGCCGCCACGCGCTGGGTCAGGTGCGCGGCGATCGCGCGCTTGAACGGCGCGACCCGGTCGGCCACGCGCAACGCGGCACTGCGCAGGGCGCGCGCCGGCAGGCGGTCGTCGGTGTACAGCGCGGCGATCGCATTGGTCGCCTCGTACAGCGGGCGCGTGGCCAGGCGGTGCCCGCGCTGGTAGCCGGCCAGCAGCGCGGGCGCGGCGATGTCGCCACCGCGTGCCACCGCCTGGTGCAGCGCGCGGGCCAGCCGCGCCTGGCTCTGCAGGCCGAAGTTGAAGCCGTGCGCGGTCACCGGATGCATGCCCACCGCGGCATCGCCGATCAAGGCATAGCGCTCGGCGACGAAGCGCTGTGCATATACCGCCACCAGCGGATAGGCCTGCGGCCGCACCAGCGGGGTCATCGCGCCCAGGCGGTGCTCGAAGCAGGCGCTGATCTCCGCCCCCAACGCCGCCTCGTCCATCTGCAACAGCGCCTGCGCGCGCTCCGGCGGCAGGGTCAGCACCGCCGACGCGGCGTTGCCGTGCAGCGGCAGCAACGCCATGGTGCGGCCGTAGCCGAACCACTCCCAGGCGGTCTGATGGTGCGGACGCGCATGGCGCACCCGGCATACCAGCATGGTGCGGCCGAAATCGCGCAACTGCGCGCCAATGCCGCTCATGCGGCGGGTGCTGGAAAAACGACTGTCGGCCGCCACCACCAGCCGCGCAGCCACGCTGCGCCCGTCGGAAAGCTGCAGCTGCGCCTGGCGCGCGTCGCGGCGCAGCGCCTGCACCGAAACCCCGTCGAGCAACGTCAGGCCTGGCTGGTCCTGCACCGCGGCGAACGCGGCGCGGCGGATCAGGTGATTGGGCACCAGCCAGCCCAGGTCGCCACGGCTGCCCTCGCCCGCCGCGAAGGTCAGCGCGAACGGCGAGGAGCCGTTCATCACCCGCGCATCGCGCAGCGGCGCGATCGCCTGCGGGTCGATCCGCGCCCACAGGTCCAGCTGCTCCAGCAGCGCCCGCGAGGCATGGGTCAGGGCGATCTCGCGGCCGTCGAAGGCGGCCTCGGCCAGCGCCGCGCGCGGCTGCGGCTCGATCAGCGCCAGCGACAGGCCGCTGCCGGCCAGCGAGCGGGCGAAGCACAGGCCGGCAGGACCGGCCCCGACGATGGCGATATCCACTTGCATGCGGCAACTCCGTGATCGGACCCGGCCAGGATACGACCGCCGCGCACCGCGTCCTTGATCTGGATCAGCGCTGCGACGATCGGTCGCAGCCTGCGAGGTTCAGAGCAAGGCCCACACCAGTTGCAGGATCGCCCACAGCGACACCACCCAGACCAGGCTGCGCACGTACGGCACGCCGGCCGCGTACAGCGGCACGTAGGCCACCCGCGCCCACACATAAATCTGCGCCGACAGCGCGGTGTGCGCATCGCCCTTGCCCAGTGCCGCCACCGCCACCGCCGCGGCGGCGAAAAACGGGAAGGTCTCCAGGAAGTTGCGCAGGGCGCGATCCAGGCGCCCCGCCACGCCGGCCGGCGGCGGCTGCGGCGCATCGCGTGCGCCGGCGTTCCACTTCAAGCCGCGCTGCGCGGTGACGAAGGCGGACGCGAGCAGCAATTGCACGATCCCGAGCAGGATCGCCCAGGCCAGCATGCGGATTTCGGTGGGCATCGGAGCCTCGTCGGGAAAGGGAAGACGGCGCGCAGCATGCCGCTCAATCGGGCATGGCGACGTGATAACCGACCAGGCGCCAGGTCTTGTCCTCGTCCAACCGCAAGGACACCAGCTCGCGCACCGGCTGCGGCGCGTTGGCGAAGCGGCTGGGGAAGCTGATGTTGACGTAGGTGCCCGGCGGCACCTGCGAGCCGGCGGCGTACTGCACCCGCGCCACACTGGCCACGCCGCGGCCGAGCAGCGCGCCCAGCCGTGCACGCGCGGCGTCGATCTCGCGCACGAACACGGCACGCGTCACCGCCTTCTTCGCCACCGCCGAGGCGCCGTCCCACAGTTCGCCAGTGCGCCCGGCGTCGACCAGCTGCGCGGCGCGCAGCCCGGCCTGGGCCATCTGCGCATCCTGCTTGGCCAGCGGTCCGGGGGCGGGGGTCGCGGTGCCGGCATGGCGCGGCGCCGGCTTCGCTGTCGCCGCGGGAGCGCCGGCGGGTGCGGCGGGGGCCGCTGGCGGGGCAGTCGTCGGCGTCGGCGTGGGTGCGGACGACGGTGCCGGGGACGCGGTTTGCGCGGAGGCGGCGCCGGCCATCAAGGCCAGCAGGACGACAGGAAAGCGGAACGGGACGGACGTGGGCAAGGACATCGCTCGGCGGCGGCGGTGGCGAGGGCCGCAGTCTACGCCGCCATGACGGACCGACGCAGCGGCGCTACGGCGTTTCCTCGCTCGCCACCACCGCGGCCGCGGTGGCGTAGCGCTGGCGGTGCCAGGCGCGCCAGCTGGCCCACAGCGCCCAGGCAGTGGCCGCGAGCAGGCCGAACAGGCTCAGCAGCGAGCCGGTCCGCGCCAGCCAGGGCGCATGCAGGCCATTGGCGAAGTGCAGCAGCACTTCGGCGATCACGAAGCCACCCAGCGCCAGCAACGCCGGGGGCAGATACAGCCGCAGCATCAAGTGGGTTCCGGCGGCCATGCGCGCGCTCCGGGGTGGTGATGCGGCGACGCTAGTCCCGTGTCGATGCGCGCCACGTGAACGCGCGGAACGCGCCGCAGCCGCCGTTCAGGCCCCGGGCGAGGCCAGCGGCAGGGTCGCCACGTCGATCTCCGACAGCGGGCTTTCCATCGGGCAGGCCTGGTCCGGGAACCCGAAGCGCTGCTTCAGCGCCTGGCCGCAGGCGGTCAGGCTCTCCAGATCCACGTCATTCCTGGTCTTGCACTCCTGGTCGAAGGCGACCAGGAACGCATCCTTGCGCCGCACGAAGTCGTCGCCGCACTTGCGCAATTGCTTGATGCGCTCCAGATCGTCCTGCACCGCGTTGGTGCCATCGAGCCCGTACTGCTTGAGTTCGTCGTTGCTGAGCAGGCGCAGGCTGCGGTTGGGCACGGTCATCATCAGATCCGCCACCGCCACCGCCACGCCGTTGCGCTCCAGGTAGTCCTTGACGTTGCCATAGACCTCCTGCAGTTCACGGTTGAGTTCGGCGCGCGAGGTCGCGGTGGAACTGATCCGCATCATTCGGTGGATGCCGACCTTGCCGGAGATCAGCCGGTTGTCGCCGGCGGCCAGCACGAACACGCAGGCGCTGTGGCAGACCGAGCCCTCGCGCACCCACACGGTCCAGCCGGATTCGCCGATGGCGTCGCCGGCGCGAATCGCCGCCTCGACCTGGCCGCCGCTGGAATCGAGGTCGAGCACGCGCTTGCCGATGCCGGTCTGTCTGGCCACCTCGGCCAGCCGTCGCACCAGCTCGGCGAAGCCGGCGTTGATCTTGCCGACATAGCGCACCCGCATCAGCCCGCGCTCGCGGCACGGCGCCAGCGCAGCTTCCACCGCTGGCCGGTCCAGCCCGGCCAGCGGCTGGCCGTCGCCGGCCTCGTCGGCATAGTCGGTATCGCAGCTGATGAAGGCCTCGCCGTTTTCCAGGGTGGCCTCGTCCCAGGCTTGCGGATCGTGCTTGGGCGCGACCGCATGCGGCGGCGGTGCCGGCGGTGCGCCGATCGAGACCATGTGCTCGCCGTCGGCGGAGGGGCTGTCGGCGACGGTCCGCGGCGCCGACGCCGGCTGCTGCCCGCAGGCCAACAGGCCCAGGCAACACAGCGACAACCAGCAGAGTCTGAACGGAGCGGCCAAACAGGGATCCAGGGCGAACACGAAAAAGCCAGGCGCCGGGCGCCCGTGGACCTAGTCTAGTGCGGCAGCGCGGAGCCTCCCCAACTGCGCCTAAACCGCGGGCGCCGCGGCCACGCGCACGCGGCGGCATTGCTGTCCGAAAACGGCCAGTGCGCCGTGCCGGGGCCGACTAGACTGGCGCCATGCCCGCCCTCGCTGCCACCGACCACGCCCTCTACGACCGCGCCCGCCAGTCGCGCGATGCGCGCTTCGACGGCGTGTTCTTCACCGCCGTGCGCAGCACCGGCATCTACTGCCGGCCGGTGTGCCCGGCGCCGCCGCCCAAGCGCAGCAACGTGCGCTACTACCCCAGCGCGGCTGCGGCTGCTGCGGCGGGCTACCGGCCGTGCCTGCGCTGCCGCCCCGAACTGTCGCCGGAGGCGCAGCAGCACCTGGGCGAAGAGGTCGTGCGGCGTGCGCTGGCGCTGATCGCCGACGGCGCCCTGCAGGACGCCAGTGTCGCCGCGCTCGCCGCCGAACTGGGGATCAGCGCGCGCCAGCTGCAGCGCCTGTTCGTCGCCCAGCTCGGCGCCACCCCGGCGGCGGTGCACGCCACCCGGCGCCTGTTGCTGGCCAAGCAACTGCTGACCGAGACCGCACTGCCGATCACCCAGGTGGCGCTGGCGGCCGGCTTCAACAGCCTGCGCCGCTTCAACGCCGCCTTCCTCGACGGCTGCGGCATGCCGCCCTCGGCGATCCGCAAGCAGCGCGCCGAGAGCCCCGGCGGCGACCTGGTGCTGCGCCTGGGCTATCGGCCGCCGCTGGACTTCCCGGCGATGCTGGCGTTCCTGCGCAAGCGCGCGATCCCCGGCATCGAGCGCATCGGCGAAACCAGCTACGAACGCGTGCTCGGTCCCTGCGCGGCCTCCACCCGCATCCGTGTCGAAGCCGATCCGCAGCGCCACGAACTGCGCCTGCACATCGCCGCGGCCGATCCGCGCACCATTCCCGACATCGTGCGCCGGGTGCGCCGCGTGTTCGACCTGGATGCCGACCTGCGCGCGGTGCACGCCACGCTCGGCGAGGATCCGCTGCTGGCGCGGGCCGTCGCCCGGCGCCCCGGGCTGCGCGTGCCGGGCGGCTGGGACGGCTTCGAAGTGGCGGTGCGCGCGGTACTCGGCCAGCAGGTCAGCGTGGCCGGCGCCGCGACCCTGGCCGCGCGCCTGGTCGATCGCCATGGCGCCGCGCGGCCCGGCCAGCCGCCGGGGCTGGATCGCGCCTTCCCGACCCCGCAGGCGCTGCGCGACGCGCCGCTGGAAGCGATCGGCCTGCCGCGCTCGCGGGCGGCGACGATCCGTGCGCTGGCGCAGGCGGTGCTGGACGGCCGCCTGTCCTTCCGCGCCGGCCAGCGCCTGGACGACTTCGTTGCCCACGCCATCACCTTGCCCGGCATCGGTGCCTGGACCGCGCAATACATCGCCCTGCGCGCGCTCGGCCAGCCCGACGCCTTCCCCGCCGGCGACTTAGTGCTGCAACGCATGCTCGGCGAAGGCGGCGCGCGCCTGAGCGAACGCGCCACCGAGACGCGCGCGCAGGCCTGGCGGCCCTGGCGCGCCTATGCGGTGCTGCACCTGTGGCACCTGGCCAACGATCCTCCCGAGGAGACCCGCGCATGACCACGTCCCCGCTGTCCTACGACCGCTTCGCCACGCCGATCGGCGAGCTGACCGTCGCCGTCGGCGCCGATGGCGTGCGCCACATCCTGTTCCCGGAGAACCGCTACGACGCCCGCGGCCGTGCCGACTGGGTGCACGATCCGGCCCCGGTGCGCGCCGCGCGCGAGCAGTTGCTGGCCTACTTCGCCGGCGAGCGCGAGCGCTTCGACCTGCCGCTGGCCCCGCACGGCACCGAGTTCCAGCGGCGGGTATGGCTGGCGTTGGCCGAAATCCCGTTCGGCGCGACCTGGAGCTACGCGCAGTTGGCGCAGCACCTCGGCCAGCCGCGTGCGGTGCGTGCGGTGGGCGCCGCCAACGGCCGCAACCCGCTGCCGATCGTGCTGCCCTGCCATCGGGTGATCGGCGCCAACGGCGCACTGACCGGCTTCGGCGGCGGCCTGCCGACCAAGGCCGCACTGCTGGCGCTGGAGCGGCGCGACGGCGGCGGCGCGGCCACCGGCACGATGGCCTCCCTGTTCGGCTGAGCGCCGCGGCACGCGGTGGGCCTGCCGCCAACGCCGTGGCCTTGCCGCATTCGCCAGCCGATGGGCGCGCGGCGGGCGCTGTCTTCGCCACGTCACCGTGCGCGCTTTATGATGCGGCGATGATGTCCTCCGTCCTGCGCTCCACGCTCGTCTGCGCCACCCTGCTGCTCGGTGCCTGCGCCTCCGCCCCCTCCACGCCCCCGCATGCGACTGCCGCGGCCAGCGCCGCCGCGCCGGCGGCGCTGCCCACGCCGGTGCTGTTGATCTCGATCGACGGCCTGCGCGCGGACATGCTCGATCGCGGCATCGCCCCGAACCTGAGCCGCCTGGTCCACGACGGCGTGCGTGCGCAGTGGATGACGCCCTCGTATCCGTCGCTGACCTTCCCCAACCACTACACCATCGCCACCGGCCTGCGTCCGGACCATCACGGCATCGTCCACAACAGCATGCAGGACCCGGTACTGGGCACGTTCCAGATCAGCGATCGCGCCGCGGTCGGCGATGGCCGCTGGTGGGGTGGCGAACCGATCTGGGTCGGCGTCGAGAAGGCGGGCCTGCACGCGGCGACCTGGGCCTGGCCGGGCAGCGAGGCGGCCATCCAGGGCGTGCGCCCCAGCCGCCGCCAGACCTTCGACGCGGACATGCCGCCGAACGCGCGGGTCGATCAGGTAATGGGCTGGCTGGACGATGCCAGCGCGACGCGGCCGCAGCTGCTGACGCTGTACTTCGAACAGGTGGACGAAGCCGGCCACGACCACGGCCCGGAGTCGCGGGAATACGCGCAGGCCATCGCCAGCATCGATGCCGCGATCGGGCATCTGCTCGACGGCCTGGCGCAGCGTGGCGAACTGGACCACATCAACCTGGTGCTGGTGTCCGACCACGGCATGGCCGCGGTGCCGCCCAGGCAGGTGCTGGCGGTGGAGGAGATGGTATCGCCGCAACAGGCCACGGTGATCAGCTACGGGCAATCGGTGGGCATCGCCCCGCGCCCGGGCCAGGAGGCCGCGGCCGAGGCGCGGCTGCTCGGCGCGCACCCGCAGTACGACTGCTGGCGCAAGGGCGAGCTGCCGGCGCGTTGGCATTACGGCAGCAACCCGCGCATCCCGCCGATCGTGTGCCAGATGCACGAGGGCTGGGATGCGCTACCGCGTGCACGCATCGCCGAGAAGCCGCGCGGCCTGCGCGGTTCGCACGGCTACGACCCGGCGCTGCCGTCGATGCGCGCGGTGTTCGTCGCCCGCGGTCCGGCGTTCCGCCGCGGTGTCACCCTGCCGCCGATCGACAACGTCGACGTCTATCCCTTGCTGACCCGCCTGCTCGGCATCCCCGCCGCGCCCAACGACGGCGATCCGCAGGCCCTGTTGCCGGCGCTGCGCTAGGGCGGGCCACCCATCCCCGAGCGATGACGCGGCCACAGGCGCGCGCAACCGCGGCGCGGCATACTCGGGAATGGGTGACTCGCCCTAAGCGCCAGGGCAACGGCGTCGGCGCGCCGACGCCCGCCCGGGGCAACGCGTGCGACAATGGCCGCATGCACTCGCCCGACTCCGCGCAACCACCGCGCCTGCGCCAACTGATCTCGCAGGAGAGCTGGAAGCAGCGCGCCGTGCTGTGGGGCGGCGCGGTGGCGGTGGCACTGGTATCCATCGTCTTCGCCAAGGCCAGCGACGCCGCCTTCCACGTGTTCCAGCGCATCACCGCGCATTCGCCGTGGTGGGCGCTGCTGCTGACCCCGAGCGTGTTCGCCCTGCTCGCCTGGCTGACCAACGGCGCGCTGCGTCCCACCCGCGGCAGCGGCATTCCGCAGGTGATCGCCGCGCTGGACCGCACCGACGACGGCTTCCGCCAATCCAACCTGTCGCTGCGCGTGTCCGCCGGCAAGCTGATGCTGACCACCATGGCCCTGTTCGGCGGCGCCTCGATCGGCCGCGAAGGCCCGACCGTGCACGTCGGCGCCAGCCTGATGTACGTGTTCGGGCGCTGGTTCGGCTTCCGCGACGCGCGCCAGGCCAGCCATTTCCTGCTGGCCGGCGGCGCCGCCGGCATCGCCGCCGCGTTCAACACGCCGCTGGCCGGCGTGGTGTTCGCCATCGAGGAATTGAGCGGGCGCTTCGAGCACCACTTCTCCGGCACGTTGCTGACCGCGGTGATCGTCGGCGGCGTGATCTCGCTGGGCCTGCTCGGCGACTACACCTACTTCGGCCGGGTCGCCACCGCCGGCCTGCCGCTGGGCAAGGCGTGGCTGGCGATCCTGCTGTGCGGCGTGGTCGCCGGCCTGCTCGGCGGCGCCTTCTCGCGCATGGTGCTGGCCAGCGCCGCCGGCCGGCCGCGCTGGCTGGGCGACCTGCGCCGGCGGCAGCCGGTGCTGCTGGCCGCGCTGTGCGGCCTGGCGTTGGTGCTGCTGGGCCTGATCTTCGGCGCCGGCGCATTCGGCACCGGCTACGAGCAGGCGCGCAGCCTGGTGCAGGGGCACGCCAGCGTCGGCCACGAGTTCGGCCTGATGAAGCTGCTGGCGAACCTGGTCTCCTACGTCGCCGGCATCCCCGGCGGCCTGTTCTCGCCGGCGCTGGCGGTCGGCGCCGGGCTCGGCCACAACCTGGCCGTGCTGATGCCGGGCGTGGACCCGCGCATCTTCGTGCTGCTGGGCATGTGCGCCTATCTCACCGGGGTGACCCAGGCGCCACTGACCTCGGCGGTGATCTCGCTGGAACTCACCGACAGCAGCGACATGCTGCTGCCGATCCTGGCCACGGTGCTGATCGCCCGCGGCGCCTCGGCGCTGGTGTGCCGCACGCCGATCTATCGCGGCCTGGCCGAGCTGTTGCTGGTGGCACCGCCGCCGGCGTCGGCGCCGCCCGCCGAAGAGGAAGCGCCGACCTCGCTGGTCGCCGATCTGGCCGGCAGCGACCACGACGACCGCGACGAGGGCCCGACCGCGCCACGCCCACACTAGATTGCCGGCGCATCCCCTGCGCTTGCGCGATCGGCAAGCGCGCCGCCGCCACTCCCGCTTTCGCAAGGCCGCTGCCTGGCGGCGGCCGGGCAGCAAAAAACAGACATAAAAAAACGCGGCGCAAGCGCCGCGTTCTTCGTCGCAACCGGTGGCTGGCTCAGCCGGCCTTGGCGACCGTCTTCTTGGCCACGGCCTTCTTGGCCGCAGGCGCCTTGACCACCGACTTCTTCGCGACCGGCGCACCAGCGCCCACGGCCACCTTGCTCACGCTGTGCGAGCGCGCATTGCCGTAGCTGGCGTTATAGCGCTTGCCCTTGGCGGTCTTGCGGTCACCCTTACCCATGCTCATCGACTCCTGAATGTATGTGCGAAAACCCCCGCGCGACGCACGGGGTTTGGCGAGGCCAACGCGGTCGGCGCCCTCGCGCAAGGGCGGCAAGCCTACCACGTGCGCTCAGTGGGCGCAGCTTGCGTCGTGCACGTGGCCGTGATTGAGGCGCAGGTTGAGCAGGTGGGCAAGGCCGACCAGGGTGCCGCCGAAGGTCATGATCGCCGCGTGCGGCGCCACCGCGTGGTGCAGCGCCGGCACCAACAGGCCGGCCCACAGCGCCAGCAGGCCGAGCACCAGCAGGCCCAGCGCCTGCCAGGCGCGGTGCCGGCGATAACCGAGCACCAGACTGAACAGCCCCAGGCAGGTCACGAACAGCACCAGGCTGCGCTCCACGCCCTCGCCCAGCCACATCGCCAGACCCAGCGACGGCAGCACCGCCAGCGCCAGCGGCAGCACCGCGCAATGCACCGCGCACAGCAGCGAACCGGTGGCGCCGAGGCGGTCGAGCGTGGCGCGCAGATCGAACGGTGAGGACATGACGAGCGGCACGGGTTGAAAGTGTTACGGAATAATATAACATTCGGCCGCCGGCGACCAGCGCGTCCCGTGCCCCTTCCCCGACCGTCCACCGCCGCTGTGCGGTGTCGGCAGCGCGCACGTCGCCCCGACTGTCCCTCCTGATGGAATGCCCATGCCCTCTCACCGTCCCGCCCTGCTCCGCCGTTCCGCCCTGTCCCTGGCCCTGCTTGGCCTGTTGAACCCGTCGCTGGCCCTGGCCGCCGATCCCACCACGGCGACCGCCGCGGCCGACGCCACGCCGCCGGCCAGCGACAGTCGCCACGGCGCGGGCCACAGGCAGGACCGGCACGTGAAGGACATGGACCAGGTCGTCGTCACCGCCAGCCCGCTGCGCGATGCGGCCGGCGCGCTGAGCCAGCCGGTGGACGTGCTGGCCGGCGAGCGCCTGGACGAAAACCGCGGCGCCAGCATCGGCGAGACCGTGGCCAGCCTGCCGGGCGTGCAGAGCTCCAACTTCGGCCCCGGCGTGGGCCGGCCGATCATCCGCGGCCTCGACGGCCCGCGCGTGGCGGTGCTCAACGACGGCCTGTCCTCGCAGGACGTGTCCACGGTCAGCCAGGACCATTCGCCGGCAGTGGAGCCGTTCCTGGCCGACCAGATCGAGGTGCTGAAGGGTCCGTCCACCCTCCTGTACGGCTCCGGCGCCATCGGCGGCGTGGTCAACGTGGTCGACGGGCGCATCGCCGAGACCCCGGTCGACGGCGTGCACGGCCGTGCCGAAGCGCGCTGGGAAGGCGGCGACAAGAGCGGCAACACCGACATGTTCCGCGTCGATGCCGGCAACGGCAGCGGCCTGTCGATCCACGCCGATGGCGTGTATCGCAACCTGAAGGACTACGACACGCCGCAGGGCCCGCAGCTCAACTCGTTCGTCAAGTCCAAGGTCGGCTCGATCGGCAGCTCGCTGGCCGGCGACTGGGGCTTCGTCGGCGTGTCAATCTCGCGCTTCCGCGACAACTACGGCAACCCGGGCGAACCCGGCGACCCGGCTGCCGGCGAGCGCGGCGTGTCGCTGCAGCTGCACCAGGACCGTTTCGAGCTCAAGGGCGCGCTGAACGACCCGTGGGGCGACGGCAGCGCGCTGCACTACAGCTTCGGCCACACCGCCTACACCCACACCGAGTTCGAAGGCGCGGAAGTGGGCACCAAGTTCGACAAGCGCGCCAACGAAGGCCGCGTGGAGGCCTCCTTCGGTTTGGGCGGCGGCTGGCAGACCGCGGTCGGCGTGCAGGGCAGCGATTCCACCTTCCAGGCCATCGGCGAAGAAGCCTTCGTGCCGAAGACCGACACCCGCGCCCTCGGCGTGTTCGCGCTGGCGCGCAACAGCTGGGACCGCGTGCAGGCCGAGGTCGGCGCACGCGTGGACAAGACCAAGTACGAGACCGACACCGGCGTGGACCGCGACTTCACCCCGAAGAGCCTGTCGCTCAGCGGCGGCTTCCGCTTCAACGACCAGTGGCGCCTGACCGCCAACCTCGACCACGCCGAGCGCGCCCCGGCCGAGGAAGAACTGTTCGCCAACGGCCCGCACATCGCCACCCTCGCCTACGAGATCGGCAACCCCGACCTGAAGACCGAGAAGGCCAACCAGGCCGAACTGGGCCTGATCTTCAAGAACGACTGGGTCGACGCCAAGGTGGCCGGCTACTACAACCGCTACGACGACTTCATCTACATCGTCGACACCGGCGGCCAGTGGTACCACGAGGAAGACAACGACTTCCTGCCGATCCGCCAGTGGACCCAGGCCGATGCGATCTTCCACGGCTTCGAGGGCGAAGCCACCTTCCACCTGGCCAACAACGACAGCGGCGCCTGGGACCTGCGCGTGTTCGGCGACACCGTGCGTGCGCGGCTAAAGGACGGCGGCAACCTGCCGCGCATCGCGCCGGCGCGCTACGGCGCGCAGCTGCGCTGGGACGCCAGCAACTGGCGCGCCGCGCTGGGCGCCACCCGCTACCAGAAGCAGGACAAGGTGGCGGTCAACGAGACCCCGACCGCCGGCTACACCCTGGTCGATGCGCACCTGGCCTATCACATCGACAGCGGCAGCACCGCCTGGGAAGTGTTCCTGGACGGCAACAACCTGACCAACCAGGATGCGCGCGTGCACACCTCGTTCCTCAAGGACGACGTCATGCTGCCCGGCCGCAGCGCCTCGTTCGGCGTGCGCCTGTTCTTCTGACCGGGCGCGCTCGCCGCAGCGTGAGGAGGCCGCCTTCGGGCGGCCTTTTCTTTGGCTAATGCGGCGCGCTGCGCGAGAACACGTTGATCACCACCACGCCAGCGACGATCAGCGCCATGCCGACGATCGCCGGCGGATCCAGCGCCTGGCCGAACCGCCACCACGCCAGCAGCGAGATCAACACGATGCCGATGCCCGACCAGAGCGCATAGGCCACGCCCACCGGCACGCTGCGCAGGGTCAGCGACAGCAGGTAGAAGGCGATGCCATAGCCGCACAGCGCCAGCAGCGTCGGCCACAGCCGGGTGAAGCCCTCGCTGGCCTTCAGCGCCGAGGTCGCGACCACCTCGGCGAGGATGGCCACCAGCAGGAACAACCAGTTCTTCATTGCAGGACGCTCCTGGAAATACGCGCGCGACCATAGCAAGTGCGGCGTGGCGACGATGGCGACGGCGCGTCTGCCAGAGGCATCCGCGCCACCGCGCCTGCCCTGGTCGCGCGACACCGCATCGCGCAGCGCAGGCCGTGCATGGCCGTGCGATGGCGGCCTGCGTGGGCAACCTGTCACGCAAACCCGGCACGTACCGCGCTGCACAACAGCCCGCTCGCTGGACGGGGGTACAAAGAGCGCCGCGCGTTGCCCCCTGTCTCGCGCCGTCGCGGCCGCTGCGACGTGGCCACGCGCTGCACGCGCGTACCGCCTGCCGGCCGACCGTTCCGGATGAAGAAAGGAGAGATTCTTCATGCAATTTGCCCCGCTCCGCCAGCTGCTGCCCCTGTCCGTCGCCGCCGCCCTGCTCGCGCCCCCCGCGCTGGCGCAGACCGCCGGTGCCCCCGCTGCGCCTGCCGCGCAACCCGACGCCACCACCCTGGATGCCGTGGTCGTCAGCGGCACTGCGCGCTTCAGCGGCCTGCGCAAGCGCGATGCGAGCTTCTCGATCACCACCGCCACGCCCGAACAGATCCAGCAGGCGGTGCCACAGAGCAGCGCCGACCTGCTGAAGATCGTGCCCGGGGTGTGGGCCGAACCCAGCGGCGGCGGCACCGGCGCCAACATCTTCGTGCGCGGCATGCCGTCCGAAGGCGATGCGCCGTTCGTCACCTTCCAGCTCGACGGCGCACCGCTGTTCCCGCCGCCGACCCTGTCGTTCCTGGAAAACTCCACGCTGTTCCGCACCGACGACACCATCGAACGCATGGAGGTGCTGCGCGGCGGCTCCAGTCCGATCTTCTCCAACGGCCAGGCCGGCATCACCGTCAACTTCATCCAGAAGAAGGGCCAGGACGAGCCGGAAGGCAGCGTGCGCCTCACCGGCGGCAGCGACGCCCTGCGCCGCATCGATCTGTTCGACAGCGGGCCGATGGGCAATGGCTGGTACTACAGCGTCGGGGGTTTCTTCCGCGAGACCGACGGCGTGCGCGACCCGCAGTTCCCCGCCGACAAGGGCGGCCAGTTCAGCGCCACCCTGAGCAAGCGCTGGGACAGCGGCGAACTGTCGTTCTATGCGCGCCACACCGACGACAACAACGCCTTCTACACCGCGATCCCGCTGTTGTCGCGCAACAACGGCCGCGACCTGTCCAGCTTTCCCGGCCTCAATGCGCAGCGCGGCACGCTGCTGAGCGACGATTTCCGCAACGTCACCCTGCCGGTCGGCCCGAACGGCCAGACCATCCGGCGCGACCTGGGAGACGGCCGCGGCGTCAACATCGACGTGTTCGGCGGCGAGCTGAACTGGCAGCTGGGCGACTGGACCATCGCCGACCGCTTCAACGTGATGGGCGGTACCGCGCCGACCTATGCGCTGTTCACCGGCGACGCGCCGCAGCGACTGGGCGACTTCATCGCCGGCTACGGCAGTACCGGCAGCGCGCGCTACACCAATGGCGGCGGTGCGGTCGATCCGAACCAGCAGGTGCTGGAAGCCGGCTGGTGGTCGGTGGACAAGCGCCTGAACTCCTTCACCAACGACCTGCGCCTGAGCCGCACGCTGTTCGCCGGCAACACCCTCACCGTAGGCAGCTACTACGCCAGGTATACCTCCAACGACACCTGGTACCTCGGCAACACCATGCTGCTGACCGCGCGCAACCATGCGCGGCGCATCGACGTGACGCTGGACGACGGCCGCCAGCCCACCCGCGACGGCTTCACCAGCACCGCCTTCCTGGCCCTGCGGGCGCACTACGAAGGCGAGAACGCCGCGGTGTTCGTCGCCGACGAATGGGAACTGGACGAGCGCCTGCGCCTGGACCTGGGTGTGCGCTACGAGCGTCAGCATGTCACCGGCACCGTGCACGACACCGCCACCGTGGACCTGGACGGCAATCCGGCCACGCTGTACGACAACGCCACTTCGATCTCGCTGCCGAGCGCGCGGCGCATCGACCAGGACGACAATGCGCTGTCGTGGACCGCCGGATTGAACGTCAAGCTCGACGCGCACAACAGCGTATTCGCGCGCGTCAATTCCGGGGTCAAGTTCCCCGGCTTCGACAACCTGCGCGATAGACAGACCAAGGTGCAGGACATCCGGCAGTACGAACTGGGATTGAAGTCGGGTGCGGCCAATTACGATCTGTACCTGACCGCGTTCTACAACACCTTCAAGAATTCGCCGTTCCAGGCCTTCCTGGCCAACGGCAGCAACTTCACCACGGTCGGCGATTCGCGCGCCTACGGCCTGGAGGTGGAAGGCGCGATCCGCCCGTTCGGCGGCTTCGAGCTGGCCGGCACCGGCGTGTGGCTGGATGCGAAATACCGCAACTACCGCGAGTACACCGGCAACCAGGTCATGCGCCAGCCCAAGCGCCAGTTCCGGCTGACGCCGAGCTACTACTGGATGCTGCCGTTCGGCGATCTGCGCGTGTTCGCCACCTACTCCTACATCGGCGAGCGCTACGCCGACCTGGCCAACAGCCAGCGCCTTCCGTCCTACGACATGCTCGATCTCGGCGCCAGCCTGCACAGCGGCGAGCACTGGGAGTTCACCGTCAGCGGCAGCAACGTGACCGACACCCTGGGCCTGACCGAGGGCAATGTGCGTGTGCCCGGTGCGGCCACCGGGGGCGTGTTCATGGGCCGCCCGATCGCCGGCCGCCAGTACCAGCTGTCGGTGGCGTACCGCTGGTAGCGCCCGCACGGTGGCACACGCATGTGCTGCCATCGCCACGGCGCGTGGCACGGCGTCCGCCGCGACAGGCGCGATCGATGCCTGTCGCGGCGGTGACCGCTCCTGCAGATGCGCTCGACGCCACGCATGTGCGCCGTTCCGGTCCCCAGAATCCGTCTGACCGCATCACTGCCTCGACACCCTGCCTTCGCGATCTCTTCGCAATCCCTTCGCGGTATCGCCGCGATGCTGGCGCTCGGGTGCCGATGCGCGCCCCTACGCCGGCGTCGCGATGGCGGCGCCGCTACCCAGGTCGATTCGCTCCATGCCGCGCCACGGCGCGCATGGTGGCGGTCCCCAGGCAGGAGAGACCGATGCAGCATGACCCCCGCCGTTCCGAGGCCGCGTCCGGCACCGCCGACAGCGCGCCCGATACCCCGCTGAGCGAGGACGAGGCCGCACTCGCACGCCGGCTCGGCATCAATGGCCTCTCGCGCCGCGAATTCATTGCCCTGCTCTCGGCTGCCGGCCTGAGCAGCGCGGGCGGGCAGATCCTCTTCAGCGAGGCCGCATTCGCCGCGCCGGTTGCCAAGGCCGCGCCGCCGCAGAATGCGTTGCCGGTGATCCTGGAGGTCAACGGCCAGCGCCACGCGTTGCAGTTGGACCCACGGACCACCCTGCTGGATGCGCTGCGCGAACACCTGGCGCTGACCGGCACCAAGAAGGGTTGCGACCACGGCCAGTGCGGCGCCTGCACGGTGATCGTCGACGGCGAGCGGCGCCTGTCCTGCCTGACCCTGGCCGCACAGGCCGAAGACGCGCAGATCACCACCATCGAAGGCCTGGCCGACGGCGAACGGCTGCATCCGATGCAGGCTGCGTTCGTGCAGCACGACGGGTTCCAGTGCGGCTATTGCACGCCTGGGCAGATCTGCTCGGCCGTGGCCCTGCTGAACGAGATCAAGCGCGGCGACGCCAGCCATGTCAGCGCCGACGTCAGCCGGCCGGTCACCGAACTCAGCGACGCCGAGGTGCGCGAGCGGATGAGCGGCAACATCTGCCGCTGCGGCGCCTACCCAAAGATCGTCGCCGCCATCCAGGACGTGCACAGCGGCGGCGCCCCACGGCCGCTGACCTGGCGCTATGTCGACCAGTCCGAACTGACCGCCCTGAAGATGGCCAAGGAGGTGGCGGATGACGCCGTTTAAGTATCAGCGCGCCACCTCGCCGGAGGACGCGGTCCGCCGCGTCGCCGCCAACCCGAACGCGCGCTTCCTCGGCGGCGGCACCAATCTGCTCGACCTGATGAAGGAAGGGGTGACCGGCGCCGACGAGATCGTCGACCTGACCCGGCTCAAGGGCCTGGCCGAGATCGCCGAAACCGCCGACGGCGGCCTGCGCCTGGGCGCACTCGCCAACAACACCCAGACCGCCAACCATCCGCTGGTGCGCCAACGCTATCCGCTGCTGAGCCAGGCGATCCTGGCCGGGGCGACGATGCAATTGCGCAACATGGCCAGCAACGGCGGCAACCTGCTGCAGCGCACGCGCTGCGGCTACTTCTACGACACCGCCCTGCCCTGCAACAAGCGCGAACCCGGCAGCGGCTGCGGCGCGCGCGAAGGGCTCAACCGTACCCACGCGATCTTCGGCCACAGCCCGCACTGCGTGGCGGTGCATCCGTCGGACATGTGCGTGGCGCTGGCCGCGCTGGACGCGACCGTGCACGTGCGCACGCCGGCCGGCGCACACCGCGAGATCCCGTTCGCCGAGTTCCACCTGCTGCCCGACGCGCGCGCCGACCTGGACAACCAGTTGGCGCACGGCGAGTTGATCGAGTCGATCACCCTGCCGGCGCAGAACTTCGCCGCGCACAGCCACTACCTGAAGGTGCGCGACCGGGCCAGCTATGCGTTCGCGCTGGTCTCGGTGGCCGCGGCGCTGGCGCTGGAACCGGATGGACGCATCCGCGAAGCGCGCATCGCCATGGGCGGGGTGGCGCACAAACCCTGGCGCGCGCGCACCGCCGAACGTGCGCTGGTCGGGCGGCATGTCGGTGAAGCCGCCTTCGCCGCCGCCGCGCAGGCCGAGATGGCCTCGGCGCGGCCGCTGACGCACAACGCCTACAAGATCCCGATGGGCACGCACGCGATGATCCGCGCCCTGCACCGCGCCAGCGGCAGCGACGCCGCGTGAGCGGCCAAACCGGAGAACCGGCAATGAACTACATCGGCAAGGAAATGCGCCGCGTCGACGGCTACGCCAAGGTCACGGGCAAGGCCCGTTATGCGGCGGAATTCCAGATCCCGCACCTGGTCCACGGCTACATCCTCACCAGCACCATCGCCAAGGGCCGCATCGTGCGCCTCGACACCCGCGCCGCCGAGGCCGCGCCGGGCGTGATCAAGGTGCTGACCCACCTCAATGCGATCAAGCCGGTCTCCGACGCGGTCAAGAAGAAGGGCGAGGACCTGTCGTTCCGCGCCCTGGTCGACGACCGCATCCATTTCAACGCGCAGCCGATCGCGGTGGTGGTGGCCACCACCTTCGAGCAGGCGCGGCACGCATCGCGGCTGATCCAGGTGGAGTATGCCGCCGAGACCGCGCACACGGATTTCGACGGGCTGCTCGACCAGGCGCACGATCCGACCCCGGAAGACTCGCCGAAACCGCGCGGCAACCCCGCCGCCGCGTTCGCCGCCGCCCCGGTGAAGCTGGAAGCCGCCTACACGATGCCGGTCGAGCATCACAATCCGATGGAACCGCACGGCGGCATCGGCTACTGGATCGGCGACACCCTGACCGTGGTCAACAAGAGCCAGAACGTCTACCAGGACCGCGAGCAGTTGGCCGGCTACTTCGGCATTCCGGTGGACAAGGTCAATGTGGTGTCGCTGTTCGTCGGCGGCGCGTTCGGCTCGTGCCTGCGCCCGAACTACTACACCTTCCTGCTCGGCGCGGTGTCCAAGGCGGTCGGGCTGCCGGTAAAAATCGTCTACACGCGGCGGCAGATGTTCAGCGGCCACGGTTACCGTCCGTACTATCGCGTGGAACTGGGCCTGGGCGCCGATGCGGCCGGCACGCTGCAGGCGATCCGCTACCGGCACGTGCTCAACACCTCGCGCATCGAGGCGTTCAACGAGGCCATCTTCCGCAATGCGCGCTCGCTGTACGCCTGTCCCAACGTGGAGGATCGCTTCGAGGTGGTGGAGACCGACCTGCCGACACCGCAGGCGATGCGTGCGCCCGGCACCATCAGCCAGATGTTCGGCATCGAGTGTGCGATGGACGAACTGGCCTATGCGCTGAAGATGGACCCCTTGCAGCTGCGCCTGGCCAACTACGCCGAGACCGACCCGGAAAGCGGCAAGCCGTTCTCGAGCAAGGCGCTGCGCGAGTGCTACGCGCTCGCCGCCGAGACCTTCGGCTGGAGCAAGCGTTCGCATGAGCCGCGCTCCATGCGCGACGGCCGCCTGCTGGTCGGCTGGGGCATGGCCACCGGCACCTGGGCGGCCATGCAGATGCCGGCGCTGGCGCGGGTCGTGCTGAAGGCCGACGGCAGCGCACGGGTCGGCAGTGCCACCGCCGACATCGGCCCCGGCACCTACACGGTGATGACCCTGATCGCCGCCGAGTATCTGGGCATCGACGCCAAGCGCGTGCAGTTCGAACTCGGCGACACGCGCCTGCCCAAGGCGCCGGCGCAGGGCGGCTCGTGGACCACCGCCAGCGTCGGCAGCGCGATCCACGGCGCGGCGCGCGAGATCCGCGGCAAGCTGCTGGAGCTGGCCAGGCAGGATGGGCAGACCGCGTTCAGTGGGCTGGACGTGGATGCGGTGGAACTGGTCGATGGCCGGCTGCGCCCGGCCGGCAAGCCCGAGGCCGGCCTGGAGGTCGCCAAGCTGATGCGTCAGCACGGCCTGCAGGAACTGGAGGTGGTGCACGAATCCAAGCCCTCGGCCGAGCGCAAACAGTACGCAACCGCCGCCCACGGCGCGCAGTTCATCGAGGTCAAGGTCGATCCGGATACCGGCATGGTGCAGGTGACGCGGGTCATCGAGGCCACCGCCTGCGGCAAGATCATGAATCCGCTGACCTCGCACAGCCAGGAAATCGGCGGCGTGGTGATGGGCATCGGCATGGCGCTCAGCGAAGGCACCGAGATCGACCATCGCTACGGGCGTATGCTCAACGCCTCGCTGGCCGACTATCACGTGCCGGTCAACGCCGACGTGCACGAGATCCAGACCATGTTCGTCGAAGAGGACGACACCATCGTCAACCCGCTCGGGGTCAAGGGCATGGGCGAACTGGGCATGGTGGGCATTCCCGCAGCCATCGCCAACGCCGTATTCCACGCCACCGGCAAGCGCATCCGCGACCTGCCGATTACGCCGGACAAGCTGATCGGCTGAGCGCGGGCGCCCCTGCAGCGTCGCGCTCCAGAAACGCGCCGTGCACCCTTCCCCCTCGTAGGAGTCAACTGTCATGCAGCCGCGATGGCAGGAGGGGCATACGCTGCCTGATCACGCGCAATCGCGTTGAGCCAGCGCAGGAACTTGTGCATGCAGGCGACGATGGCGACCTTGGCTGGTTTGCCGGCCGCACGCAGGCGGGCATAGGTCTTGGCCAAGGGGGATTTGGCGCGGATGCTGGCCCAGGTGGCCATGTACAGCACGCGTCGGATCTCGGCCCGTCCGCCTTTGATGCGACGCTGGCCCTGCCAGCGGCCGCTGTCGCGATTGAACGGGGCTAGCCCGACCAGAGCAGCGAGCTTGCGCGGCGGTAACGTGCCCAGTTCCGGCAGCCGTGCGGCCAGGACCGCGCGCAGGATCGCGCCAAGTCCGGGCACCTTCGGCAGGGTGGAGCAGGTCGTAGCCTGCTGCTCGATCTGCCGCGTCAACGCCTGGATCTTCTGGTTCAGTAGGGCGATCACCTCTTGGCAGTGGCCTTGCACCTCGGGGCTGGTGATGTGCTCCAGCCGCCGCCGATGGGCATCACGCTGGCCGACCAGAGTGTCGCGTAGGTCCAGCAATTCGCGCAGGGACTGAAGATGCTCGGGTAGTACGGCTGTGGGTGTGGCCGGGATGTGCTGGGCGGCGATGGCCAACAGGCGCGCGTCCAGGGCGTCGGTCTTGGCGTGCAGGCCAAGGGCCTTGGCCAGGTCCCGCGGACGATCGGCGGCCACCCTTGCCGCGGGCAGGTCCGCCTCCCGAAGGACTCGCAGCAGGGCATGTTCATAGCCACCACTGGCTTCCAGCACGATCCGCTCGCAGTCCAGCCCCGTCAGGCGCTGGGCCAGCGCACGCCGCTCCTGTGCGGTATTCGGCTGGGTCCAGGTGTGGCCCTCCGGCAGGACATGAATGACCAGTTCGGCCTTGGCAACATCGATCCCGACAAAGCGTCGCATAGACGTTCTCCGCAGTAGACTCAGGGGTGAGAGCACTCCTGCCGATGCCCATGCTTGTGGAGTTCGAGTTCGCGACTCGGGCAACTGTTCGGGCTTGTGAGGCAGGAGTACGGAGTGCGGCGGCGCTGACTCCTACTCGTGCTTGCTTGGCACTGCGGCTAAACGGCCTGCCGCACTCCGCTCTCACCTATAACGATAGACCCTCATAAGACACAAGCGGCTTCAGCCGCGACAGGCATCCCCGTTAACGCCGGTCGCGGCTGAAGCCGCTCCTACAATGGGCTTCCGGCGGCGTGAGAGGCGACCTCAGCACGGCGAGCGAAGCAGAAAGTCCTTCCAACATCGACCGTCGTCTGACGGAAGCCCCGCTCGGCTGCACTTCGCGCAATGCGCCGCAAGCCCGGCGGGAATCGACGCCACGCCCGACGGCAACCGCTACGGATCCAGCCACCCCCGCGCCACCGCCGCCTGCACATCTTCCGGCGTATCCAGATCCAGGGCCAACGCCGGTGCGACGATGCAGCCGAGGCTGTCCGGCGCCAGCGTAGCGAACAACGCGCGCAAGCCCTGGTCGCCGCCCAATGGCAGTGTGCGCCAGCGCTGCTGCGCCACCACCGCTGGCATGCCGCGCACGCCGGCGTAGGCGCTGACCGCGCAACCGGAGGCCGCCCGCGCAGCCGCCGCCAGCAGGTCGTGCAGATGCGCCGCGGCCAGTGCCGGCTGGTCGCAGCCGAGCACCAGGCTGCGGGTGATCGCGGCATCGTTGCGTACCGCCGCACGCAGGCAGTCGAGGCTGCCGCCCATGCCGGTGGACCAGCCCGGATTGCGCACGCATTCCACCGGCAATCCCTCCAGCAGCGGGCGCAGCGCCTCGGCCTGCGCGCCCAGCACCACCACGCAGCGCGCCGGCGCGGTGGACAAGGCCAGCCGCACGACCTTGCGCAGCAGCGGCTCGCCGTCGCTGGTCAGCGCCTGCTTGGCGCGGCCGAGGCGGCGGCTGGCGCCGGCCGCCAGGATCAACGCCGCGTGCGCCTGCGCCATCAGCCGCCGCCCTCGGCCAGCAAGGGCCGTGCTGCCGCCAGTGCATCGCGATGCGATCGCCGCGGCCTGTCGCTCGCCTGCACGACCGCGCTCAGCCGCGGCGGCGCCGCCCGGCTGGCCTGCAATTGCGCGGCAATGCTCAGTGCGATCGCCTCCGCGCCATTTCCACCCAGGCGCAGCCCGACCGGCGAGTGCAGGCGCGGCTCCAACTGCGCGCATTGCGCCGGGCTCAGCAAACGGAACAGGTCCTCGCGCCGCCGCACCGGCCCCAGCAGGCCGACGAACGGGATCGTGCTGCCGGCCAGCGCATCCAGTGCTTCGCGGTCCAGTTCGAAATGATGGTGCATCACCAGCGCCGCATCGCTGCCAGCACAGTCGGCCACCGCGCGCGTCGGCGTGCATGCCAGGGCACGGTCGGCCAGCGCGGCCAACCCAGACCAGCGCGGCCGCTGCTCGACCAGGGTGGTCATCCAGCCCAACTGCCGCAGCAAGGGCAGCAGCAAGGTGGTTTCCGGGCCGGCGCCGAAGACACTGACCCGGGGCGCAGGCGGCACGTACACCTCGCCGACACGCGGCGACGCGGCCGAGACCGTGCGCCACGGCAGGCACCACCGCGCCGCCTGCTCGGCGACCCTGGCGACGATGCCGCCGTCGGCGTCCAGCGCCAGGGTCAGGCCACCGCGGCCCTGCAGCCAGGCCTGGGCCACCCCGTCGAAACCCGGCAAGGCGTGCAGCGGCAACAAGGCCAGGTGCAGGCGCCCCCGGCAACCGGCTGCCGAGCCGGACAGCAGGTCCTCGTCCTCGCGCGTGTCGATCTCCATCCACACCGGTGCACCGGCGTCGGCGGCCTCTGCGGCGCAGCGCGCGATCTCCGGCTCCAGGCAACCGCCGCTGAGCCAACCCTGCTGCATCCCATCGGCACCGAACAGGGCCATCGCCCCGGCATGCGCGTAGGTGGAGCCTTCGCGGGCCATCGCCACGGCCAGGACCGCGGGCGTGCCACGGCGGCAGGCGTCGAGGGCATCATGGAGGCAGTGTCGGGCAGCGGACATGCGGCGGCCAGGCGAAGGGGGAATCCAGAGCCTAAGCGGCGGCTTGTGGTCGCGAGGTGACCCTCTGGCTGCTCGCGGGCGTCGCGTTCGCGGCGGCGGCGCAGGGAGATCGACGATGCGCGGCGCGATGCCGGAGTCCGGTGCGGCGCTGCGGATGCGGCGCCCGCCGACCTTGCGCCACCGGCACGCCACACACTCGCGGCGGCGATGGCCCGCTACGACAGATGGAAGCGCTCGAACCGCTGCAGCGCCGCGTCGATCGTCGCCTGCAGCGCCGCCCGTCGCGGTTCCAGCCAGGTCCATTGCTGGATCAGCAGGCGACCGGCACGGCGATCCATCTTCAGGTCGAGCGCGGCGACGATGCGGTCGCCGACCAGGACCGGCAGCGCGAAGTAGCCCAGCACCCGCTGCGGCGCCGGCACGTAGGCCTCGAAGCGGTGGGTATAGCCGAAGAACTGCTGCAGCCGCTTGCGCTGGATGACCAGCGGATCGAATGGCGACAGCAACAGCGCCCGGGTCGGATCCGGCGGCGGCGGCGCGCTGTCCAGCACCTCCGGCTCGGCCCACAGGGCCACGCCTTCCTGGCCCTGCAGATGCACCGGGATCAGGCGCTTGCGCGCCATTTCCGCGGCGATCAACGCACGCACCGCCGGTTTGGCGGCGGTCTCGCCATAGCAGATCGACTCCACGCCGACGATGGCTTGCGCGCGCAGCGCACGCTGCAGCAGGTAACGCGCGTACTGCGCCTCGCTGACCGGACGCGGCCGCTGCCGCCAGCCGAAATGCCGCGCGGCCAGTTCGTAGGTCTTGAGCATGCCGCTGCGCTGGCTGATCACCAGGTCGCCGCTGAAGAAACCGTATTGCAACGCCGCCCGCGACGGCTTGCGGCTGCCCCAGGGGTGGGTCTTCTCGACCAGCACGTCGTCGTCGATGTCGCGGATCGACAACGGCCCCTCGCTGCGGATACGCCGCAGCAGCCGCGCGTAGTCCTGCGCATCCACCACGCCCCTGGCGTCGGCCTGCGCCCGTCGGCGGGCCATCTGTGCCACGTACATGCGGTAATCGGCGACCGGCACGTAGGCCAAGGCATGGGTCCAGTACTCGAACAGCGACTTGTCCTGCGACTGCGCCTGCTCCAGATCCTGTTCGCGGTACTCGGGAATGCGCGTATAGAGCACGTGGTGATGGCTGCGTGCGATCACGTGGATGGTGTCGATCTGCACATAGCCCAGGTGCGCAGTGGCCTGCCGCACCGCCTCGGCACCATCGCCGAACGGTGCCGGCGTGGTCAGCCGCTGGGCGTGCAGCCACAGTGCGCGCGCCCGGTCGGGCGCGAGTGGGACAGAAGCCACGGGAGTGCGCATCGGAACGACCTTCCTAGTAACGCGGCAGCGCCGGCCAGGATAGCAATCCCGGATGCGCAGCGTGGGTCGCCGAGCACTCGTCGCATTCGGCCGTCGCGGCCCTCGCCGCTCCGATCACCTTAGCCCACGCCGAATCCTGCGTAACATGCCATCGCCACGATTCATGGCGGGCAGGATGTACCCGCGTTGCGGTGATAGCAGGCATTGCCGACCGCAACCCATCCCGATCCAGTCACGCTCAAATCAAGCGCATGCCTCGCCCCGCGGGCCTGCAACCCACGGCGATGCAGGCCAGGCTCAGCCCGCGCACTTCGCGCACAGCCCGTGCACTTCCAGGGTCTGCGCCTGCGGCTGGAAGCCCAGGGCCTTGGCGCGCTGCTCCAGTTGCGCGACCACGTCGCGGTCCTCCAGTTCCACCGCGCTGTGGCAGCGGTCGCAGATCAGGAATGGCACCGAGTGCTGGGCGCTGCTCGGGTGGTGGCAGGCGACGAAGGCGTTGACCGATTCGAGCTTGTGCACGAAGCCGTTGGCCATCAGGAAGTCCAGCGCGCGGTACACGGTGGGCGGGGCGTCGGCGCCCACGCCCTTGCCCTCGCGCACCCATTCCAGCAGGTCGTAGGCCTTGACCGGGCGCCCGGCCTCGGCGATCAGCCGCAGCACGTTGGCGCGGATCGGGGTCAGGCGCAGACCGCGCTCGCGGCTGACCCGCTCCACCACCTTGACGAAGTCGGCAGCGTCGTGGACGTGGTGGTGCGGCTCGGTGCAGGCGGTCTTCTTGCTGGACATGGCGGTCTCCCGGGAATCAGCTTCCCGCTGGGATCTTGATGAGCGCGGCGTCGATGCGTTTCAAGGCCTCCTCGCGACCGGCCAGGTAGACGGTCTGCGAGATGTCCGGGCTGACCTGGGTGCCGGTGATGGCCACACGCAGCGGCTGCGCCACCTTGCCCATGCCGATCTCCAGGGCGGCGGCGGTGTCGTGCAGCGCGGCGGCGACGCCGTCCAGGCTCCACTGCGGCAGCGCGGCCAGCAGTTCCCGGGCCTTGCCCAGCGCCAGTTCGGCACCCGGCTTGAAATGCTTGGCCACCGCCGCGTCGTCGTAACTGGTCAGCGGGCGGTACCAGACCTCGGCCTTCTCGGCCATTTCCTTCAGGGTCTGCACGCGCTCGCGCAGCGCCACCACCACCTCGGCCGCGGCCGGGCCGGCGGCCGGGTCGATGCCGAGCTTGCGCAACTGGAACTCCAGCTGCGGCGCGATCGTCGCCGGGTCGTCGCTCTTGAGGTAGTGCTGGTTGACCCAGCCCAGCTTGGCCATGTCCAGGCGCGCGGCCTTGGAATTGACGTCCTTCACGTCGAACAGGTCGATCAGCTCCTGCCGCCCGAACAGTTCCTGGTCGCCGTGCGACCAGCCCAGCCGCGCCAGGTAGTTGATCAGCGCGTGCGGCAGGTAGCCGGCATCCTTGTACTGCATCACGTCGGCCGCACCGGTGCGCTTGGACAGCTTGGCGCCCTGCTCGTCGAGGATCATCGGCATGTGCGCGAACTTCGGCACCGGCGCGCCCAGCGCCTGGTAGATGTTGATCTGCCGCGGGGTGTTGTTGATGTGGTCGTCGCCGCGGATCACCTCGGTGATGGCCATGTCCCAGTCGTCCACCACCACCGCGAAGTTGTAGGTGGGATAGCCGTCGGGACGGAAGATCACCATGTCGTCCAGTTCGCTGTTGGCGATCTCGATGCGGCCCTTGATCAGGTCGTCGAACGCCACCACGCCCTCGGTCGGGTTCTTGAAGCGGATCACCCGGTTGGGATCGTCGCGATACGGCAGGTTCAGTTCGCGCGCGGCGCCGTTGTAGCGCGGCTTTTCCTGCCGCGCCATCGCCGCTTCGCGCATGGCGTCCAGTTCCTCGCGGGTCTCGTAGGCGTAGTAGGCCTTGCCCTGCGCCAGCAGTTGCTCGGCGACCTCGCGGTAACGGTCCAGGCGCCGGGTCTGGTAGATCGGGCCTTCGTCGTAGTCCAGACCCAGCCACTCCATCGCCTCCAGGATCGCGTCGATCGCCGCCTGGGTGCTGCGCTCGCGGTCGGTGTCCTCGATCCGCAGCACGAATTCGCCGCCGCGGTGGCGCGCCTCCAGCCAGCAGTACAGCGCGGTACGCGCGCCGCCGATGTGCAGGTAACCGGTGGGACTGGGGGCAAAACGGGTGCGGCAGGCCATGGAACGCTCGAAACGACGGGAATCGGGCGATTTTACTCTGCCGTGGCGGCGCCTGCTGGCGCCGCGGGATTCGGGAGTGGGGATTCGGGAGTGGGGCAAGCGGCTTGGTGCCGGGGCGACAGGTCCTCGCGAGCCGGATGCGCAGTCGATTGCAGGGGACTTCCCGCTATGCGAAGGCGCTCAGCTCCGCGCGGAGCACGGCTGGCGCCAGTTGGCCGCGCCAGTCGCGGTCGTTGGCTACCTGCGCGGTGGCGCGGCTGGCCTCGAACGCCGCGAAATCCAGTTCGGCGATCGCCCAGACCTGCTCGCCGCGTGTCTGCGCGACGATGCCGTCGGCGGGGAAGCCGGCGTCCATCGGCGCGTACAGCGTCGCCTCGCCGGTGTTCACGTCCAGCGCCGGGCTCCACTCGGCGACGCCGGCGGTCACCGACTGGGCCACGAAGATGCGGTTCTCCAGCGCCCGCGCCAGGCAGCCCACGCGCACGCGGGTGGCGCCGGCCTCGGTGTCGGTGCAACTGGGCACCACCAGCAGGCGCGCGCCGGCCTCGTACTGGGCGCGGACCGGCAGGGGAAACTCGCTGTCGTAGCAGACCGCCACGCCGGCGCGCACGCCCTCGGCCTCGAACACCTTCAGCGCCTCGCCGCCGTCGATCAGGCCGGTGGCCTTCTCGAACCCGGTCAGCTGCAGCTTGTCCTGCCAGCCGTGGCCCCCGTCGGGGGTGAACCAGTAGGCGCGATTGCGGTAGCGGCCCTGCCCGTGGGCGAGCAGGAAACTGCCGGCGACCACGTGCAGGCGGAGGCGCCGCGCCAGGTCGGCAAACAACCTCATGTACGGCGCATGCAACGCCTGGATCGCGGCCAGCGAGGCCGGCAACCGCGCCGACACCTCGGCGCCGAAGGTCGCGGCCAGTTCCAGCGACAGATACTCGGGCAGCACCGCCAGCCGCGCGCCAGCCTGCGCGGCCTCGCCGAGCAGCGCGGCCTGCTTGTCGGCGAAGGCGGCGAAATCGGCGGGCGCGCCGATCGGATACTTGGCGACGGCGACTTTCATGCGGCAGGCTCCAGCGCGCGGGTCCAGAACCCCAGGGTGTGCGGCGTTTCGCCGCGGTCGACTTCGTTCCACGGCAGGTGCATACGCAGCGCCGGCTGCGGCTGGTAGCCGCGCTTGCGCCAGAACGCGTCGTTGCCGCGATAGTCCGGCGGCCGCCGCGGATCGTCGGCTGACCGCTCCACCGAACAGAATGCGGTCAGGCGGAAGCGACCGAGCGCGCGCGCATGCGCCTCGCGCTCGTCGAAGAAGGCATGGCCGACGCCGCGACCGCGGTACTGCGGCAACAACACCGATTCGCCGAAATAGAACACCTCGGCCGGGTCGATCTCGCTGCCGGCGAAGGCCGCGGCGAAGGCCTCGGCGTCGTCGGCCAGCGGCAGCCCGGTGGAGGCGCCGATCACCTGGTCGCCGTCGCGCGCCAGCACGAACACACTGTCCGGCGACGCCGCATAGGCCGCCAGGTACGCGCGTTCGTAGCCCAGGTCGCCGTCGTAGAGGTAGGGCCAGTCGCGGAACACCGCGATGCGCAGCTGCGCGACCGCGTCCAGGAACGGCACGATCCCGGCGCCGCGCAGGCGCTGAATGGAGAGCGGAGAGTGCATCCGTGCACTCTACCGCAAGCGTTTCCCTGGCGCTGCCTGCCTGGCGATGCCCTTGCACATGCGTCGTTGCTGCGTCCCTGCATGGGCGTCCTGTCCGTCCTACGACGCACGCGCTTCCTTGCCCTGCCTGCCTGCGAAGCCCTGGCGTGTGCGTCCTTGCCGCGTCCGTGCGTGGACCTCCTGCCCGTCCTGAGACGCAAGCGCCTCCTTGCACTACTGCCTGGCGAGCTCCTTGCGCCTGCCTCCTTGCCGCCTCCCTGCGTGCGCATCCTTGCGCGTCCTGTGACGTACGCGTTTCCTTACGCTGCGTGGCCTGCGGCGTCCTTGCGCATGTGCCCTTGTCGCTTCCCTGCTCGGGCGTCCTGCCCGTCCCATACCCGGTGGTGGCGTCCTGCCACCGCCGGCATTCCTGTCGTCCATGGCCGATCGCCATCCGATCCTCCCGCCGTGGCGGCGATCGACGCAGGTGCCCTGCCTCAGCGCCACCATCGGCACAGCAGTGTCGCCTGTGCCGGCAGCACCAGCAGCCGCGCGCGCCCCTGCGTCTCCCAGGTGACGAAGCCGGGCGCGGACGTAACGCCGGCGTTCTCCGCGTCCGCGTCCGCGGCCGGATCGCGGCGCACCGCGCGCCAGGGGCGGTAGCGCCACGGCACGGCGTCGCCGGGCAGGGCCGCACGCGCCTGCAATGCGCCGCCCAGAAACGCCGCCGCGTCGCCGGCCAGGGCCGCGCGGCTGCGTTCGCTCAGGCGCAGCCACAGGGCGCCACCGCGGTCGGCGGCGGTGACCAGCGCGGCCTGCGCACTGCGCGCCAGCGTCGCCGGCAGGTTGCCGTGATGCAGGCCATGGGTTTCGAATGCGGCAGGCAGCAGTGCCTGCAGGCGACGATGCAGATGACGGTGCGCGACCACGTCCGGTGCTCCTCGCGGCGGCTCAGCGCAGCGACGCGCCGAGTGCGTACCAGTCGATCCGGCGGGTGATCCACATGATCGCGCCGAGGATGCCGAACAGTAGCAGCGAGCCCATCAGCAGGGCGTTGTCTTCCGAGGCCAGCAGCCCGTACAGCGCGCCATACAGCACGGTGAGCATGGCGGCGAAGCCGGCCGCGCGCAGGCGGCTGCGCAGCACCCCGGACAGGTAGAAGAACTGCAGGCCGATACAGGCCGCCGCCGAGACCAGATAGGCCTGCCAGAACGGGATGTGCTCGGACAGGCTGAGCAGCAGCAGGAAGAAGATCGCCAGCGCCAGCCCGACCAGCAGGTACTGCAGCGGGTGGATCGGCAGGCGCTTGATCAGTTCGAACAGGCCGAAGGCGACGAAGGTCAGCACCACGAACAGCAGGCCGTACTTGCTGGCGCGCTCGGCCTGGGTGTACACATCCACCGGGTCGACCAGATCCACGCGCAACGCGTCCAGCTCCTGGCCGCCGGATTCCGGAAGCGGCGACGACACGCGGGTGTCCAGCGCGGACTGCACCTGCGCCTGCGCGCCGGTCGCCAGCGACGACAGCGCCCAGTTCGCCTGGAACCCCTGCGCGGTGATGCGGCGCTCGTTGGGCAGGAAGCGGCCGCCGAACAGCGGATGCGGCCATGGCGAACTCAGCGCGATCTGGTTGTCGTCGCCCACCGGCACGATCGACAGCGCCTGGGTGCCGTCGAGCACGAATTCCATCTGCACATCGTGCAGATCGCTCAGCCGGCCCTGCTGCGGGTCGCGCAATGCCGGCAACATGGCGTGCACGCCCCTGGAGAGGCTGGCCAGGCCCTTCGACCCCGGCTGCAACGGCAGCGCACGGCCGTCGGTGCGCAGGTTCGGCGTACCGACCAGGCCACGCACGTCCTGCAGGCCGATCGCCAGGTAGGGCCTGCCGTAGCGGCGGCCGTCGACGGCGGCGTAGTCGAGATCGTCGAAGTCGGCCTTGAGCCGTGCATGCCAGCTGTAGACCTGCACCTTGAACAGGCCGATATGGCGCTGCGACGGCGTCAGCTCGCCCTCCACCTGCAGCCGCCGCGGCGCCTGCAGCACGTAGCCGGTCTCGGTCTCGCGCTTGGTCACGCGCTTGCCGTCGGTGTCGAGGACGGCGACCTCACGGTCCTGGGTCCACGGGATCACCCGCAGCGGCCCGAGCAGGCGTTGTTCGCCCGCCTTGCTCTGCGACACTCGCTCTACCGCCTCGCCGCGGTAGTGCTGGCGGTCTTGCACGGTGCCGCGAATCATCAGCAACGGGATCAGCAACAACAGGATCAATCCGCCGATGGTGGCGAATCGCAGGAGCAGTTTCAGGGATTTCATGGCCGCCTCGCGTCTTGAGAGGGCGCCAGGATGCTGTCGCTGCGTGGGCAGGGTTTGAGGCGAATTTGAAGTGGGTGTGAAGTGGGAGGAGCCGGGATTGGGGATTGGGGAATCGGGATTGGTGGCCGGCATCCCGTCGACGCGGCGCCCCAACTGTGGGAGGGACTTCAGTCCCGACGAGGGAGCCTCGGCACCCCACTTCACGCGCTCTCGCGCGAATCGATCCGGCTCAGGCCAGCGGCAACGCCAGGCAGGCCACCGCGCCGCCGCCGGCGCGATTGCGCAGGCTGGCGTCGCCGCCGTGCAGGCGCGCCACCTCGCGCACGAACGGCAGGCCGAGGCCGGAGCTGCGCTGGCCGGTGGCCGGGCGCGCCAGCGAGTAGAAGCGCTCGAACACCCGCTCCAGCGCGTAGTCGGGCACGCCCGGGCCGGCGTCCTCCACCAACAGCAGCACGCGCGCATCGGCGCCGCGTTCGGCACGCAGCACGATGACCGCGCCCTCCGGCGAGAACGCGATGGCGTTGTCGAGCAGGTTGTGCAGCGCCTGGCGCAGCAGGTAGGGATCGCCCGAGACCACCAGGGTCGGGTCCGGCGCCTGGACCTGTAGCTGCAGTCCGCGCGCCTGCAGTTGCGGCGCCAGCGCTTCGGCCAGGTCGGCGCACAGCGGCGCCAGCGCCACCGGCTCACGCCGCTGCAGCCAGCCATACTGCTCCACCTCGGCCAGCGCCAGCAGCTTGTCGATGGTCTCGGTGAGGCGCTGCTGCTGTTCGGCGATGTTGCGCACGAAGCGCTGCCGCTCCGGCTCCGGCAGCGGCTCCTGCAACAATTCCGCGGCGCCGCGGATCGCCGCCAGCGGGCTCTTCATTTCATGGGTCAGCGACTGCACGTACTGCTCGACGTATTGCTTGCCCTCCAGCTTGCGCCGCATCGTCTCCAGGGCGCGGCCGAGATCGCCGATCTCGTCGCGGCGCGGCGGCGGCGGCGGTACCGGCGCACCGGCGCTGACCGCCTGTGCGTAGCGGTTGAGCCGGCCGATCCCGCGCAGCAGGCCCCAGGTCATCAGGATGCCGATCAGCGCGGAGATGCCGATCAGCCAGGCGCCGCGCAGCAGGATGCTGCGCTGGCTGGCGACGATGAACGGCTCGATGCTGCGGTTGGGCTGGGACAGGCTCAGCACGCCGATCAGCCGCCGCGGGTCGGCCGGATCGTAGATCGGCGCGGCCACGTGCATCACCGTGTGGTTGGGGTCGCCGTCGGCCTCGGGACTGGAGCGGGCGCCGTATTCGCCGCGCAGGGTGCGGTACACGTCGTTCCAGCGCGCGTTGTCGCGGCCGATGTCCTGCCCGCGCGAGTCGAACACCACGATGCCTGCCGCATCGGTGATGGTGACGCGGTAGTCGACGCTGTGCTTGGGGAAGCGCCAGACCATCGCGCGCGGATCGCGCCGTTGCGCGGCGGCCAGGTCGCGGGCGAACCGGCCGCTGGCGATACGCCCGTCCTGCAGATCCTGTGCGGCCATCTGCGCCAGCACGTTGGCCGCGTCCACCAGGGTCGATTCCATCGCCTGACGCACGCCCGGCTTGACCTCGTTGACGAACACCCGCATCACGAAGAACGCGGCCACGCCGACGATCAGGAAGAAGCCGAGGAACAGCTTCAGCCCCAGCCGCACCTCAGGCCTCCAGCGCGTAGCCGAGGCCGCGGTGGGTGCGGATCGGATCGTGGGCGGCGCCGGCCGCGCGCAGCTTGGCGCGCAGGGTCTTGATGTGGGTGTCGACGGTGCGGTCGGCGCTGTCGGCGCTGCTGTCCCAGCCGCGGTCCATCAATTGCGCGCGGCTGAGGATGGCGCCGGGCCGCTGCAGCAGCGCCGCCAGCAGAGCGTACTCATAGCGGGTCAGGTCCAGCACCGCGCCCTGCCAGCGGATGCGACGGCCGTCGCGGTCGATGGCGAAATCGCCGTGCTGCTGCCAGCCGGCGTCGGCATCGCCGACCACCACCGCCGGACGCCGCAGCCGCGCCCGCACCCGCGCGACCAGTTCGCGCGGCGAGAACGGCTTGGCCATGTAGTCGTCGGCGCCCAGTTCCAGGCCGAGCACGCGGTCGATCTCCTCGTTGCGCGCGGTCAGGAACAGCACCGGCACCTGGCTGAAGCCGCGCAGCGTGCGGCACACCTCGAACCCGCTCAGGTCCGGCAGACCCACGTCCAGCACCACCACGTCGATGCCGCCCTCGCGCAACTGCGCCAGGGCCTCGCGCCCGAGCTGGCAGTGGCGCACCTGGTAGCCCTCGCTGCGCAGCGCGTACAGCACGGTGTCGGCAATGGCGGATTCGTCCTCGACCACGAGGACACAGGCGGCGGCAGGCGTGGACATGGCGCGCAGCATAGCCGCCACGAGGGCGCCGCGGCAGTCCGTGCCGCCAGCGCCGGCATTGGCCGTCATCGCCTCAGCTGGCGGCGCGTGCGTTGGCCGCGCCCGGCGGCAACGCCAGTTCCACCCGGTTGCGGCCTCCGTGCTTGGCCCGGTACAGCGCGGCATCGGCGCGCGCCAGCAGCGCCTGGCTGCTCTCTCCGGCACCGGCCTCGGCGACGCCGATGCTCACCGTCAGGCGCAGCCCCGGCACGATCGCATCGAACGCCTGCCGCTCCAGCACCTCGCGCAGTTGCCCCGCCAGTTGGCTTGCCTCGGCGCAGGTCGCCCCGGGCAGCAAGGCCAGGAACTCCTCGCCGCCGGTCCGGCCAAAGCGGTCGTTCCTGCGCAGGCGCTGCCGCAAGGTCGTGGCGACCAGCCGCAGCACCTGGTCGCCCGCCGCATGGCCGTGCTCGTCGTTGATACGCTTGAAGTGGTCCACATCCAGCGCCAGCACCGACAGTGGCATGCGTCCGCCACGCGGCAGCGCCGCCAGCGCGGTGTCCAGTTCGCCCAGGACCTGGCGCCGCGACGCGACGCCGGTGAGGCTGTCGATGCGCACCTCACGGCGCGCGCCGCGCAGGCGACTGAGGGTCAGGAACAGCACGCCGACCAGCACCGCCAGCAACAGCAGCGCCGCTCCCAGCAGCGCGCGCCGCAGGGTCGCCTCGCGCTCCATCGCCTGCAGGCGGTTGCGCTGGGTTTCGGCTTTCTGCGCCAACTGCAGTGCCGCCAGGTCGCGCTCGCGGCTTTCCGATTCGGCGATCAGGAACTGCGATTGCTCGCGCTGCAGGCGCGTATCCAGTTCCTGCTGCACGCGCATCTGCGCCTCGCGCGCATCCAGCGCCTGGCGCCATGCGCCGAGCGCACGCAAGGCCCTGGCCTTGAGGTCCAGCACATCGCTGAGGCTGCGCAGGTCGCCGTTGGCGCGGTAGCCCTGCTCGGCCTGCTCGGCCAGCGCCAGGGCGGCGCGCGGGTCGCCGCTGCGCTCGGCGAGCAGTGCATCCACGTCGTCACGCCGCGCGCGCATCAGCCGCGTGGCGCCCATCGCGACCAGTTGTGCCTCGGCCTGCTGCCGCTGCGTCCGCGCCTGCGGCAGATTGCCCAACAGCGCGTTGACCCGCGCCGCGCGCAGCAGCAACGACGCCTGCGAGCCCTCCAGCGGATGCCGGCCATGCAGCTCGGCCGCACGCAGATAGGCCGCCAGCGCCGCCCGCAGGTCGCCGCGCTGCTCGGCGATGGCGCCTTCGCGCTCCGCTGCCAGCGCCTGCATGTAGCCGCCGTCGACGTGCCTGGCCCGCTGCTGGACCTCGGCGACGACCTGTTGCGACAGGTCCGGCAGGCCCATGTCCAGGTAGGCGTCGGCGATCCCGATCAGGGTCAGCAGCGCCACCCAGCCGCCATCGCGCTGCGCGTCGAGCCGGCGCAGCTCCTGCAGGGTGCGCAGCGACTGCGCGTAGCGGCCGGCGTCGCGCTCGCCGAAGGCACGCATGCGCAGCGCCGCCGCGCGCAAGCGCGGGAACCGCTGCGCGTCGGTCAGTGCCAGGATCGTGGTGGCGGGCCGCAGGTAGGCCGGGCGCTGGCCGTCGTTGTACAGCGCGTAGGTCTCGCACAGCAGGTACTCCAGGCGCACCTGCACATGGGTCCGCGCGATGGCGCCGCGCTCGCCGTGCCGCGCCTGCTCCACCGCTGCGGCCGGCCCCTGCGGGAAGTGCTGGCAATCGAAGGCGTCCAGGCGCGCGCGCCGCACCGGATCGTCGGCGGGCAGCAAGGCCTGCAGGTGCGCATGCGCGACACGGTAGGCCTGCTCGTCGGCGGCCATGTCCTTGCCATGCGCGCCGACGTCCTCGATCAATGCATCGAACGCCGCAGCCTGCCCCGCGCGGGGGGCGGACGCCTGGTCACGGGCGGCGCCGAATGCGGCGAACGGCAACGCCAGCGCCAGCGCCAGGACTCCAAGCAACAGGGAAAAAGGCATCGACATGCAGACCGTGGCACCCGCCGGCCGCCCACGCGGCACCGGCACTGCGCACCCGAACGCTCCGAACGACGCCTGCGCCCGGATGCACAGGCCCATCGTCCACACCTTCCAGCCTCATGCCCGGCAGGCGCCGCGCGACCGCCAGCGGTCGCCCGGCTAGTGTACCGCGGCCGCGGCCGCGGCCGCGGACCGGCCCTGCGCCGGCGCCGCAGCCAAGCGTGGCCGGCTGGCGTGGCGCCCCGTACACTGCGCGGATGAATTACCGCCACGCCTTCCACGCCGGCAACCATGCCGATGTCCTCAAGCACATCGTGCTGCTGGCGCTGCTCGATGCGTTCAAGCGCAAGGACAGCCCGTTCTTCGTGCTCGATACCCACGCCGGGCGCGGCCGCTACCTGTTCGCCGCCAACGAGGCACGCAAGACCGGCGAGGCGGCCGCCGGCGTGCTGCGGTTGATGGGTCAGCCAACCCTGCCCGAGGTGGTGGAGCGCTACCTGCGCGCGGTGCAGGCCGACAATCCGGTGGGGGCGCTGGTCGCCTATCCGGGCTCGCCGCTGCTGGTCGCGCAGGCGCTGCGCGCACAGGACCGGCTGGCCGCCTGCGAGCTGCAGGCCGAGGAAGCCGCCGAACTCAAGGCGCTATTCGCCCACGATCGCCGCGTGCAGGTGCACGCCGGCGACGGCTATGCGGCGATCAAGGCGTTCCTGCCGCCGAAGTCCGGGGCCAACCGGATCGGCCGCGGGCTGGTGCTGATCGACCCGCCCTACGAGGCGCAGGATGCCGAGTACCCGCTGATCGTGGCCGCGCTGCGCGAGACCCTGAGCCGCTGGCCACAGGCGGTGTGCGCGGTGTGGTATCCGATCAAGCAGCGCCGCAGCCTGCAGCCGTTCTTCCGCAAGGCCGCGGCGCTGCCGGTGGCCTCGGCGCTGGTCGCCGAGCTGCAGGTACGCCCGGACGATTCGCCGCTGCGGCTCAACGGCAGCGGCATGCTGCTGCTCAATCCGCCCTGGCAGTTCGAGCAGACGCTGGCGCAGGCGCTGCCGCCGCTGAAGGCGCACTTGGGCGAAGCCGGCGCCAGCACGCGCCTGGAGTGGCTCAAGCGCGAGGCGTGAGCGGACGGAACGCGGCGGACCGCAGCAGCTCGCGCGCAGCGCGCATGCGCACGCTCAGAAGCAATCCCAGTTGTAGGCGACCCGGCTGAAATCGCCGCGCCGCAGGTCGTCCGGATCGATGAAGAAATTGGCGACGCCGCTGTCGCCCCACATCATCTCCTCGTCGCTGTCCAACTGCAGCAGCAGGACCTGCCGGTCCTGCTGCGTCCGCGGGTCTTCCTGGGTGAACTCCGGGTAGCCGCCGAGCTTGTGCCCACCCCGGCTCAGCGCATCGAACAACGCGTCGTCCACCGTATCCTGCGACACCGCGTGGTCACGGGCGGACGCGGCGGCGACCTCCTCCAGCGGCTTCCCCAGCACCTGCTCGAACCGCACGTCGCTGCTGCCGATGGTTTCCTCACCGGCGTCGAACCGCATCGCGCGCGGCTTCGCCGGATCGAACGGCAACGTGTCGGCGGCCGGCAACGGCACCTCGACCTGCCGCGCCGATGCCTTCGGCTGCGGCCAGTACACCACACGGAAATTGCGTTGTTCGCTCAGCGCAGCCAGGTCGATGCGCGCGTCGCCCAGGTTGGCGCCATAGAAGTCGTCGCCGCCGATGAAGAACTGCAGCATGCCCTGGCGCGGATAGCCCGGCAGGGGCGGCATCCGCGCCAGATCGATCTGCGCCAGCAGCGCCAGCGGCTGGCCATCGGCCGCGTGCGGATAGGGCTTGCCCCCGGTCCAATAGGGACGCCCGCCGACCTTGCTGGCCAGGCGATCGTCCTGCGCCATCGGCTGCAACTGCAGCTGCAGCACCGGCCGGCGCGTGGCCTGCAGGCGCGCCCGGTACGGCGCCAGCGCGCGTGTCGCCAGTTGCTCCGCATCGGCGGCAGGGGCGGCAGGGGCGGTCGTCGGCGTGGCACTGTGCTGCGTGCGCAGCAGCCACCGGCCGCCGCCCACCAGCAGCAGCACCAGCAGCGCGGCCAGTCCCAGCCCGATCGCCGCGGACACGGCGACGGCATGCGATGTCTTCATCGTCGTGCATTCCCTTGGACGAAGCGCCACTGTAGCAAGGCCACCGCAGCCGCACACGCGCAGGACGCTGCGTTCACGGACGCAGGTGTCGGCTAATGCGAGAATCCAGGCTTCGTCGAGGATCATACGGCCATGGCTACCCGCAACCGCATGCCTCCGTGGCATGAAACCTTCACCCTGCCCAGTGGACGCGAATTGTTGATCCGGCCGATCCGGCCGGAGGACAGCGCGCCCCTGCAAGGCGCCTTCGGCCTGCTCGGGCCGACCGAGATCCGCGAGCGCTTCCTGCATTCCACGCAGGAACTGACCGAGGACATGGCGCAACGCCTCACCCATCCCAATCCGAAGTCGGAACTGATCCTGGTCGCGGCCGAGCCGCTGCCGCCGGGCGAGGCCGTGGTCGGCGCGGTGGCGCGCGCGGCGATCATCCCGGGCACCCGCGAGGCGCAGTACGCGATCCTGGTCAGCAACTTCGTCTCCGGCCAGGGCCTGGGCCGGCAACTGATGCGCAAGCTGGTCAAGTGGGCGCGTCGCAAGTACCTGGACCGGCTCTACGGCGACGTGCTCGAACGCAACGTGCCGATGCTGCAACTGGCCGAGTCGCTGGGCTTCCAGCGCATGCCGCATCCGGACAATCCGGACCTGGTGCGGGTGGTGCTGGAACTGGGCAACTGAGCCCGACGCGCACCGCCGCCCCTCACTCCATTCCCTCCCGCGCAGCCAGCCGGCGCGCGGCGTTTGCCGGGTCGCGCCGCGCCGGTCGCGGCACCCGGCTTTGCTAAACTCCACGGTCCATGCCGCCCCTTCCCTTCCCCGTTCCGCCGCTGCCCAAGTCCGGCCAGCTCCGCGCGCACTGGCGCGCTCCCGCCTCCTCCACCGCACTGGCCTGGCACATCGCCTGCGCCGCGTCCGCGCACCGCGGGCCGTTGCTGGTGGTGGCCCGCGACAACCAGAGCGCGCATCAGCTCGAAGCCGATCTGCACAGCCTGCTCGGCGACGACGCCAGCCTGCCCGTGGTGCCGTTCCCGGATTGGGAAACCCTGCCCTACGACCAGTTCAGTCCGCACCCGGACATCGTCAGCCAGCGCCTGGCGGCGCTGCACCGGCTGCCGACGCTGACCCAGGGCATCGTGGTGGTGCCGGTGCAGACGCTGATGCAGCGGGTGGCGCCATTGCGCTACATCGTCGGCGGCAGTTTCGACCTGCGCGTGGGCCAGCGCCTGGACCTGGACGCGGAGAAGCGCCGGCTGGAAAGCGCCGGCTACCGCAACGTGCCGCAGGTGATGGACCCCGGCGATTTCGCCGTGCGCGGCGGCCTGCTCGACGTGTACCCGATGGGCACCGATGCGCCGCTGCGGATCGAACTGCTGGACGAGGACATCGATTCGATCCGCGCCTTCGACCCGGAATCGCAGCGCTCGCTGGACCATGTGCAAGCGGTGCGCATGCTGCCCGGGCGCGAGGTGCCGATGGACGATGCCAGCGTGGAGCGGGTGCTCACGGCGCTGCGCGAGCGCTTCGACGTCGATACCCGGCGCAGCGCGCTGTACCAGGACCTGAAGGCCGGGCTGGCGCCGTCGGGCATCGAGTACTACCTGCCGCTGTTCTTCCAGGAGACGCGCAGCAGCGGCGCGCGCGAGGCCACCGCCACCCTGTTCGACTACCTGGGCGAGCACGTGCTGCCGCTGATCGCCCCGGGCGTGGGCGCCGCGGCCGATGCGTTCTGGACGCAGACCCAGGCCCGTTACGAGCAACGCCGACATGACGTGGAGCGTCCGCTGCTGGCACCGGAGGAGCTGTACCAGGCGCCGGACACCTTGCGCGAGCGCCTCAACGGACTGCCGCGCATCGACGTGTGGGCCGCCGACCATCCGCGCATCGACGAGGCGCAGGCGCTGGGCGACCAGCCCCTGCCGCCGCTGCCGGTGGCGGCCAAGGATGCCGCGCCGGCCGCGGCGCTGAAGAGCTTCCTCGACCACTACCCGGGCCGGGTGCTGATCGCCGCCGACTCGCCGGGCCGCCGCGAGGCGCTGCTGGAGGTGTTGGCGGCTGCGGACTTGAAGCCGGAGGTGTTGCCGAACTTCGCCGCGTTTGTTCCTTCTCCCTCCGGGAGAAGGTGGCGCGAAGCGGTGGATGAGGGTGCGGCTTCTGCACCATCTTCATCGAAGAAGACTGCTTCGTCCGCATCTTCTACAGCAGCACAGGCAAAACTCCCTGGCAGTCGTACCCTCACCCCAACCCCTCTCCCGGAGGGAGAGGGGCTTGATGCTGCACGCTTCGCCATTGCGGTGGCGCCGCTGGACGACGGCTTCGCGCTGGAGGCGCCGCGCATCGCGGTGCTGACCGAGCGCCAGCTGTTCCCCGAGCGCGCCAGCCAGCCGCGGCGCAGCCGGCGGGTCGGGCGCGAGCCGGAAGCGATCATCCGCGATCTGGGCGAGCTGTCCGAGGGCGCGCCGATCGTGCACGAGGACCATGGCGTCGGCCGCTACCGCGGGCTGATCGTGCTCGATGCCGGCGGCATGCCCGGCGAGTTCCTGGAAATCGAATACGCCAAGGGCGACCGGCTGTACGTGCCGGTCGCGCAATTGCACCTGATCAGCCGCTACTCCGGCGCCTCGGCCGAGACCGCGCCGCTGCATTCGCTGGGTGGCGAGCAATGGACCAAGGCCAAGCGCAAGGCCGCCGAGAAGGTGCGCGACGTGGCCGCGGAGCTGCTGGAGATCCAGGCGCGCCGCCAGGCCCGTGCCGGGCTGGCGCTGCAGGTGGACCGTGCGATGTACGAGCCGTTCGCCGCCGGTTTCCCGTTCGAGGAGACGCCCGACCAGTTGGCCGCGATCGACGCCACCCTGCGCGACCTGGCCAGCAGCCAGCCGATGGACCGCGTGGTCTGCGGCGACGTCGGCTTCGGCAAGACCGAGGTCGCGGTACGCGCGGCCTTCGCCGCGGCCAGCGCCGGCAAGCAGGTGGCGGTGCTGGTGCCGACCACGCTGCTGGCCGAACAGCACTACCGCAACTTCCGCGACCGCTTCGCCGACTATCCGCTCAAGGTCGAGGTGCTGTCGCGCTTCAAGAGCAGCAAGGAGATCAAGGCCGAACTGGAGAAGGTCGCCGCCGGCAGCATCGACGTGATCGTCGGTACCCATCGCCTGCTGCAGCCCGACGTGAAGTTCAAGGACCTGGGCATGGTCATCGTCGACGAGGAGCAGCGCTTCGGCGTGCGCCAGAAGGAAGCGCTGAAGGCGCTGCGCGCCAACGTGCATCTGCTCACCCTCACCGCCACGCCGATCCCGCGCACCTTGAACATGGCCATGGCCGGCCTGCGCGACCTGTCGATCATCGCCACCCCGCCGCCGAACCGGCTGGCGGTGCAGACCTTCGTTACCCAGTGGGACAACGCGCTGCTGCGCGAAGCCTTCCAGCGCGAACTGGCGCGCGGCGGCCAGCTGTACTTCCTGCACAACGACGTGGAGAGCATCGGCCGCATGCAGCGCGAGCTGAGCGAGCTGGTGCCGGAGGCACGCATCGGCATCGCCCACGGGCAGATGCCCGAGCGCGAACTGGAAAAGGTGATGCTGGATTTCCAGAAGCAGCGCTTCAACGTGCTGCTGTCGACCACCATCATCGAATCGGGCATCGACATCCCCAACGCCAACACCATCGTCATCAACCGCGCCGACCGCTTCGGCCTGGCGCAGTTGCACCAGTTGCGCGGCCGCGTCGGCCGTTCGCACCACCGCGCCTACGCCTATCTGCTGGTACCGGACCGGCGCAGCATCACCCCCGATGCGCAGAAGCGACTGGACGCGATCGCCTCGATGGACGAACTGGGCGCCGGCTTCACTCTCGCCACCCACGACCTGGAAATCCGCGGCGCCGGCGAACTGCTGGGCGAGGACCAGAGCGGGCAGATGGCCGAGGTCGGCTTCAGCCTGTACACCGAGCTGCTGGAACGCGCGGTGCGCAGCATCCGCCAAGGCAAGCTGCCGGATCTGGACGCCGGCGAGGAAGCGCGCGGCGCCGAAGTGGAACTGCACGTGCCGGCACTGATCCCCGACGACTACCTGCCCGACGTGCACACCCGCCTCACCTTGTACAAGCGCATTTCCAGCGCCCGCGACAGCGACGGCCTGCGCGAACTGCAGGTGGAGATGATCGACCGCTTCGGCCTGCTGCCGGATCCGGTGAAGCACCTGTTCGCGATCGCCGAACTGAAGCTGCAGGCCAACGCGCTGGGCATCCGCAAGCTGGAACTCGGCGAGCACGGCGGGCGCCTGGTGTTCGAGGCCAAGCCGAACGTAGATCCGATGACCATCATCCAGATGATCCAGAAGCAGCCCAAGCTGTACGCGATGGACGGCCCGGACAAGCTGAAGCTCAAGCTGCCGCTGCCGGAAGCGGCCGATCGCTTCAATGCCGCACGCGGCCTGCTGACCGCGCTGTCGCCGCGCTGAGCGGCGCGGGCGATCCAGCCCGCGTCTGCGCATACGAGCGGCCGGCGCACACCGGCCGTACGCATCCTGTTCCGACACGCCGCCGCTACATGCGGCGGCGTACGGGTACCAGCAGCTCCCCACGACACCCGAACGCAACGGTCTTCACGTGAAGACCGACGGGTTGCCTTGTGCGGCTTTTTTGACGTCTTCACACGCTGTGGCGATTGGCACGGCACGTGCAGGAGACAGGGGCGACCGATCGCATCCGAGTTCTTATGGGATGTGCATCTTGCGCTGGTCTGAACCACTCAGGTTGGGCGTGCGGCGTGGGAGACAAATGCTTCACGCAAGCCAAATATTTCTAAATATTTCCTGTCTGAGCCGATATCGCTCTTACCGAAGCCTGCACGTGCCCTTCATAGGGCGCCACCGGCTTTCCACTCATCCACTGCCGGAGACCCGCCATGCGCTCGACGCCCCCCGATGAACAGGACCTGCCGCTGCAGCTGAGCGTGGACGGCGACATGACCATCCGCCGTGCAGCCGAATTGAAGCCGCTGCTGCTGCCCGCGCTGGAACATCCCGGCGGCCTGCGCCTGCAGTTGCAGGAGGTGACCGACATCGACGCCACCGGCGTGCAACTGCTGCTGGCCACCCAGGCCGCATTGCGCGCGCTGGGACGGCCGTTGCAGTTGGAGGGCTGCAGCACCGCGGTCGGCGATGCGCTGGACCTGCTCGGCCTGGGCGACGCGTTCGAGCGCGTCGGCGACGACACCCTTCACTAATCGGCAGCACGACATGAATATGGATCAATTGCTGCAGACCTTCATCGCCGAGAGCCGCGACCTGCTCGAGGACATGGAACGCAATCTGCTGGAAGCCGAGCGCGGCGAAGCCGGTCCCGATGCGGTCAACGCGATCTTCCGCGGCGCCCACACCATCAAGGGCTCCGGCGGCCTATTCGACCTGGCGCAGTTGGTCGGCTTCACCCATGTGGTGGAGAGCGTGCTGGACCTGGTGCGCGAGCATGCCGTCACATTGGATTCGGACTTGATCCAACTGATGCTGGCCTGCTGCGACCAGATCCGTGCGCTGGTGGAAGCCGCCGCCGGCGCCGAGGCCGACGAAGCCACGCTGGTCGCCCAAGGCGCACCGCTGCTGGAACGCCTGCAGACCTATTTGCAACCTGCCGCTGCGCCCACCGGCGCGGCGGGCGCAGCGGCGGCGGCAACGCCCGCCACGCCGGCAGCGCCCGCGCACACCGGCTACTGGCGGATTTCGCTGCAACTGTTCGCCGACGCGCTGCGTTTCGGCAATTCGCCGCTGCATCTGATCCGCTGCCTGCGCAGCCTCGGCAGCCTCGAAGCGGTGCGCACCCGCCACGAGCGCGTGCCGGCCCTGCCGGAGCTGGATCCGGAAGCCTGCTACCTGGGCTTCGACATCCTGTTGCGCAGCGACGCGCAACAGGCCGCGATCGAGGACATCTTCGAATTCGTGCGCGACGACTGCGACCTGCAGGTGCTGGCGGTGGAGCCGAACGGCGACGCCGCCAACCTGGACCTGCCATTGCTGGTGGCCGAAGCCGGCAGCCAGGCCAGCGCCGACGATTTCGCCGGGTTCGAAAGCGTTGACGCCCCGGCGGCCGCGGCCGCACCGGTCGTGGCCAGTGCGCCGGCCGCGGCCGCGAATGCCACCGCCAGCGCCGGCACCGCCAAGGCCGCGGGCGCACGTGGCGAAGGTGGCTCGATCCGCGTCGACGCCGACAAGCTCGACCGCATGATCGACCTGGTCGGCGAATTGATCATCGCCGTCGCCAGCACCGGCGCCAATGCGCAACGCACCGGCGATGCGCAGTTGCTGGAATCCACCTCGATCCTCGCCGGCCTGGTCGAGGAAGTGCGCGAAAGCGCGCTGCAGCTGCGCATGGTCAAGATCGGCGCCACCTTCAACCGCTTCCACCGCGTGGTCCATGACGTCGCCCGCGAACTGGGCAAGGACATCGCCCTGGTGGTCAACGGCGAGGACACCGAGCTGGACAAGTCGGTGGTGGAGAAGATCGCCGATCCGCTGACCCACCTGGTGCGCAACGCCATGGACCACGGCATCGAACCGGCCGAGGTGCGCCAGGCGCGCGGCAAGCCGGTGCGCGGTACGGTGCGGCTCAACGCCTTCCACGATTCCGGCAGCGTGGTCATCCAGATCAGCGACGACGGCGGCGGTCTCAACCGCGACCGGATCCTGGCCAAGGCGCTGGAGCGCGGCCTGATCGAACCCGGCCGCCAGCTCTCCGACCGCGAGGTGTTCGCGCTGATCTTCGAGCCGGGCTTCTCCACCGCCGAAAAGGTCACCAACCTGTCCGGCCGCGGGGTCGGCATGGACGTGGTCAAGCGCAACATCACCGCGCTGCGAGGCAGCGTGGACATCAGCAGCCAGCAGGACGTGGGCACCACCATCTCGGTGCGCCTGCCGCTGACGCTGGCGATCATCAACGGCTTCCAGGTCGGGGTCGGCAAGTCGGTGTTCGTGGTGCCGCTGGACGCGGTCGAGGAATGCGTGGAGTTCGCGCCGAACTACCAGAGCGAGTACATCGACCTGCGCGGCAACGTGCTGCCCTATGTGCGCCTGCGCTCGCTGTTCGCCATCGCCGGCGCGCCGCCGGCGCGCGAGAGCATCGTGGTGATCCGCCAGGGCGCGCAGCGTTTCGGCCTGGTGGTCGACACCCTGCTCGGCGAGTGGCAAACGGTGATCAAGCCGCTTTCCAAGGTGTTCGCGCAGGTCAAGGGCATCAGCGGTTCGAGCATCCTCGGCAGCGGCGGGGTCGCGCTGATCCTGGACGTGCCGTCGCTGCTCGGCCAGTTGCAACCCGGCGCCGAATCGCTGGCGGCCTGAGCCGTCGCGCCGCCGGTCATTCCCCCGCCGCACCCTTCATCAGGAATCCTTGTCATGTCCCAGAACCGGACGCTCCCGTTCCCGCTCTCGACGGCCGCCATCGTCGCCGTCGCCCTGCCTGCCGCCGCAGCCATCGCGGCGCTGGCGCTGCCGCTGGCCGGCGGCCTCGCCTGGACGCTGGTCGCCGTGGCCACGCTGGCCGCCGCCGCGGTGCTGGGCCGCAGCGTGCGCGCAGCGCAGCAAGCGGCCGCGGCCGCGCAGCGCGAACTGGAAGTGGCCCGCACCGGCCTGCAGGCGCTGGCGCAGGGCGAACTGGACCGCGTGGACGTGGCGGCGGCCGGCGGCAGCGAGATCGGCCAGGCCCTGCTCGCCGCGCAGCGGCCGCTGCGGCAGCTGCAGGCCGACGTGGCCCACATGACCAGTGCGCACGCCGCCGGCGACTGCGACGTGATGCTGGACGCGGCAAGCGCCAACGGCGCCTACCGCACCGTGGCCGGCGACATCAATCAGCTGGTCGGCGGCCACATCGGCCTGTGCAAGCAGGCGATCGACTGCGTGGGCGAGTTCGGCCGTGGCAACTTCTCCGCTCCGCTGGCCGCGTTCCCGGGCAAGAAGGCCTTCATCAACGACACCATCGAGCAGGTGCGGCGCAACATGCTCGGCCTGATCGCCGAGATGCGGCGCGTCTCCGAGCAGCACGAAGCCGGCGAGATCGACGCCAGCATCGACAGCGCGCACTTCCAGGGCGACTTCCGCAGCGTGGCCGAGGGCATCAACCGCATGGTCGGCAGCCACATCGCGGTCAAGAAGCAGGCGCTGGGCGTGGTCGCTGAGTTCGGCCGCGGCAATTTCGACGCGGGCATGCCGCAGCTGCCCGGCAAGAAGGCCTTCATCAACGAGACCCTTGAGCAGGTGCGCGGCAACTTCAAGCGCCTGATCGGCGAGATCGCGCGCATGTCCGAGGAACACGACAGGGGCGACATCGACGTGCAGATCGACTGCACGCACCTGGACGGGCAGTTCTGCGCCATCGGCAAGGCCATCAACCGCATGGTCGCCGCGCACATCGCCGTCAAGAAGCAGGCGCTGAGCGTGGTCGCCGAGTTCGGCCGCGGCAACTTCGACGCACCGATGCCGCAGCTGCCCGGCAAGAAGGCCTTCATCAACGAGATCATCGAACAGACCCGCGGCAACCTGCGCAGCGTCGGCGACGTGATCAAGGTCATGGGCGCGATGGCCGAGGGCGACCTCAGCCGCCAGGTGCAGGGCCATTACGAAGGCGCCTTCGCCGACATGCAGCGCTACGTCAACGCCACCATCGACAAGCTCACCAGCATCGTCACCGAGGTCAACGGCAACGCCGCCACCCTGGCTAGCGCCGCCGAGGAACTGTCGGCGACCGCGCAGTCGCTGAGCCAGGCGGCCAGCGAGCAGGCCGCGGGCGTGGAGGAGACCAGCGCCTCGCTGGAGCAGATGACCGGCTCGATCGCGCAGAACGCCGAGAACGCCAAGATCACCGACGGCATGGCCGGCAAGGCCTCGCGCGAGGCCGCCGAGAGCGGCGAGGCGGTGCGCGCCACCGTCGCCGCGATGAAGGAGATCGCCCGCAAGATCGGCATCATTGACGATATCGCCTACCAGACCAACCTGCTGGCGCTGAACGCGGCAATCGAAGCCGCACGCGCCGGCGAGCACGGCAAGGGCTTCGCCGTGGTCGCCGCGGAGGTGCGCAAGCTGGCCGAGCGCAGCCAGGTGGCCGCGCACGAGATCGGCGATGTCGCCGGCACCAGCGTGAACCTGGCCGAGACCACCGGGCGCCTGCTCGGCGAGATGGAACCGTCGATCCGCCGCACCTCCGACCTGGTGCAGGAAATCACCGCCGCCTCCGAAGAACAAAGCACGGGCGTCGGCCAGATCAATGCCGCGGTGGTTCAGCTCAGCCAGACAACACAGCAATCCGCTGCCAACGCTGAAGAATTGGCCGCCACGGCCGAAGAAGTAAGCAGCCAGGCAGAACAGTTGCAAACGCTCATGAGCTTCTTCACCACCGGCGCCACCACCTCCCCGGCGCCGGCCCCGCAACCGCGACGCCTACCGATGTCGACGCAGCGCGCACCACGCGCCCGCAGCTTCGGTGGCCCCGCGGCCACCGCCCAGGCCGCGCGCCTGGAAGAAGCGGCATTCGTTTCGTTCTGAACTCTCTCCGTCCCGGCCTGTCAGGCCGGGGACTTTTCACCCGCACAGGTACACCGGCATGTCCAACTCCCTTTCGCTGTCCTCCAAGCTGTGGACCGGTTCGGCCATCGCCGTCGCGCTGCCATTGGCCGCCGCCGCGTGCGGGTTCGCGCTCGGCCTGCCCGCCGGGCAGACCCTGGCGCTGAGCATCGGCGCCACGGTGATCGCCGCCGCGGTGCTGGCCTATACCGTCCACGCCATCACCCGCTCGCTGCGGATCGCCACCACCACCCTGGCACGCTTCGCCACCGGCAATTTCGAGGTGGTGATGCCGACCATACGCAACGATCAGGCCTGCGAAGTACTGCTGGCGCTGCGCCAGGTGCAGACCGGGGTGCGTCAGATCAACGACGAGATCGTGCGCATGTCCGCGCAGCACGACGCCGGCGACATCGACGTGGTGATCGACAGCCAGCGCTTCGACGGCGAGTTCAAGGTCATCGCCGAAGGCATCAACCGCATGGTCGGCGACCACATCGCCACCAAGAAGAAGGCGCTGGCCTGCGTGGCCGAATTCGGCCGCGGCAATTTCGAGGCACCGCTGGAGACGTTCCCGGGCAAGAAGGTCTTCATCAACGAGATCATCGAGCAGGTGCGTCGCAATCTGCTGGGGCTGATCACGCAGATGAAGCACATGTCGGCCCAGCACGATGCTGGCGACATCGACGTGGCGATCGAGAGCCACCGCTTCGAAGGCGACTTCCGCAGCATGGCCGACGGCATCAACCGCATGGTCGGCGACCACATCGCCACCAAGAAGAAGGCGATGGCCTGCATCGCCGAGTTCGGCCGCGGCAACTTCGACGCGCCGCTGGAAGCCTTTCCGGGCAAGAAGGCGTTCATCAACGACACGGTCGAACAGGTGCGCTCCAACCTGCGCGCGCTGATCCGCGACACCAGCCTGCTGGCCGACGCGGCCGCGGCCGGGCGCCTGGACGTGCGTGCCGACGGCAGCCAGCACCATGGCGACTTCCGCCGCATCGTCGATGGCATCAACCTGACCCTGGATACGGTGATCGGGCCGATCAACGATGTCGGCGCCGTGCTCAAGGCGATCGAGGACGGCGACCTGACCCGGATGGCGGACGTGCAGTGCCAGGGCAAGCTGAAGGAACTGTGCGACAGCATCAACGCCACCGTCGCGCGGCTGGCGCAGGTGGTCGGCGAGGTCAACATCAACGCCGAGGCGCTGGCCAGCGCCTCCGAGCAGGTGAGCGCCACCGCGCAGTCCTTGAGCCAGGCGGCCAGCGAGCAGGCCGCCGGCGTGGAGGAGACCAGCGCGTCGCTGGAGCAGATGACCGCGTCCATCGCGCAGAACACCGAGAACGCCAAGGTCACCGACAGCATGGCCGCCAAGGCCGCGCGCGAAGCCAACGAAGGTGGCGATGCGGTGCGCTCGACGGTGGCGGCGATGAAGCAGATCGCGCAGAAGATCGGCATCATCGACGACATCGCCTACCAGACCAACCTGCTGGCGCTGAACGCGGCGATCGAGGCCGCACGCGCCGGCGAGCACGGCAAGGGCTTCGCGGTGGTCGCCGCGGAAGTACGCAAGCTGGCCGAACGCAGCCAGGTGGCCGCGCAGGAGATCGGCCAGGTGGCCGAATCCAGCGTGGAACTGGCCGAGAACGCCGGCAAGCTGCTGGACCAGATGGTGCCGTCGATCCGCCGCACCTCCGACCTGGTGCAGGAGATCACCGCCGCCTCCGAGGAACAGACCTCCGGCGTCGGCCAGATCAACGCCGCGGTCGGCCAGCTCAACCAGACCACCCAGCAGGCCGCGGCCAACTCCGAGGAACTGGCCGCCACCGCCGAGGAAATGAGCGGCCAGGCCGAGCAGTTGCAGCAACTGATGAGTTTCTTCCGTACCAACCAGGTCGTGGCGCCGCGGCGTCCGACCGCCGTCTCCAGCGTCCCGTCCCGCAAGGCGGCGCCTGCGCGCAAACGTGGCTTCGGGGAGGTCGGCCTGGCACTGGTGTCGGCGCCGGACGAAGCCCACTTCGATACGTTCTGACAATCACTTTCACGACATCACATCCAGGGGGATCACGATGTTTCAGCACATGAAAATCGGCACGCGTATCGGCATCGGCTTCGGCCTGGTGTTGCTGCTGTTGCTGGGGACCGGCATTTTCGCCACGATGCAGATGGCCCGCATCAACGGCTCCTCCACCGAGTTGGCCACCAACTGGCTGCCCAGCGTACGCAACGTCGAGGAGATGAGCGCGAATTTCAACAAGCTGCGTCTGCTCGAGCTGCAACGGGTCGTCGCCACCAGTCCGGCCGAGATGCAGGACTACGACACGCGCATGATCAAGACGCTCGAGGCCTTCGAGAACAACAAAAAGGCCTACATCCCGCTGATCTCTTCGCCCGAGGAGCAGGCGCTGTACGCGGATTTCGCCAAAAAATTCGACCGCTACAGCGAACTGCACAGGGAGCTGCTGGCGCTCACCGCGCAGGCAAAGACCCAGGAGGCGACGGCCGTGCTGAACGGTGAGCAGCGGCAGATCTTCCGTAGCACCGCCGAGGCGATCGACAAGCTGGTGGACCTGAACGTCAAGGGCGGCCAGGACGCCAGCGACAGCGGCGACGAACTCTATGCGTCCGCGCGCTCGCTGATCATCGCCACCATCGTGGTGGCCGTGCTGCTGGGCGCGGTCGTGGCGTTCTTCATCGTGCGCATCCTCACCCGCCTGCTGGGCGGCGAGCCGGCCTACGTGGCCGAGATCGCCAACAAGGTGGCGCAGGGCGACCTCAACCTGGAGGTGGCGGTGCGCGCCAACGACACCGGCAGCGCGCTGTATGCGATGCGGACCATGGTCGAGCGGCTGAAGCTGGTGATCGACGGCCAGCGCCGCGTGGTCGCGGCGGCCAACCGCGGCGACTTCTCCGAGCGCATCACGCTGGACGGCCTGGCCGGGTTCCAGCGTGAGATGGGCCAGGGCCTGAACGAGCTGGCGACCACCACCGGCGGCAGCATCCAGGACGTGGTGCGGGTGATGGGCGGCCTGGCCGAGGGCGACCTGACCCAGAGCATCGACAAGCACTACGACGGCGCCTACGCCGAGATGAAGAACTACATCAACGACACCATTGCGCGCCTGTCGCAGGTGGTCAGCGAGGTCAACGGCAATGCCGAATCGCTGGCCAGCGCCTCGGAAGAGGTCAGCGCCACTGCGCAGTCGCTGAGCCAGGCGGCCAGCGAGCAGGCCGCCGGCGTGGAGGAGACCAGCGCTTCGCTGGAGCAGATGACCGCATCGATCTCGCAGAACACCGAGAACGCCAAGATCACCGACGGCATGGCCAGCAAGGCCTCCAGCCAGGCGCTGGACGGCGGCGAATCGGTGCGTGCGACCGTGCAGGCGATGAAGCAGATCGCGCAGAAGATCGGCATCATCGACGACATCGCCTACCAGACCAACCTGCTGGCGCTGAACGCGGCGATCGAGGCCGCGCGTGCCGGCGAGCACGGCAAGGGCTTCGCCGTGGTGGCCGCGGAAGTGCGCAAGCTGGCCGAACGCAGCCAGATCGCGGCGCAGGAAATCGGCGATGTCGCCAGTTCCAGCGTCGAACTGGCCGAGAACGCCGGCAAGCTGCTGGACGAAATGGTGCCGTCGATCAAGCGCACCTCTGACCTGGTGCAGGAGATCACCGCCGCCTCCGAGGAACAGACCTCCGGCGTCGGCCAGATCAATGCCGCGGTCGGCCAGCTCAACCAGACCACCCAGCAGGCCGCGTCCAACTCCGAGGAACTGGCCGCCACGGCCGAGGAGATGAGCGCGCAGGCCGAGCAGCTGCAGCAGCTGATGAGCTTCTTCAAGGTGCAGGGCACCCCGCCGGCCAGGACCGCGGCGCGGCGTCCCGGCACCGTGCGCGGCCGCAGCGGGCACGCCGGGGCCAAGCCGATCGCGCGCGTCGCCAACGGCCAGCTGGTCCTGGCCGACTCGCTCGACGAAGCCCACTTCGAAACCTTCTGAGACATGGCCATGAATGCTCCCGCTTCGCTCTCACCCTCCGACGCCGGCGACCTGGCGACGGACCAGTTCCTGACCTTCCTGCTCGGCAAGGAAATGTTCGGCGTCGGCATCCTCGGCATCAAGGAAATCATCGAGTACCGCACGCCGACCGACGTGCCGATGATGCCGCCCGCCCTGCGCGGGGTGATCAACCTGCGCGGCGCGGTGGTGCCGGTGGTGGATCTGCAGCAGCGCTTCGGCCGTGCGCCCAGCGAGATCAGCAAGCGCACCTGCATCGTCATCATCGAAGTCGCCAGCGGCGAGGAGCGCCAGGTGCTCGGCCTGCTGGTGGACGCGGTCAGCGAGGTGCTGGAGATCGCCACGGCGGACATCGCGCCGCCGCCGGCGTTCGGCACCGGCATTCGCCGCGATTTCATCCACGGCATGGGCAAGGTCGGCGAGCGGTTCGTGATCCTGCTCGCTGCCGACGCGGTGCTGGCGCCTCAGGAGTTCGCCAGCATGGCCGGCCTCGACGCCCACGTGGAAGAAGGCATCGCCGCCTGAGCGGCCTTCGCCGCGCATCGCCCTGCTCTTTCCTCGAAACGGATTTCGCATGCCCACGCCCCCCGACACCGCCGCCCTGCACCACTTCGGCACGGTCCTGGTGGTCGACGACAGCCAGGTCCAGCGCGAACATGCGCTGGCGCTGTGCCTGCGGATGGGGGCGGTGGCGGTGGAAGGCGCGGCCGACGGCCATGCCGCGCTGGCGCGGGTGACCGAGGGTTCGCCGCTGGGGCTGCTGATCGTGGATCTGGAGATGCCCGGCATGGACGGTGTGCAATTGCTTGATGCGCTCGCCCGCTGCGGCGCGCGCGTGCCGATCGTGGTCGCCTCGCAGCGTGGCGCGGCCTTGATCGACTCGGTGCTGCAGGTCGGCCGCAGCAACGGCCTGCAGGTGCTGGCGGGACTGGAAAAGCCGCTGCGCGCCGCCCAGCTCGCCGCCGCGGTGCGCGCCCACGCACCGACCGCACCGGCGCCGCGGAACGACGCCGAGGCGCCGGGCGAGGCGACCATGACCGCGATGCTGCGCGAGGCGCTGCAGCGCGGCGAGATCGAGGTGGCCTACCAGCCCAAGGTGGACATGCGCAGCGGCCGGGTCGGCGGCGTGGAAGCGCTGGCGCGCTGGCGCCATCCCAGCGCCGGACCGATCGCGCCGGACCGCTTCATCGCCGTGGCCGAGCGCGAGGGCCTGATCCACGCACTCACCGCCTGCGTCGCCGACCAGGCGCTGGCGCGGCTGGCGGCGTGGAAGCAGGACGGGTTTCAGCTGACCCTGGCGCTGAACCTGTCGCCGCGGATGCTGCAGGATCCGAACCTGCTCGACGAACTGCTCGGGCTGCTGCGCAAGCATGGCCTGGCGCCATCCGACCTGGTGCTGGAGATCACCGAGAGTTCGCTGGTCTGCGGCAGCGCGCTGGGCATGCTGGCGCGGCTGCGGCTGCAGGGCTTCGGCCTGTCGCTGGACGACTACGGCACCGGCTTCTCCTCGCTGCAGCAACTCACGCGCATTCCCTTCACCGAGTTGAAGATCGACCGCATCTTCGTCCACGACGCGCACCGCAGCCGCAACCTGCGCACGGTTCTGGAATCGGCGCTGGGCATGGCCCAGCGGCTGGGACTGCACACCGTCGCCGAGGGCATCGAAACGGTGGAGGACTGGACCCTGCTGCAGGAGCTGGGCTGCGACTTCGGCCAGGGCTATCTGCTGGCGCGCCCGCTGGGCGGCGGCGCGCTGCACGCCTGGCTGCTGGAGCACCAGCGCCTGCTGCAGGAACACGGCCCCACCGGCGCCGCCAGCGCCCCCACTTCCGCCTCCACTCACTGACCGGCCACGACCATGACCAGCCACGACACCATCACCGAGCAGGAATTCGGCCGGTTTCAGCGTTTCATCTTCGACGCGGCCGGCATCACCATCTCGCCGGCCAAGAAGGCCATGCTGTGCGGACGCCTGGGCAAGCGCCTGAAGGCGCATTCGCTGCAGACCTACACCCAGTACCTCAAGCTGCTGGAAAGTCGCGAGGGCAGCGGCGAGGTGCAGACCGCCATCGACCTGCTGACCACCAACGAAACCTACTTCTTCCGCGAGCCCAAGCACTTCGATCTGCTACGCAGCGTCGCCGCCGCGCATACCGGCAGTGCGCCGTTCCGCTGCTGGAGCGCAGCCAGTTCCAGCGGCGAGGAAGCCTACAGCATGGCCATGGTGCTGGACGACACCCTGCAGGGCCGTCCCTACGAGGTGGTCGGCACCGACATCAGCACCCGCGTGCTGGAAAAGGCGCGGACCGGCCACTACCCGCTGATGCGCATCGAGCACATGCCGCCGGCCATGCTCAAGCGCTACTGCCTCAAGGGCCGTGGCGAGTACGAGGGTAGCCTGCTGATCGACCGCAAGATCCGCGACCACGTGCGCTTCCTGCACGCCAACCTCAACGCGCCGCTGCCCAACCTGGGCCAGTTCGACGTGGTGTTCCTGCGCAACGTGATGATCTACTTCAACGCCCAGACCAAGCGCGAAGTGGTGACGCGGGTGCTCGGCGCGCTCAAGCGCGGCGGCATCTTCTGCATCGGCCACTCCGAGAGTCTCAACGACGTCAACAGCGACGTGGTGCAGATCGCGCCGTCGGTGTACCGCAAACCATGAAGGCCGCCGTGCCAGGAGGGAACCCCGCATGACCACGATCAAGGCCATGGTGATCGACGATTCGGCGGTTGTGCGCCAGGTGCTGGTCGCCGTGCTCAACGACGCGCCCGGCATCGAGGTGATCGCCGCCGCGGCCGATCCGCTGCTGGCGATGGACAAGATGCGCCAGCAATGGCCGGACGTGATCGTGCTGGACGTGGAGATGCCGAAGATGGATGGCATCACCTTCCTGCGCAAGATCATGAGCGAGCGCCCCACCCCGGTGGTGATCTGCTCCACGCTCACCGAGAAGGGCGCGCGGGTGACCATGGATGCGCTGGCCGCCGGCGCGGTGGCAGTGGTGACCAAGCCCAAGCTGGGGCTCAAGCAGTTCCTCACCGACTCGGCCGAGGAAATGATCGCCACGGTGAAGAGCGCCGCACGCGCCAACGTCAAGCGCCTGTCGGCGCGTCCGGCGGTGGCGCCGGCCGAGCCGGAGATCAAGCACACCGCCGACGTGATCCTGCCGGCGCAGGGCAATCGCCCGCTGTCGCAGACCACCGAACGGGTGGTGGCGATCGGCACCTCCACCGGCGGCACCCAGGCGCTGGAGGAAGTGCTGACCGCGCTGCCGCGGGTCAGCCCGGGCATCGTCATCGTCCAGCACATGCCGGAGAAGTTCACCGCCGCCTTCGCCGCGCGCCTGGACACGCTGTGCCAGATCTCGGTGAAGGAAGCGGCCAACAACGACCGCGTGGTGCCGGGACGCGCGCTGATCGCGCCGGGCGGCAAGCACATGCTGCTGCGGCGCAGCGGCGCGCAATACTTCGTCGAGGTGCTGGACGGGCCGCCGGTGAACCGGCACCGGCCGTCGGTGGACGTGCTGTTCCGCTCCGCCGCACGCGCCGCCGGCGGCAACGCGCTGGGCATCATCATGACCGGCATGGGCGACGACGGCGCGGTCGGCCTGCTGGAGATGCGCCAGGCCGGCGCGCGCACGGTGGCCCAGGACGAACAGAGCAGCGTGGTGTTCGGCATGCCCAAGGAAGCGATCAAGCGCGGCGGCGCGGAGAAAATCCTGCCGCTGAACGCGATGGCGCGCGAGATCGGCCAGCAGTTGAGCTAGCAACCAACGCGGCATTGACCGGACCGTAGGAGCGGCCTCAGCCGCGACAGCGCGTTTCCGTAAAAGCGCAGAGCTAGCAACCAAAAGCCGCGTTTGCTGTAGGAGCGGCTTCAGCCGCGACCGAGCTTTCCCATGGAAAGCCCGTCGCGGCTGAAGCCGCTCCTACGACGCAAGCAGGCTACGCACTGCGACCGCAGCAGCCAACCGACACCCGCGCACCCGCAGAGAAGTGCGCGGCTTGCAGCACGCGCACCGCCCCCACAAGCCGCCTCAGCCCGAGTTGATGTGCTCCTTGCAGTACAGGCGCCGGTAGGCGCTGGGGGTCATGCCCAGGCGCTGGCGGAACACGCGCCGGAAATAGCCGCTGTCGCTGAAACCGGCGCGCTGCGCAACGTCGTCCACCGCGCAGGTGTTGACCAGCAGCAGCTTCTCGGCGAAGGCGATGCGCTGGCGGTGGATCGCCTCGGTCAGCGTGGTGCCGAAGCTGCGCCGGTAGATGCGCCCCAGGTAGTCCGGATTGCAGTGCAGCTGCGCGGCCAGCGACGAGGCGGTGAGCGCGGTGTGGAACTGAGTGCCGATCAGTTGCTTGGCGCGGTACGCCAGCGCCACCCCGGCGCGCTCGGACGCGTGTGGATCCGGCCAGGCACCGGCCACGCATTGCAGCATCGACAGCACGATCGGCTCGAGCATCGGCAGCCTGCGCCGTTCCTCCTGCTCGGCCAGGAACCAGCGGAACAGGCCGACGAAGCGGTCCGGGTCGCGGATCGCGGTGCGCTGCGGCATCGACAGCGGCACCGCGTGGTCCGCCCGCGCCACGCCCGGTTCCAGTTCGAAATGCACCCAATAGAACCGCAGGTCGTCCGGGAACTGGCCCAGCCCGGCATGCGCACGGCCGGGCCACAGCAGCAGCGTTTCGCCGGCGCCCACGTGGAAGTCGTTGTCCTGTTCGCGAATCGAGAGGACGCCGCGCTCGACGAAGATCAACTCGTAGGACTGGATGACCCGTGCCGGATGCGCACCCACCCCGCGGGAGATGAAAAGCCCTCCGTTCTGGACCCGGATCGGATAGGCGACGGCGAATTCGAGCATGTCGGAAACGTCTCCCTTTGTCTGCACCGCGCTGCACTGCAGCAATCGAATGCGCGGTGCTGCCCATGGGCAAATCGGCCGGCATGGTCGGAATCGTACCGGTTTTATACCGCACAGACTCTTGTCGCAGTGGCGTCGCCATGCCACTTTGCGCTGGCGCCGGACCGGGCGCGCCAGGAGCCGCCCGTTGAACGCGACCGCCATCGGCCACGCCGCTGCAGACGCCGCACCGGCCGCCGCCACGCCACGCCTGTCGCGCCTGGAGAAGTTCGGCTATGGCCTCGGCGATGCCGGCGGCACGGTGGTCACCTGCCTGATCGCCAACTTCCTCACCTTCTTCTACACCGACGTCTTCGGCCTGACCCCGGCGCTGGTCGGCACCTTGTTCACCGTGCTGCGCGTGGCCGACGCGGTGTCCGATCCGGTGATGGGCCTGATCGCCGACCGCACCCGCAGCCGTTGGGGCCGCTTCCGCGCCTGGCAACTGTGGGTCGCGCTGCCGATCGGCATCGCCTGCGTGCTGACCTTCAGCGCGCCGCAGCTGAGCGCCGGCGCGAAGATCGCCTACGCCTTCGCCAGCTATTTCCTGCTGTCGCTGTGCTACACCGCGATCAACGTGCCCTACTGCGCGCTGATCAACAGCATGACCGGCGACCACCGCGACGTGGTCTCGGCGCAATCCTGGCGCTTCGTGCTGTGCGGCATTGCCGGCTTCCTGGTGTCGGTCGGGCTGCCATGGCTGGTGCGGGAACTGGGCAACGGCGACGCCGCGCGCGGCTACCAACTCGGCGTGGGCGTGCTGGCCACGCTGGCGGTGGCGATGTTCCTGTGCTGCTTCTTCGCCGTGCGCGAGCGCGTGCCGGTCAGCCTGCTCGGCGGCGCCGGCATTGGCGCGCACCTGCGCGGCCTGCTGCGCAACGACCAGTTGCGGCTGGTGCTGCTGATGTCGTTCTTGCTGATCAACGTGTACAACATCCGCGGCGGCGCCTATCTGTACTTCATCACCTACGTGCTCGGCGGCAGCAGCGGCTATGCCTCGCTGTTCTTCGCGATGGTGGCGCTGGCCACGGTGCTCGGCGCGATCGTGGTCAACGCGCTGTGCCGCCGCTTCGACCCGCTGGCGCTGTACCTGCACACCAACCTGGCGCTGGCCGCGTTCGGCGTGGCGCAATGGTGGCTACCGACCGGGCCGGCGCAGCAGACGCTGTGGCTGGGGGTGATCTTCGTGCACTGCCTGGTGCTGGGTTTCGCGCTGCCGCTGCATTTCTCGCTGATGGCCTTCGCCGACGACTACGGCGCCTGGAAGAACCGGGTGCGCTCCTCGGGCATCAACTTCGCCTTCAACCTGTTCTGCATCAAGCTGGCCTGGGCCTCGAGCGCGGTAGTGATCAGCGCGCTGTTCGTGCACGCCGGCTACCGCGCCGGCGCCGCGCAGCAGAGTCCCGCGTCGCTGCAGGCCATCACCCTGCTGGAAACCCTGATCCCCGCCGGCCTGCACCTGCTGCTGGCCGCGGTGATCCTGCGCTGCCGGTTGCGCCGGCCGCTGCTGTCCAGCATCGCCGCCGACCTCGCCGCACGCCCGGTGCACTGACCTTCCCCACCCTCCAGGATCTCCGCTCCATGCCGCATTCGCCCGTGCCGTCCCCGGAACTGCCGCTCGCCCACCTGCGCATCGCCGATCCGTTCTGGCAGCGCTACCAGCGCCTGGTGCAGGAGGTTGTGCTGCCCTACCAGTGGGACGCGCTCAACGACAAGGTCGCCGATGCCGAGCCCAGCCACGCCATCGAGAACTTCCGCATCGCCGCTGGCCGCAGCGACGGCGCGTTCTACGGCATGGTGTTCCAGGACAGCGACGTGGCCAAGTGGCTGGAGGCGGTGGCCTACCTGCTGGCGCAGCATCCGGACCCGGCGCTGGAGCGCGATGCCGATGCCACCATCGAACTGATCGGCGCCGCGCAGCAGGCCGACGGCTACCTCAACACCTACTTCACGGTGAAGGCGCCGCAGGAACGCTGGAGCAACCTGGCCGAATGCCACGAGCTGTATTGCGCCGGGCACATGATCGAGGCCGGCGTGGCCTACTTCCAGGCCACCGGCAAGCGCGCCCTGCTGGACATCGTGTGCCGGCTCGCCGACCACATCGATGCCGTTTTCGGCCCTGGCCCGACGCAGTTGCACGGCTACCCCGGGCATCCGGAGATCGAACTGGCGCTGATGCGCCTGTACGAGGCCACCGGCGAGGCGCGCTACCTGGCACTGGCACGTTATTTCGTCGAACAGCGCGGCACCACGCCACACTACTACGACGAAGAGTACGCCAGGCGCGGCCACAGCTTCTTCTGGGGCGGGCACGGCCCGGCCTGGATGATCCAGGACAAGGCCTACAGCCAGGCACACCTGCCGGTGGCGCTGCAGGACACCGCGGTCGGCCATGCGGTGCGTTTCGTGTACCTGTACGCGGGCGTGGCGCACCTGGCACGGCACAGCGGCGACGCCACCCTGCGCGCGGCCTGCGTGCGGCTGTGGGACAACGCCACGCAGCGACAGATGTACCTGACCGGTGCGATCGGCGCGCAGAGCTACGGCGAAGCCTTCAGCGTCGACTACGACCTGCCCAACGACACCGCCTACAACGAGAGCTGCGCCTCGATCGGGCTGATGATGTTCGCCAACCGCATGCTGCAGCTGGCACCGGACGGCCGCTACGCCGACGTGATGGAGCGGGCGCTGTACAACACCGTGCTGGGCGGCATGGCCCTGGACGGACGCCACTTCTTCTACGTCAATCCGCTGGAAGTGCACCCGCCCACGGTGCACGGCAACCACACCTTCGACCACGTCAAGCCGGTACGCCAGCGCTGGTTCGGCTGCGCCTGCTGCCCGCCCAACATCGCCCGCGTGCTGACCTCGCTCGGCCACTACATCTACACCCGCCGCGACGACGCCCTGTACGTGAATCTCTACGTCGGCAGCGATGCGCGGTTCGAGGTCGGCGCGCAGACCCTGACCCTGCGCCAGCGCGGCGAGTATCCATGGCAGGACACGATCGCCTTCGACGTGGAGTGCAGCGCACCAGTGGACGCGGCAGTGGCACTGCGTTTGCCGGACTGGTGCCAGGCGCCGCAGCTGCGGCTCAACGGCGAGCCGGTAGCGATCGAGGCGCACCACCAGCACGGCTACTGCGTGCTGCGCCGGCGCTGGCAATCCGGCGACACCGTGCAACTGCGCCTGCCGATGCCGCCGATGCGGGTCAGCGGGCATCCGCGCGTGCGTCACCTGGCCGGCAAGGTCGCGGTGCAGCGTGGACCGCTGGTGTACTGCCTGGAGCAGGCCGACAACGGCGCCGACCTGCATCAGTTGCGCCTGCCGGCCAGCGCCACGCTGCAGGCCGTGCCCGGCAGCGGCGCGCTGGACGGCCAGGTGCTGCTGCAGGCCACGGGCGAACGCCTGCACGGCGATGCCGACGCCGCGGCCGCGCCGCTGTATCGCTACGACGCGCCGCCGCCGGCGCGGCAGCCGCAGACCCTGACCTTCGTGCCCTACTTCGCCTGGGCCAACCGCGGCGAGGGCGAGATGCGGGTGTGGGTGGACGCCAGCGACGGCTGAAGGCATCGCTTCGGGACGTAGCGTGTAGGAGCGGCATCAGCCGCACAAGGGGACAAGAGCCGCTCCTGCCGGGCACGCTGCATCCGGGTGAATGGTGGCGGAAGCTGTCGCCGACGCGACGCCTGCGTGCGACGCTCCACCGGCCGCGTCGCATGCCCGCAACGACCGGCACACGCTCTAAGCTAGGGCCATGGATGCCCTGGCCCCCGTCGCAGCGCCGTTCGCCCGCCTCGCCCTCGGCGCGCATGGCATCGCCGTGCCGGACGCCTGGCTGCTGGCGTTCGAGGTCGGGGCCTTCGACAGCGAAGATTTCCAGCGCCACGGCTTGCAGCGGCCGGCGTCGATCGCGCGCAGCGTGCGCAAGCGCCAGGCCGAATATCTGGCCGGTCGGCGCGCGGCGCTCGCCGCGCTGCGGGCCGCAGGCAGCGCGGCAACCGATCTTCCGATCGGTGCCGACCGCGCGCCGGTCTGGCCGGCCGGCTTCCTCGGCAGCCTCTCGCACACCGACGGCCTTGCGGTCGCCATCGCCTTGCCGGCATCCGCCGGGGCACATGGCATCGGCCTGGACGTGGAACGCGTGGTCGCGGCGGACCAGCTCGAGGCGATCCGCAGCGTGGCCCTGGACGCCAGCGATTGCGCCGCACTGGCCGGCCTGGCCCGCGCCCGCGGCTGGCCGTACGCGCTGACCCTGGGCTTCTCGGCAAAAGAGAGTTTCTACAAGGCTGCGGCGGCGACCGTCGGCCACTTCTTCGACTTCGACGCCTTGCGCATCGAAGGCTGCGATCCGGACAGCGGCAGCGTGGACACGCGCATCGCCGCGCCGCTGGCGCCGGCCTTGCCGGTTGGACAAGTGCATCGCCTGCGCTGGGTGGACGTGCAGCCCGGCCTGCTGCTCACCAGTTGCGTCTGGTAGCGCGTACCGGCGCCAACCCCTAGCAACTCATGAAGCATGCGACACGCCGCGCATTGCGAGCACTCGCACTGCGCCGTCTCGCCAGACCACGAAGACGCGCCGCCTGCCGCGGCGCCATGCACTCACACCGCGGCCAGGATCTGCTCGCGCCGGCGCACATACTCCGCGGCGTCGATCAGCCCTTGCGCCTTCAACTGCTCCAGCGCGCGCAGGCGCTGCTCGACCGAGGCGGTGGGCGGCAGTGGCGGCGGCGCGGCCGCCGGCCGACGCCGCTGGGCGCGGATCGCCAGCCACACCACCACAGCGATCAGCAGCGGGAAGGCGAGCACGACCAGGAGGACGAGCCAGTGCCAGATGCTGAATCCACCCATGACGTCCTCCTGACGACCGCGCGCCGGGCCGGGCGCTTACTTCGCCTTGCCCTGATTGGCCACCGCCTCGGCTGCCTTCTTCGCCGCTTCCGGATCGCCCAGGTAGCGGTAGGACTGCACCTGCAGGGTGTCGTCCAGTTCGAACAGCAGCGGGATGCCGGTGGGGATGTTGAGTTCGAGGATCTCCTCGCGCGACACGTCGTTCAAGTACTTGTACAGCGCGCGCAGCGAGTTGCCGTGGGCGGTGACCAGCACGGTCTGCCCGGCCTTGAGCTGCGGCGCGATGGCGTCGTGCCAGTACGGCAGCACGCGCTCGAGCGTGGTCGCCAGCGACTCGGTGGCCGGCAGCGCATTGCGGTCCAGGGTGGCGTAGCGGCGATCGTGCAGCGGATGGCCCGGATCCTCGGCGTCCATCGGCGGCGGCGGAATATCGTAGGAGCGGCGCCAGATCTTGACCTGGTCCTCGCCGTGCTTGGCCGCGGTCTCGGCCTTGTCCAGGCCCTGCAGGCCGCCGTAGTGGCGCTCGTTGAGGCGCCAGCTCTTGTGCACCGGCAACCAGTCCTGGTCCAGTTCCTTCAGCGCGCCCTGCAGGGTGTGGATGGCGCGCTTGAGCACGGAGGTATGGGCGACGTCGAACTGCAGGCCCTCCTCGCGCATCAGCCGGCCGGCGGCCACGGCTTCCTGGCGGCCCTGCTCGGTCAGGTCGACATCGACCCAGCCGGTGAAGCGGTTATCCAGGTTCCACTGGCTCTGGCCATGGCGCAACAGTACGAGTTTGCGGGTCACTGCGACGGTCTCCGTTGGGGGATGCGTGGATGGTGCAGCCCTGGATTGTAGCTGGTGGCGGGGATTCGGGATTCGGGATTCGCAAGGGCCTGGTTCTCCAGCAAGTGAAGCGGCCAAGCGCCACCTGATCGCCAGAGCCGCGCGGGAAGCGCCATCAACGAATCCCCAATCCCGAATCCCCAATCTCGGCCCTCCACACCCCAGCCACGACCGCAGCGCGATCATCAACGCATGGAGACTTCCACGCACCCCGTGTTCGGCGACTGGGACGGCAGCATCGTGCAGGCGCGTGCGCTGCAGGCGACGCTGGCGCACCAGGTCAGCCTGCAGGACGCGGTTCCCGACCCGCCGCGCTGGCTGGCCGGTTTCGACGTCGGCTTCGAGGACGACGGCCAGGTCACCCGCGCCGCCGCGGTGCTGCTCGATGCGCAGACCCTGCAGTTGCACCAGGCCGAGATCGCCCGCGTGCCCACGTCGATGGCCTACGTGCCCGGCCTGCTCAGCTTCCGCGAACTGCCGGCGCTGCTGGCCGCGCTGGGCCTGCTGCGGCAACGCCCGGACCTGGTGTTCGTCGATGGCCAGGGCATCGCGCATCCGCGCCGGCTCGGCATCGCCGCGCACTTCGGCGTGGTCACCGGGCTGCCCAGCATCGGCGTGGCCAAGACCCTGCTGGCTGGCCGCTTCGAGGAACCCGGCGCGCAGGCCGGCGACCACAGCCCCATCGTGCACCGCGGCGAAGTGGTCGGCTGGGCGCTGCGCAGCAAATTGCGCTGCAATCCGCTGATCGTCTCGCCAGGCCACCGCGTGGCGGTGGACAGCGCGCTGCACTGGACCCAGCGCTACCTGCGCGGCTACCGCCTGCCGGAACCGACCCGGCTGGCCGACCGGCTGGCCTCGCGCCGCGGCGAGATGCCGGCGCCGGCCGCGGACACCCGATCGCTGTTCTGAACCGGGCGCTGCGGCCGGCAGCCGCGTCGCTCAGCGGTTGCTGATGTTGATGCCAGTGTCGACGATCTGGATGTACATGCCCGCCGGACGCGGGCGCGCGAGGAACTGGAGATTGACGCCGGCGATGCCGCTGGCGGCGGCGCAATTGGCGGTCGACATGCCGATCGCCGTGTAGCGGACATTGGTGCGCAGCGTCGGGCCGGCGATGCGATGGCCGTTGGCCACCGCATAACAGCCGGCGCCCTGTCCACCGGTGACCAGCAAGGCCTTCGCGTCCCACAGATCGTTGACGATCTCGGTGGGCACGTTCATGTCCGGCACGCCTTGCGCCTGGGCCGCAAGCGCTGCGCCTGCGAGCAGGACCAGGCCAAGGCGCGCCCGGACGGGGCGGCGACAGCGGATGTTCGATGCGACGTTCTTCATGCGTGTGCTCCTTCGGGGGAAGAGGGATCGATGCAGCGCCACGGTCGCGCGCGCGCATGACCGGCCACGACGCGCGCCGATTATTCACAGGCCCTCCGCCGCGTCGCAGACAAGACACGCGCGCACTTCGCACTATGCGATTCCGGGACGCCGGCATAACCGCGCGACATAGCGCGCATGCATCGCGGATCGGCCTGCCGCGCATGAGCGCATGCGGGACAGTGCGTCTTGCCATGGCGCCGCACCGCGGCCGTCGCGCATGCGAAGCTTCGCTTCCGTTTTTGCGACTGCGAGCGCCCGCATGCCCACCCTGATCGCCCCCCGCGTCCACGATATCGGCGGCTTCGAAGTGCGCCGCGCCGTTCCCAGCGTGCAGGCGCGCAGCGTCGGCCCCTTCGTCTTCATCGATCACATGGGACCGGCGGTGTTCGAGCCCGGGCACGGCGTGGACGTGCGCCCGCATCCGCACATCGGCCTGGCCACGGTCACCTTCCTGTGGTCCGGCGAGATCGGCCACCGCGATTCGCTCGGCTCGGACCAGGTGATCCGCGCCGGCGACGTCAACTGGATGACCGCCGGGCGCGGCATCTCCCACTCCGAACGCACGCCGACCGCGCTGCGCGAGCATGCGCACCCGCTGCACGGCATGCAGACCTGGGTGGCGCTGCCGAAATCGGCGGAAGAAACCGCGCCCGCGTTCTACCACCACGCCGCCGCCAGCCTGCCGCAGCAACGTCGCGACGGCGCCTGGTTGCGGGTGATCGCCGGCCGCGCCTACGGCGAGGAATCGCCGGTGAAGGTGTTCGCCGACACCCTCAACGTGGCCCTGGACCTGGACGCGGACGCGGAACTCGACCTGGACGCCGGCCACGCCGAGCGCTCGCTGTACATCCTGGAGGGCGAGGCGCAACTGGACGGCGTGGACATCCCGGCGCGGCACCTGGTCCTGCCCGAGCCGGGCGCGCGCGGTCGGCTGCGCGCCAAGACCCCGCTCAAGGCGATGCTGATGGGCGGCGAACCGCTGGATGGCCCGCGCCACCTGTGGTGGAACTTCGTCTCCAGTTCGGTGGAGCGCATCGAGCAGGCCAAGCAGGACTGGCGCGAGGGCCGCTTCGGGACGATCCCGGGCGACGACCAGGAATTCATCCCGCTGCCCGAACCGGGTCGCTGAGACCCCGAGCGCCACCTCGGCGGGCAGCCAGGCAAGCGGCCCGCGCGGTCGCCATCGCTCCCTCTCCCGTCCCTCGTCCGCCGCGCCGCATGCCCGCGAAGAGCTGCGTGTCGGCGCAGCGAGGCGGGTCCCGCTACGCCATACTGCGCGTGCGGATATTCCGGAATTCGCATCCCAATTGTCAGCGCGGCTGCGCTGGGCTATGGTGCAGACGCGGCCGGGTACGCGTGGCCGCACACGGGACACGCACTGCGTCGGGGGATGCACTGCCGGGATCCCGCACAGGATGGGCGCTCCCGCAGACGACGCCACAGGCGTGCGTATGGATCGAACGCGTCGCATCGCGGCGTATGGGGAACATCGCGAATGAAGACACTCTTGCGCAAGGCGCTGCTCACCGCTGCGGCAGCGTTGCCCGCCGCTGCCGCCACCGCGCAGCAGGCCCAGAACTGCCCACCGCTGCCGCCGCAGAGCACGCTGCAATGGAGCGAGCGCAGCGACAAGGGCTTCATCGTCTGCCGCGCCAGCGATGCCGACGGCCGTCAGGTGCTGGGCATGATGCTCACCGCGCGCGACCCGAACATTCCGCTGCAGCGCGCGCTGCGCGAGGAAAAGGGCGCCATCGCCGGCGAGCAGGTGTACTGGTACCGGCCCGACATCGGCGGCGCGGAGTTGCCGGGCCTGGCCTCGCGCCGGATCGCGGTGGCGGAACTGAAGAAGGGTCAATTCGCGCAGGTGTGGATCGACGCCGCCGACACCCAGGAACTGCAGACCCTGCAGTCGCTGGTGCAGGGCCTGGACATGCGCCAGTCGAGCCTGGCGCTGGAGCGCTAAGGCCACAGGTCCGAGACATGACGTAGGAGCGGCGTCAGCCGCGACAGCGGTTCACGGGAACGCGTGTCGCGGCTGACGCCGCTCCTACGAGCAAGCAAACCCTCGCACCAGCGACGCTGCGAATCACGTCCTCAGAAGCGCCCTTCCTGGAAATCCACGAAGGCCTGCATCAGTTCCTGGCGCGTGTTCATCACGAACGGCCCGTGCCGCGCCACCGGCTCGCGCAACGGCCGACCGGCGACCAGGATCAGCCGCGCGCCCTGCGCGCCGGCCTGCAGTTGCAGCAGGTCGCCACCGCCGAGCACCGCCAGCGTCTGCGCGGGCAACATGCGCGCCGCCTCGCCCTCGCCCAGCGCCGCCTCGCCCTCGAACATGTAGGCGAAGGCGTTGTGTCCGGACGGCAACTCGAATGCCCAGGACGCGCCAGCGTCCAGCGCGATGTCCAGATACAGCGGATCGGTGGCCGGCTGCGTAATCGGGCCGTTCACCTCGCCAACTTGGCCGGCGATCACCTTGACCGTCACGCCCGGCGCCGGCTGCACCACCGGAATGCGCTCGGGGGAGAACTCCTGGTAGCGCGGCGCGGTCATCTTGTCGCGCGCCGGCAGGTTCACCCACAGCTGGAAGCCGCGCATGCGCCCTTGCTCCTGCTCCGGCATCTCCGAATGCACCAGGCCGCGGCCGGCGGTCATCCACTGCACGCTGCCGGGGGTCAGCAGGCCCTCGTTGCCGTGGTTGTCCTTGTGCCGCATGCGCCCGTCGAGCATGTAGGTGACGGTCTCGAAGCCGCGGTGCGGATGGCTGGGGAAACCGCCGATGTAGTCCTCGGCACGATCGGTGCCGAACTCGTCGAGCAGCAGGAACGGATCCAGCTCGGGCAGCGCCCCGCCACCGATGACGCGGGTCAGCTTGACCCCATCGCCGTCGGCGGTGGCGTGGCCGCGGATGGCGCGCAGGATGCGCGCGGGGACCACGGTGGTGGAAGCGGTCATGGGACGATCTCCTGATGAGATCCCCACCATGGGTGCCACCGCCGCCGCGACCAACCGCGCCCGGCGCAACCCATCGTTCCATCGCCCGCGGCGCCCCCCCTTCTCCCCCGGGAGAAGGTGCCCCGCAGGGGCGGATGAGGGTGCGGGCGCAGTCTCGTGCGGCGTCTGGTGGCACAGGCGGGTCTTGCGAGCGCTTCGCTCCGTACCCTCACCCCAACCCCTCTCCCGAGGGGAGAGGGGCTTGAGCATCCTGACGCCTCCTTCCCCTGTTCGAGGCCATGAATCCCCTTCTCCCTCCGGGAGAAGGTGCCCCGCAGGGGCGGATGAGGGTCTGGGCGCAGCCTCGTGTGGCGTCCGGCAGCGCAACCTGGGTTTGCGAGGGGCTTCGCCCCCGTACCCTCACCCCAACCCCTCTCCCGAGGGGAGAGGGGCTTGAGCGCCCTGACGCCTCCTTCTCCTGTTCAAGGCCGTGAATCCCCTTCTCCCCCCGGAGAAGGTGCCCAGAAGGGGCGGATGAGGGTCCGGGCGCAGCCTCGTGCGGCGTCCGGCAGCGCAACCTGGGTTTGCGAGGGGCTTCGCCCCCCGTACCCTCACCCCAACCCCTCTCCCGGCGGGAGAGGGACTCAAGCGCCGCGCCGACCATCCGTGCCGCAAAGGGCATCGCCAGGGCTGTCTACGACCAAAGTACTAGCCCCGTGGCCGTCCCCACCATTGACCCCCCACGCCATCGGGGCGACCCTTGCACGCATCTCGTGGGGGAGCGTTCTGCATGAAAGGGTTTTCCAAGCTGGCCTGGGCCGCACTCGCCATCCTGGCGGCGTTCTGCCTGGGCACCATCGCCCTGCGCCGCGGCGAACACATCAACGCGCTGTGGATCGTGGTGGCCGCGGTGTCGATCTACCTGATCGCCTACCGCTTCTACAGTCTGTTCATCGCCGACAAGGTGATGCAGCTCGATCCCACCCGCGCCACCCCGGCGGTGCTCAACAACGACGGCCTGGACTACGTGCCGACCAACAAGCACGTGCTGTTCGGTCACCACTTCGCCGCCATCGCCGGCGCCGGGCCGCTGGTCGGGCCGGTGCTGGCCGCGCAGATGGGTTACCTGCCCGGCCTGCTGTGGCTGGTGGTCGGCGTGGTGGTCGCCGGGGCGGTGCAGGATTTCATGGTGCTGTTCCTGTCCAGCCGCCGCAACGGCCGCTCGCTGGGCGACCTGGTGCGCGAGGAGATGGGCCAGGTGCCCGGCACCATCGCCCTGTTCGGCGCGTTCCTGATCATGATCATCATCCTGGCGGTACTGGCGATGGTAGTGGTCAAGGCGCTGGCGGAAAGCCCCTGGGGCATGTTCACGGTGATCGCGACCATGCCCATCGCGATCCTGATGGGCGTGTACATGCGCTACATCCGCCCGGGCAAGATCGGCGAGATCTCGGTGGTGGGGCTGATCCTGCTGCTGGCGGCGATCTGGTTCGGCGGCAAGGTCGCCGCCGATCCGACCTGGGGCCCGGCCTTCACCTTCACCGGCACGCAGATCACCTGGATGCTGATCGGCTACGGCTTCGTCGCCTCGGTGCTGCCGGTGTGGCTGCTGCTGGCGCCGCGCGACTACCTGTCGACCTTCCTCAAGATCGGCACGATCATCGCCCTGGCGATCGGCATCCTGGTGGTGATGCCGGAGCTGAAGATGCCGGCGCTCACCCAATTCGCCGCCAGCGGCGACGGCCCGGTGTGGAAGGGCGGCCTGTTCCCGTTCCTGTTCATCACCATCGCCTGCGGCGCGGTGTCCGGCTTCCATGCGCTGATCTCCTCGGGCACCACGCCCAAGCTGCTCGCCAACGAGTCGCACATGCGCTACATCGGCTACGGCGGCATGCTGATGGAATCGTTCGTGGCGGTGATGGCGCTGGTGGCGGCCTCGATCATCGACCCGGGCGTGTACTTCGCGATGAACAGCCCGGCCGCGGTGATCGGCGCCGACGTCGCCTCCGCCGCGCACCACATCAGCACCACCTGGGGCTTCACCATCACCCCGGAACAGCTGACCGCCACTGCCGCGGCGATCGGCGAACCCACCATCCTGCATCGCGCCGGCGGCGCGCCGACGCTGGCGGTGGGCATCGCGCAGATCCTGCACCAGGCCATCCCTAACAGCAGCGACGCGATGATGGCCTTCTGGTACCACTTCGCGATCCTGTTCGAGGCGCTGTTCATCCTCACCGCGGTGGACGCCGGCACCCGCGCCGGCCGCTTCATGCTGCAGGACCTGCTCGGCAACTTCGTGCCGGCGCTGAAGAAGACCGAGTCGTGGACCGCCAACATCATCGGCACCGCCGGTTGTGTGGCGCTGTGGGGCTACCTGCTGTACACCGGCGTGGTCGATCCGTTCGGCGGCATCCAGACGCTGTGGCCGCTGTTCGGCATCTCCAACCAGATGCTGGCCGGCATCGCGCTGATGCTGGGCACGGTGGTGCTGTTCAAGATGAAGCGCGACCGCTACGCCTGGGTGACCGCGGTGCCTGCGGTGTGGCTGCTGATCTGCACCACCTATGCCGGCCTGATCAAGATCTTCGACGCCAACCCGTCGCAGGGTTTCCTGGCGCAGGCGCACAAGTTCCAGGACGCCATCGCCAGCGGCACCGTCACCGCACCGGCCAAGTCGGTGGCGCAGATGCAGCAGATCGTCACCAACGCCTACGTCAACACCGGCCTGACCGTGCTGTTCCTGTGCGTGGTGTTCGCGGTGCTGGTCTACGCGATCAAGACCATCCTCGTCGCCCGCCGCACTCCGCAGCGCAGCGACCGCGAGACCCCGTACGTGGCCTTGCAGCCGCACCAGATGGCGGACCTGTAATGGGCGGCGCACTGGTTCCGATCGGGCAGTACCAGGCGCACCGTCGGCTGTGGCGGCGCCTGGTGCAGACCGCACGCCTGTGCTGCGGCATCCCCGACTACGACAACTACGTGCGGCACATGCTGGAAAAGCATCCGGACCAGCAGCCGATGGACTACAAGACCTTCTTCCGCGAGCGCCAGGAGGCGCGCTACGGCGGCAAGAGCGGGTTTCGCTGTTGTTGAAAGGCCGGGAGTGGGGAGTCGGGATTGGGGATTGGTGGCGGGCGCCTGAAGGCGCCTGACCATTCGACCGGATCACACGGCGGCCAACGTGCTGAAGAACGCGGCGATGCCTGGCGACAGGCATCGCCGTTTCGTTGTTGAGCGCCGGGGTTGGAGCGGGATCAGGATTCGTCGCCCTTTCGGACAATCAGGGTTCTGAGCTGATCACAGACGGCGGCCAACGTTCGGGCAGCAGTGCCAGCGGCGCCGTTGTAGGAGCGGCTTCAGCCGCGACGCATTACCGGTAACGCGTCGCGGCTGAAGCCGCTCCTACGGAGAAGCACGCGGATGCCACGCACTCGCGGGGCTACTCCCATTCCCGAATCCCGATTCCCCAATCCCGGCTCTTCAGGCCGCCGCGGCGCGCACCAACGCCGCATAGGTCTGCGGCAGCTCACACATGTGCTCCATCACCGCGGCCACGCCAAGCTGGCGCAGGGTCGCGGCGTGCCCACTGGGAATGTGCGCGGCACCGGTGAAGCCGATCACCGTCATGCCCGCGGCCAGCGCGGCGCTGGCGCCGGTGGCGCTGTCCTCGATCACCAGGCAGCGTTCCGGCGCCACCTCCAGCGTGCGTGCCGCCAGCAGGTACACGTCCGGCTCGGGCTTGGGCCGCGCCACCATGTCGGCGCTGAAGATGCGCTCGCCGACACGCTCGCGCAGGCCCGCGCGCGCCACCGAGGCGACCACGCTTTCGCGCATGCTGTTGGAGGCGACCGCCAGCGGCAGCGGCAATGCCAGCAAGGCCTCGCGCACGCCGTCGATCGGCTGCACTTCCGCGGCGATCAGCGCTTCGGAGCGCGTGCGGATATCCTGGTACAAGCCAGGCGGCAGGTCCAACGCGTACTGCCGCTGCACGCGCTGCACGATCTCCTGCGCGGTGAGGCCGAAGCTGCCGGCGAGAAACTGTTCCAGTTCGACCCGCGGCACATAGGCGCCCAGTGCGTCGAGCATCACCCGGTCGGCCAGCACTTCGCTGTCGACGAGCACGCCGTCGCAATCGCTGATCAACAGGTCGAAGGGGGTCGCCGTCATCGCGCGCTCCTGTGGGGAAACGCCCATTATGCCGCTGTGCACATGTCCCTCGCCTGTGTGGCGCTTGCAGCCGCAGCAGCGCGACCGATCCCGGGACGTAGCGGGCGCATGCAACGTACATGCATGCAGCACTGCCCCGCGCGCCCTGTGCGTGCCCCCTGCCCGTTCGCCGCCGCCACCCATCGCAGCGGCAGCTGTCCGGCAAACGTTGGTTTCCGGTTAAACCAACGACCACCTGAGACGACGCCGCCCAAGATCCGCAGACCGCGTCACAAAACTGCCGCGAAACCCCGGCGATCGGCTGCTAGCATCGGCAACGGCGCCAGGACACGCGCCGTCATCCAGGACCGCGAACAGGAAAGGAGCCTTGCATGCGTACGCCCGTCCCCGCCCTGATCGCACTCGCGACCTCGCTGTTCTTCTCGGTCAGTTGCGCCGCCCAGTCCGGCGCCAAGGAGCATTCCGCCATGTCAGCCTCGCTGCAGGATCATTCGGTCGCGTTCCGCGACCCCGCACTCGCCGACATCGCCGCCGCCATCGCGCGCGGCGACGTCGCCCGCATCGCCGCCCTGGCGCCCAGCACGGACCTGTCCGCGCACGGCGACCAGCACGTCACCCTGCTCGAATGGGCCATCTGGAACGAACAGCCGCGCGCCCTGGCGGCGCTGCTCGACGCCGGTGCCGACCCGTCGCTGCCGGGCATGGACCAGGAAACCGTGGTGCACATGGCGGCCATGGCCAAGGACCCGCAGTACCTGCAGATCCTGCTGCAGCACGGCGCCCCGGTCGACCCGGTGAGCGCGCGCGCGAACTGGACGCCGCTGTTCCGCGCCGTGCAGAGCAAGCGCGATGCGCAGATCGAGATGCTGCTCAAGGCCGGCGCCGATCCGAAGCGGGTCGACGCCACCGGTAACTCGCTGCTGCACTTGGCCGCGCAGAGCAGCGCCGGCAATCCCTGGGTGCCCAAGCTGCTGCAGGCCGGGGTCGACCCGAGCCTGCGCAACGCCCAGGGCAAGACGTTCCAGGCGTACTTCTTCAATACGCCCGAGCGCCTGCTCAACGCCAGCGCGCAACAGACCCGCAACGCCGTGCGCGACTGGCTGAGCGCTCACGCCATCCCCCTGGAAGCGACCCGCTGATGCGGTCGGTCGCCACACTCGCACGGAGCCGCGCATGAACCAGAGCGATCTTTCCCCGTCCGACCCGTCCACCGCGTTCTCCGAGTCCGTCCGCGGCCAGCAGCCGCAGGCGGTGGACCGGCAACTGCCGCCGCTGCTGCAGGACCTCTACCACACCGCGGCCGAGCGCCGCGCCGGCGGCGCCGAGACCTTCGCCGCGCTGCCCGACGGCTGGTCGCGCATGGACGACGCCGCGCTGCAGCGCGCCGGCATCGATCCGAGCCTGCAGCACGACGCCAAGAGCGGCTTCGATGCCGCGTTCTACCGCAACCCGCAGGGCAACGTGGTGCTGGGGTTCTGCGGCACCGACGAACTGAAGGACTGGAAGCACAACCTCGGCCAGGGCCTGGGCTTTTCCGACGCGCAATACGCCTCGGCGATCCAGCTCGGCAGCCAGGCCAAGCAGGCCTTCGGCGACAATCTGCTGATCTCCGGACACTCGCTGGGCGGCGGCCTGGCCGCGGCCTCGTCGATGGTCAACGACGTGCCCGCGGTGACCTTCAATGCCGCCGGCGTCAACAACAAGACCCTGGAGCGCGAAGGCCTGGACGCCGACGCCGCCAAGGCCTATGCCGCCGACGGGCTGATTCGCGGCTATCACGTCAAGAACGAACTGCTGACCTACCTGCAGGAAGACAACCTGCTCACCCGCGGCCTGATGCCCGACGCCGCCGGCCGCCAGATCCAGCTGCCGGAACCGGACCCGCTCTCGTTCGGCCAGCGCCTGATCCCCGGCATGATGCTCAAGCATCGCCTGGACCTGCACGGCATCGACTCGGTGATGAAGGCCGAGGACCTGGCGCAGCAGCAGGGCCAGGCGCCATCCGGCACGCTGTCCACCGGCAGCCGCCTGTTCAACGACGCGGTGGTCCAGTTGGACGGGCAGCGCGACCGGCTCGGCCTGCACGACGATGCGGCCTTTCTCAACACCGCCGCCAGCGTCGCCGCGCGTGCCGGCCAGGACGGCCTGCAGCGCATCGACCAGGTCCTGCCCAGCCGCGATGGCGATCGCCTGTTCGCGGTCCAGGGGCAGCCGGAAAACCCGGCGCACCTGCGCAGCCAGGTGCAGACCGCCGCCGCAGCCCACGAGCCGTCGCAGGCCAACGTCGGCCAGCTGCAGCAGCAGAACCTGCAGGCGCCGCCGCACCAGCAGGAAGAACGGCAACGCAGCGTGGCGATGCAGTAGCCGCTCGCAGTGCTTACAGTTGAAGAGCGCGTCACGTTGTCCAACCGAGACGTCGGGACGGTTCGAGCGGGCGAACATCAAGCCCGCGTTCTGGGGGCCAAGCCGATGGAAATGGACCCGCGCAGGCTTTGGCAGCGCCAAGCGATCGTTCTGCCGTTTGTATTAGGCGTGATACATGTGAGCACGCTGAGCCGACCAGGAGGCGCTCGTAAAAAGAAGGCCCGGGAATTCCCGGGCCTTCTAGTTCAGGCAATCAGTACGAAGAGTAATCCCACTTCTGGTTTACATCGCCACTGCATTCCCAGATGTAGGTACGCGCACCGTTCGTGGTGCCGCGACCCGGATCCGCCAGACAGCGATTGCTGCCCACGTTGCGGATTTCACCCAGCAGACGCCAGGATTGATGCGCACCACCATTGCAGGTCCATAGGCGGACGGGATTACCGTCCTGAGCGCTGCCATTCGCGGACTCAAGGCACTTGCCACCGTAACGCAAAGTACCGCGCTCTCCCATTTCCCAACGCTGCTGAGGAACCCCGGTGCAATCCCACAACTGCACCACAGTCCCGTCCGCAGTCGAACCGTTCTCGACATCCAGGCATTTACCGCCGATGCCCTGGATCTGACCAGAAATCGGGTCATAGTTCCAAGTCTGACCTGCGTTCGACAGTGACGAATACATCTGCAACCGGGTACCGTTACTGCTGGATTGTCCGACAGCATCTAGAACCTTGCCGCCGATCCCCACGATTGCTGTATTAGTGAAGCGCCACTGCTGGTTTGTACCACCCAGGCCGCCCCACAACTGGAGCTCGCTGCCATTGGACGTGCCGTAATCCCTCACATCCAGGACAAGACCACTCGGCACGCCCTGGATGTAACCGGAACCGGACACCACGCTCCACATTTGCTGCACATTTTCATTGCAATCGTACTGTTGGATCGCAGTACCGTTCGCGGTTCCGCCGCCTTCCGCATCGAGACACTTGTTGCCCATGCCTTTGATCATGCCGAAGACGGGCATGTTTTTGAGGGTGACCTGGGCAGACGCAGAGGATTTCGAGAAGTTCGAATCGCCGGTGAAGTTAGCCGTGATCGTGACGCTGTCGAACTGAGCAGGAAGCGTATAGCTCATCGAAAAACTGGCTTCTCGCGCATAATAAAAATAATAAGTACAGCGAGCCGGATCTTGTGTTGCAAGATAGCAACCATTATCGAGCTCCGTCACCCTCCCCACCACCCCGGTATTGTTACGGCCAACCTTCATTTGGCCGATCGAAACCCCATTCACAAATAGATTGATTCGTCCACCGATATCTTCTCCCGCGATCGGATTGCCGACAAAGACACCCAAGGCCGAGGCTGTCACTTTGCCGGTGATGGTGATCGTCTCACCGCCCGCAGGAGATGACTTCGAAGACGACACAACCGTTGTCGTTTGATAATTCGCAAATCGGGAACCGATCGCCGACGCCTGAAAAGACGCCATCGCAAGCACAGCACAGGCAATACCCACTATCCCTTTCATCACCACTCCAGATTATTTAATTAGCCATCGAATGCCGGCAAGCGCGCGACCAAAAATCGAAACTGACGCGTATCCTCAATAGTTTCAGCCGAGCTTCCGCGCCGGCAACGCAATGATGGCAGTTCTTTACAAAAATGAACAGGACGAATCCACCTGAAGCAACTTAAAATCAGAAAGATGCCAGTAGCAGAAATTTCCCGAAAGGCTGGCAGTGTCAACGCTGTCGCCACACAGCCTCGGCACATGGCGGTCCAGATAGCAAGGTCATCGAGGTAATACGCGCCAAAGCACGAAACCTCACACCGGCCGCAGTTGCCGCCGCAGCAGGCGGCGGCCGACTTTAACGCCGCTGCGACTCAGCCGGCGCCGGCCATTGCGCGCAGCACGATGCCCACCACATAGGCCAGATAGGTGCCGGTGGCGTAGCCCATCGTGCCGAGCAGCACGCCGACCGGTGCCAGCGCCGGATGGAACGCGGCCGCCACCACCGGGGCCGAGGCCGGGCCGCCGACGTTGCTCTGCGAGCCGATCGCGAAGTAGAAGAACGGCACCCGCAGCAGCTTGCCCAGCGCCAACAGCAACAGGATGTGCACGATCAGCCAGATCAGGCCGAGCGCGAAGATCCAGGGCCGGTCGAACAGCGCCAGCAGGTCCATCTGCATGCCGATGCAGGCGATCAGGAAGTACAGCAGCAGCGTGCCGATGCGCGAGGCGCCGGCGCCCTCGAGGGTGCGCGCGCGGGTGAAGCTGAGCAGCAGGCCGAAGGTGGTCGCCAGTACCACCACCCACACGAACGGCGAGCCGAGGCTGAACTGCTTGGCCCAGCTGACGTTGGCGTCGAACCACGCCGCCGCTGGCGTGGCGATCGCATGCGCCAGGCCGACCGCACCGAAGGCGACGCCGACGATCAGCATCAGGTCGGTGAGGCTGGCCACGCGTTCGTGCTGGGCCTGGAACTGGGCGATGCGCTGCTTGAGCTCATCGATGCCGCGGGTATCGGCGCCCGTGCGCGCGTCGATGGCCGGCGCACGCTGCGCCAGGAAGATCAGCAGCGCCATCCACACGTAGCCGACGCCGACGTCGACCACCGCGAATTGGCCGAAGGTGGTGGCATCGACCTGGAACACCTCGCGCATCGCCAGCATATTGGCGCCACCGCCGATCCAGCTGCCGGCCAACGCCGCCATGCCGGCCCAGGTGTCGCCGGCCACGGTGACCGGGTGCAGCCACTTCATGATCTGGAACGCCGCCACCGCGCCCAGCATGATGCTGAAGGACGCGCCCAGGTACATCGCCACCAGCTTGGGCCCCAGCCGCAGGATCCCCTTGAGGTCGACGGTGAGGGTCAGCAGCACCAGTGCCGCCGGCAGCAGCACATCGCGCGCGACCGGGTTGTAGAGCGAATTGTGCTGGCCGTCGATCAGGCCGACGGTGTTGTAGATGCCGGGGATCAGGTAGCACAGCAGCAGCGCCGGCACGATGCCGTAGAAGCGCTTCCAGAATCCCGACGGCCGCGCCGCGCTCCAGAACACCGCACCCAGGGTGGCAGCGATCAGGCCGAAGATGACGATGTCGTTGGTGATCAGGGGCGTCGAGGGCATTAGGCAGTGGGCTGGGATTCGGGATTCGGGATTCGCGGTTGGAGATTGGAAGTTGAGAGTTGGAAGTGAAACAAAGATCGAAACAGCGCAACGGCATGCGGCGACTTCGCAGGACGGACGCGACTGCAAGCACCCTGTTTTTTGTGGGAGGGGCTTCAGCCCCGACGCTTTAGCGATAAGGCGTCGGGGCTGAAGCCCCTCCCACAAGGGCGATCGGGTTACCGGGATCGCGGAAAATCCCGAATCCCCAATCCCCAATCCCGGGACCTGGGCCATGACCGAAAAGGGGCCCGGAAACCCGAGCCCCAGGTCCCCTCACTGCCCGATATGCTGCTTCAGCCAGCCATTGACCGTGTCGTGCCACATGAGGCTGTTCTGCGGCTTCAGCACCCAGTGGTTCTCGTCCGGGAAGTACAGGAACTTGGACTCGATGCCCTTGCGCTGCAACGCGCCGAACGCGGCCAGGCCCTGCTCCATCGGGATGCGGAAATCCTGCTGACCATGGATCACCAGCATCGGCACCTTCCACTTGTCCACGTGCAGGATCGGGTTGAACTTCTCGTAGCCGGCCGGGTTCTGCCACGGCGTGCCGCCGTTCTCCCACTCGCTGAACCACAGTTCCTCGGTGGCGTAGCCCATCATGCGGTTGTCGAACACGCCATCGTGGTCGACCAGGCACTTCCACGGCTGGTTCCAGTTGCCGGCCATCCAGTACACCATGTAGCCGCCGTAGCTGGCGCCCAGCGCGCAGGCCTTGTCGCCGTTGAGGAAGCCGTACTGCTTCTGCGCCGCGGCCCAGCCCTTCTGCAGGTCTTCCAGCGGGCGATCGCCCCAGTGCTGGCTGATCGCATCGGTGAAGGCCTGGCCGTAGCCGGTGGAACCGTGGAAATCGATCATCACCACCGCGTAGCCCTGCCCCGCATAGGTCTGCGGGTTCCAGCGATAGCTCCAGCCATTGCCGAAGCTGCCCTGCGGGCCGCCGTGGATCAGGAACGCCACCGGGTAGGTCTTGCCCTCCTGGTAGTTGTACGGCTTGACCACGTAGCCATGCACGGTGTCGTTGTTCCAGCCCTTGAACGAGAACTGCTCGTAGTCGCCGAATTTCACGTCCGGGAGCATCTCGCCCGCGCTGGGCGTGATGGCGCGCGGCTGCTGGCCGTCGGCGTCGGCGACCATGATCTGGTCGCCGCTCTTGAGGCTGTTGCGGGTGAAGGCCAGGGTGTTGCCGGCCAGCACCGGCGCGCCGACGCTGCCGTCGGCCGCCACCGTGCGGACCTTGCCGCTGGCCACGTCGACCGCGAACAGCGGATGCTGGCCCATGTCGTCGGCGGTGGTATAGACGGTCTTGCCGTCGGCCGAGAGCACGATGTCGCCGGCGGAACGGTCCCACTGCGGGGCGATCTCGCGGCTCTTGCCGCTGGCCACGTCCATCGCCATCAAGCCGAAGCGGTCGGCCTCGAAGCCGGGGCGCTTCATCGCGCGGTAGTACAGGGTCTTGCCGTCGGCGGAGAACACCGGGCCGGCGTCCCAAGCCGGATTGGCCGCGGTCAGGTTGACCGGTGCGGCCTTGCCGGCCGCATCCAGCCGGTACAGGTCGAAGTTGGTGGACCACGGCTCCTCGCGGCCGGCCACGCGCACGCTGGCGACCAGCGACTGCCCGTCCGGCGCCCAGGTGTAGTCCTCGCCGCCGCCGAACGGCTTGGAGGGGATGTCGCCGGCCAGGGTCACGCTGATCGCCGAGGCGCCGGCGACCGGCTTGGCCTTGGCGCCGGTCGGCAGCGGCGCGACGAACAGGCTGTTGCGGCGGCCGTCGTTCCAGGTATCCCAGTGGCGTACGAACAACTGGTCGAACACCACGCCGCTGGTCTTGGACTGCTTCTTGGCGTCCAGGCGCTTCTGCGTGCAGACCAGGTCCGAGCCGCAGTCCTGGAACACACCGGCGCTGAAGGCCACACGGTCGCCCTGCGGGGCGACGTGGTAGCTGTCCACGTCCAGCGCGAAATCGGTGAGCTGGCGCGGCGCGCCGCCGGCCAGCGGCAACGCGTATAGCTGCTGGCGGCCGGACTTGGCGCTGAGGAAGTACACGGTCTTGCCGTCGGCCGACAGTTCCGGCGAGTTGACGTTCCAGCCGTCCGGGGTCAGCCGCTTGGGCGGGGCCGCATCGCGGGTGCGCAGGTCGCGCAGCCACAGGCTGGTGCTGGACTTCTCCAGCGCCTTGTCCATCTGCCGCTTGGCGAAGACGACCGTGCCGCCGTCAGGCGTCAGCAGCGGCGAGGACACCCGATCCAGCGCGACCATGTCGCGGACATCGAAACCGCGGGTGGCGGCCAGCGCGGGCAGCGCGGTCAGCAGGGCCAGGGGCAGCAAGGCGTAGCGCAGGGTCATCGGGTGTCTCCGGAACACGGCAAAACGTCGATGGTAGGGTCCGTGGTGGGCGTGGCGCAAAGGACTGAAGTCATGGAGGAGCCGGGAATGGGGAATCGGGATTGGGGATTGGGAAGAGCGAGGCGCTGGCTCGGCTGGGGCTACGGAGATCCGCGCTGGCCGATGACGGACAGTGGTAGTCCTGCGCGCGGCTGGGATGCGCGTTGGATCGGGAGTGACCGCGCGATGCGCTGGGCCGGCAAGGTACAAAGGCTGGTGCCGGCGGTGAGGCGGCCAGCGGCCAGCGTACGCAGCTGGGCACGATTCGATCTTGGCCCACGCGATGCACGTGCCGCGGGCAGCCGGCGAGCGCTGATGGGATCGGCACGCGCAGCGGCTCTTGGCCGCAAACGCGAAGCCCGGCGCGGGGCCGGGCTTCGGATGTTGCGTTGCGGGAGGCGGTTGCGCCGGTTACGCGCGCGGCGCGGCCGCGGCGTCGCCCTTGCGGCCGGTGCGGTACAGCAGCCAGCCGACGAAGGCCAGCAGCGCCAGGCCGTACCACTGGTTGAGGTGGAACGCCTCCGGCAGCGCCAGCACGTCGGCGCGACCGGAGGCCACGATCGGCACCGCGATGGCGATGCCCATCAGCGCCTCGCCGGTGATCAGGCCCGCGGCGAACAGGGTGCCCGGACGGTGCACGCGGTCGCGGCCCTCTTCGTCGTCGGCGCGGATCTTGTGGAAGCGCTCGACCAGATGGGTCAGCAGGCCGCCGAGGAAGATCGGCACCATCAGCTCCAGCGGCAGGTAGATGCCGATCGCCGCGGCCAGCACCGGCACGCGGAAGCGCTTGCCGGTCTTCTTCAGCCACTCGTCCAGGGCGATGATCGCCGCGCCGACGCCGGCGCCGATGCCGATCATGGTCCACGGCAGTTCGCCGCCGAACAGACCCTTGGCCACCGACGCCATCAGCGTGGCCTGCGGCGCCGCCAGCGCATTGGGATGCTGCGGCGTGGCCGCACCGATGCCGTAGGCCTGGGCGAGCAGGTTCAGCACCGGCGCCATGATCAGCGCACACGAGAACGCACCGATCGCCAGCATCAGCTGCTGCTTCCACGGGGTGGCGCCGACCAGGTAGCCGGCCTTCAGATCCTGCAGGTTGTCGCCGCCGACCGCGGCGGCGCAGCAGACCACCGCACCGATCATGATCGCGGCGACCGCACCGATCGGCGAATCGCGCCCGAGCAGCAGCACCAGCACCGCCGAGGCGAACAGGATGGTGGAGATGGTGATGCCGGAAACCGGATTGTTCGACGAACCGATCAGGCCGGCCAGATAGCCGGACACCGACACGAACAGGAAGCCGGCGACGATCATGATGATGGTCATCGGCACGCTGACGTGCCACTGGCCGACGATGGCCTGGTACAGGCCCAGCAGCGGCAGCGTGCACAGCAGCAGCGCCACCAGCATCCACTTCATCGGCAGGTCGCGGTCGGTCTCGGCCACCGCGGCGCCGCCGGTGCTCTTGCGCGCGGCGGCAAAGCCGCTCTTGACGCCCGACAGCAGCGACTTGCGCAGCGAGAACAGCGTCCACACGCCGCCGATCAGCATCGCGCCCACGCCCAGGTAGCGCACCTTGGCCGCCCAGATCCCGAACGCGGCCTCGGCCGCCGGCGCATTGGCCAGGCTCTGCGCCAGTGCCGGATCGGAGCCCATGAAGAACTGCTGGTACAGCGGGATGGCCAGATGCCAGGACAGGATCGAGCCGGACAGCACCACGATGCCGACGTTGAGCCCGACGATGTAGCCCACGCCCAGCAGCGCCGGCGACAGATTGGTGCCGACATAGCCGACCATCTTGCTGCTGCCGATGTACGCGGCCTGCGCCCAGGTATCCGGGATCACCTTCAGGCCACTGGCCGCGCCGAGCTTGACCAGCCCGCCGATCGCCGCCGACAGGCCGAGGATCTTCAGCCCCGGCCCGGGATTCTCGCCGGCCTTGAGTACTTCCGCGGCGGCCTTGCCCTCCGGGAACGGCAGCGGATCCTCGACGATCATCGAGCGCCGCAGCGGCACCGAGAACAGCACGCCGAGCAGGCCGCCCATGCCGGCGATGCCCAGCACCCACCAGTACTTGAAGTCCGGCCAGTAGCCCATGATCACCAGCGCCGGGATGGTGAAGATCACCCCCGCCGCGATCGAGGACCCGGCCGAGGCGCCGGTCTGCACGATGTTGTTCTCGAGGATGGTGCCGCCGCCGAGCAGGCGCAGCACGCCCATCGACACCACCGCCGCCGGAATCGCGGTGGCGATGGTCAGGCCGGCGAACAGACCGAGGTAGGCATTGGCGGCGGACAGCACCACGGCCAGCACGATCGCCAGCACCACGGCACGGAACGTGAGCTGGCGCGGCGCGGCAGCATTGTTCATGGTTACCCCTGAAACGACAAAAACGCTTTGCACGCTAGCGTCTGGGGCCGGGCAAGTCCAGCCTAATGGCACCCAGCTTGTGGCACATGCCTGGGGGGCGGGGATTGGGGAGTTGGGATTAGGGATTCGCAGAAGTAGCAGCGCTCAGGGGCGGATGGTTGCCCCTCTCCCACCGGGAGAGGGGTTGGGGTGAGGGAGCGGCGGCACGCGGCGCCCCACGCAATTGACTGCCCTGCCAGACCCTCATCCGCCCCTGCGGGGCACCTTCTCCCAATGGGAGAAGGAACAGCAAGAGCCCCTCTCCCACCGGGAGAGGGGTTGGGGTGAGGGTCCGGCGGCACGCGGCGCCCCCGCAATGACTGCTCTGCCCGACCCTCATCCGCCCCTGCGGGGCACCTTCTCCCAATGGGAGAAGGAACAGCAGTTAGCCCCTCTCCCACCGGGAGAGGGGTTGGGGTGAGGGTGCGGCGGCACGCGGCGCCCCACGCAATTGACTGCCCTGCCCGACCCTCATCCGCCCCTGCGGGGCACCTTCTCCCAATGGGAGAAGGAACAGCAGTTAGCCCCTCTCCCACCGGAAGAGGGGTTGGGGTGAGGGTCCGGCGGCACGCCGCGCCCCCGCAATTGACTGCCCTGCCCGACCCTCATCCGCCCCTGCGGGGCACCTTCTCCCGATGGGAGAAGGAACAGCAAGAGCCCCTCTCCCACCGGGAGAGGGGTTGGGGTGAGGGTACGGCCCCAGGCCGAACCCTCCATGCCGCGCACCGCCATTCGAGCGGGCGCCGGCGCCCCTATACTCCGCCGCTGCCTTCCTGCACCGAGAGCCGCCGTGTCCGTGTCCTCCCTGCCGCTGCGCGACGCGCGCGACGATTTCCTCGGCCATCCCAAGGGCGTCTACGTCTGCTTCTTCACCGAGATGTGGGAGCGCTTCTCCTTCTACGGCATGAAGGCCCTGCTGTTGCTGTACCTGACCAAGTACCACCTGTTCGGCGACGACGCCGGGCTGGACCTGCTCGGTGCCTACGGCGGCCTGGTGTACTGCGTGCCCGTGCTCGGCGGACTGCTCGCCGACCGTTGGCTGGGCATGCGCAAGGCGGTGGTGTTCGGCGGCCTGCTGCTGGTGCTCGGCCACATCGGCATGGCCTTCGAGGGTCACGCCGCCACGAGGATCAACGGCGAGGTGGTGCGCGATACCGCATCCCTGGGCGTGACCTACCTGTCGCTGGCGCTGATCATCATGGGCGTGGGCTTCCTCAAGCCCAACATCTCCACCATCGTCGGCAAGCTGTACCCGGCCGACGATCCGCGCCGCGACGCCGGCTTCTCGCTGTTCTACGCCGGCATCAACCTCGGCGCATTGTTTGCCTCGCTGGTGTGCGGCTTTCTCGGCGAAGCCTACGGCTGGCGCTACGGCTTCGGCGCCGCCGGCATCGGCATGCTGCTCGGCCTGGGCATGTTCCTGTGGGGCCAGAAATACCTGCACGGCCACGCCGAACCGGCGCAGCCGGCGCTGCTGCGCGAGCGCGTGCTCGGCGTGCCGCGCGAATGGGCGATCTATCTCTGCGCGGTGCTGGGCGTGTTGCCGGTGGCCGCCTTGATGTGGGCCGCGGCCAACGGCGCCTTCAGCCTGGGTGGGGAAATCTCCCTGGCCCTGCTGCTGATGCTGCTGGTGCTCGGCGCGGTGATGCTGTGGTTCGCCTGGTTCACCGGCACCCAGTGCACCCCGGTGCAGCGCCAGCAGATGATCGCGCTGATGGTGCTGATCGCGATGGCGCTGGTGTACTTCACCCTGTACGAGCAGACCTATGGCTCGTGGGTCACCTTCACCGATCGGTTGATGACCAAGGACATCGTGCCGTCGCTGGTGATCCGCGGCGGCACGCCCCTGCCCTGGTCGATCGCCTCGCTGCTGCTGGCGCCGCTGGGCTTCGTGCTGGCGGCCTCGCTGTCCGACCGGCGCCCCGGCTCGTCGGCGCCGCGGTTGCTGTTCGTCGGGGTCAGCGCCCTGATGCTGCTGTTCCTGATCCGCGACTGCCTGGTGCTGCCGCAGACCGCCGGCTCCCTGACCTACCTGGGCGCCCTGTTTCTGGTGCTGCTGGCACCGCTGTTCGCCGCGCTGTGGGCATGGCTGGCGCGGCGTGGGCGCGAGCCGTCCAAGCCGGCCAAATCGGCGTTAGGGCTTCTGCTGGCCGGCCTGTCCTTCGTGCCGCTGGCGCTGGCCGCGCAACAGGTCGGCGTCACCGGACAGATGGCGAGCGTGTGGTGGCTGGTGCTGGCCTACTTCGTGCTGGAGGCCGGCGAGATGTGCCTGTCGCCGGTCGGCCTGTCGGCGGTGACGCAACTGGCGGTGCCGCGGGTGGTCAGCCTGATGATGGGCACCTGGTTTCTGGCCACAGCATTCTCCGAGGCGCTGGCGGCGCTGTTCGGCAAGCTCGCCGCGATCGAGGTCCCGGACGGCCAGACCCTCAACATCGCCGACGCCGCGGCCAAGTACGCGCACCTGTTCTGGCTACTGCTGTGGATCGGCGTGGGCTGCGGCGTCCTTGCCTTCCTTGCCGCGCCGCTGCTGCGGCGGATGATGCACGGGGTGCGTTGAGCGGCTGCGTCGCCCGAGCCGCGACGCGACCGGTTCACCCATCGGCGCGCGCATCTTGAGTCGTAGTTGACAACGACGGCGATAAGACCTGCTGGTCACGCTGAGCAATCAAACGCACTGGACCCAGTGCAGCCGCCGCGCATCCCGCTGGAGCGCCCCTAGAATTCCATCAGAAAAGTGGAGAGCGCGCGTCGATACTCTTTTCGGAGCACCAATGACCATTCGTTGGCACGTATAACATCCCCGCTGCCATACCGGCCTTGTCCGGCGCCACCTCAAGGCAATCAACAGCGCGTGTAGGCGTCATTCGCACATAAATGTAGAGAAGCATTTGAAACGCCCAGTTTCATATGTTTCACATGAAACCATTGCACCCATAAAAACTTGTCTTGCCATGGGCGCGGTGCTAGCTTCTGCTCGTCGCCACATGACGACATCTAGAAAAAGGAGTTTTGTGATGAAAATTCAAGATGGCAAGCTTGAGAAACAAGATTCTCTTTCCAATCCTTTCGCTATCCAGCTCGACGAGCCCATGCAAAATATTGCGGCGGCTGGCGTCTGCGAGATGAAGCCTTATCTTGGTGAGGATTCTCGCGGGTACTCCACGCAACCTGGCGGCTAAAAACGACGGCGATTGCACCAAGGCATCGCGATAAAGAGCGCCGCCATCAGGCGGCGTTCTTCTGTTCGAAAGCGCGATAACCACCCGACGCCGATCGCAGGCAGCCGAGTCGCCATGATCAAGGCCAACGTCGCTTTTTCCGACCTCGAACATTCCCCGGTGTGGCAGGACAATCTCCTGTGTCTCGGGAACAGCCAGATCGCGCCCTACCGTCACCCTGCGCTGGAAACCGTCGTGGTTCGCACGCAGGGACAGTGGTTCGCGACGGTACGCGAGCGCTGCACGGATATCGCATTTGAAAAAACCGAGGCGGACGCGTTGGTCGACGCCGATCGATTCAACCAACTCTACAAAGAAGCCCTTCTCTGGCCGCTTGATTATCTGATGATCGAAGTGGCCCAGGCCGGATCCCGACTGAAATTGCGCGCGGGCCTTCTCGGATCGGTGCCGGTCTATTGCCGGGTCACCGATGCCACAGTAGAACTCTCCTACGATCTGGCCGACTTTTTTTCCCGGCCCACCACCATCGACCTGGAGATGGCCAGTCGGCGTCTCGCACTCAACGCGGACTACGCCGCCAGGCAGCTGTGTTCGGGCGTCGTGATGCTGACAGAACGCGCCACGCTTTACGCCGAGCCGAGCAAGACGCGTTACGTCTATCCCTTGCCTGCTGAAACCGTACCCCCTTCCGAAGAAGCACTGATCGACTACGGTGTAGCGCGATTCGAGCAGCTGTTGCACCGTGCCACATCGATTCGTCCCGCGTCGAAGCGGGTGGCCACGGAGTTGAGTGGGGGCATGGACTCGGCGACCGTTGCGTGCGCTCTGACGCGATCGCATGACAACATCCTGAGCTTTGGAATCTTGCTCGACGAGGGAGACAGTCAAAACCAGGTCCAACGCCGCCGCATGCTTGTTGAAAAGCTCGGCCTTCGCGACACGAGCGTCTCTATCGTTTCATTTCCGCCAACGCTCGATCTGCAACCGCGTGCGGCTCGACCGGACTATCCCCTTGCCGAGTTCTATCTCGAAGCGTTCGAACATTTGTGGGACTGCGCTCAAGCACAGGGCAGCGAATGGCTTTTCACCGGTATTGGCGGAGACCAGCTGCTGCCGATGTACCGGAACGAGGAACATCCCGCCGCCGGTCCCGGCAGCGGTGTGGCCGCAGAAGCCAAGCGTCGCGCGAACCTGTTGTTGACGCCCCGCGCGCTCACTGCATCGCGCTCGATCAGTGGATTTGATGCTCCCGCCGGCCTGTTGTCCGCATCCGTATTGGCGTCGAACGCGTGCCAGGCTCCCCATCTGCTTCGGCGAGGCCTCTGGCCGGTCAATCCCTTAAGCGATCCACATCTGGTGGCTTTCTGTCGGGGCCTCCCCCTCGAGTGCCGTAAAGATCGAGAAACGATGTGGCGCTATTTACGGGCCAAGGTAGGCGACATATTTCCGCGGAATTATTGCAAGGAAACGTTCGCGCATGTGCTCCCCGCGTTGATCGCACATCACGCCAGGACGATCGCCATGCAGTTGAGCGAATGCGCCCTCGCCGACTTGGGCCTGGTCGACCGAGACGCCGTACTGAAATTGCTGGACGAGTTGGTGGCGACGCGCGCGCGTCCACTGACGGCACCGTTGATCTCGTTCCTTTGGCTGGAGCGCTTCGTTCGGCAGTTTGCCTGACAGTCGCACTCAGCAGGCCTCGAAGCGGCCGTCCCGGCAGGCCCGGACGTGGCGGCACGACGGTGTCGAAGTGGTGGTCGGCACTTGATGCAGCGCCAGTTTTCACCTCGCAAGTAACCCGTGGCACACGCTGAGCAGGGGCAACCGAGAATCGCGACTCGGCCCAGCGCCCTCCATGACGATGGCGGCGACAAGTCCTCCAAGTGCCACTTGCTCACACGGAGCTATGGCATCCACCCAGCATCAGTGCGATCCGGACGCACCGGACCGCACTGAGGCCACACCGCTGTAGCGCATGGGACCTAGGCGCGGCTTGTCAGGCGCCGATCACTTACTGCTTGGTAGGCGCCGGCGCCGCCTGCGCACCGCCCAGCGACTTGCTCAGGAACGCCAGCAGCCGGGTGTAGAACTCGCGTCGATGCGCCTCGGTGTAGAAGCCGTGGCCCTCGGTCGGCACGTACAGTGTCTCCACCGGCACGCCCGCCTTCTTCAGCGCGGCTTCCATCTTCTTGGAGTGCTGGATGGGCGCGCGCTCGTCCTCGCCGCCAGCCGCCAGGAACACCGGCACCTTGATCTTGTCGGCGAGATTCACCGGCGACACCGCGGCCAGCTCGCTGGGAGAGCCCACCCATTCGCTCAGGTAGGTCTTGCCTGAATCGCGCTGCTGAGTATCACCTTTGACGTACAGCATTGGTAGATCGTAAACACCGATATAACCAGCGGCGCAGCGATACAGCGACGGCTCCTTGGCCACACCCATCAACGACGCATAGGCGCCATAGCTGGCACCGTACATGCAAATGCGCTGCGGGTCGGCGATCCCCTGGTCGATCGCCCAGCGCGTGGCGTCGGTGACGTCGTCCTGCATCTTGCCGCCCCACTGACCGGCGCCCGCCTGCTGGAACGCCCGCCCGTAGTTGCCGGAACCCCGATAATTGACCTGCAGCACCGCATAACCGGCGCTGGCCAGGATCTGCGCGTCCTCATCGAACATGCCGTTGTCGAATATCCCGAACGGCCCGCCATGCGGCATCACCACCATCGGCACCTTGCCGGACTTGGCCGCCGCCGGCAGCGTCACGAAGCCGTGCAGCGCCAGACCATCCCGCGCCTGCAGCGTGATCGGCCGCACCTCCGCCAGCTTCGGCGGCTGCAGTGCGGCGCGGCGCGCAAACACGAAATCGGCCTTCTTGGCGACGGTGTCGAACAGGTAGAACTCGCCCGGATTGCGCCCGGACTGCACGTTGACCAGGTTGAGCCGGCCGTCGCGGGTGCTGGAGGTGACGTAGACCGCCTGCCCGGGGAAGGCCGCTTCCAGCGAACGCTGGGTCTTGGCTTCGGGCGAATTCGTATCGAAGAACACGCTGCGTGGCGTGTCGCCCAGTACCTCGATCCCGACGGGGACGCGGGTGCCATGGCGATACATGATTTGGTAGGGATCGGCCAGCACATCGCGCGCCACCACCTTGCGCTCGCCACTGTCTGTATTCCATGACTCGATGACGTCACTGCCCTTCGCCTGCTGTACCTGCAGGTACGCGACATGCCCGTCTTCGGAGAAACCGATCGGCGTTTCCACATGTTGGCTGACATTTTCGTCGTTGATCAGCTTCCAGTCGCTGCCCTGCGCATCGCGATAGAACAGCTTCTTGGCATTGTCGGCATCCGCGCCCAAGGCAAAGCGCACCTTGCCTTGCTCATCGCTGTAGAAATCGGCACCACGCACCTTGGGCGAACCGGTCAGCAACCGCCGGCGGCCGCTATAGACGTCCATGACTTCGGTGCGGCTGTAAGGATCCTGGCTGGTGCTGAACGGCTGCGCCTGGATGATGACGTTGCGGTCGTCGCCGGGCAGCGAACCAACGAAATACGCGGCAACCTTCTCCACCTTCTTGGTCTGAATCAGCGTACCCGGCCCGTTGCCGGTCACGCGCTGGCCCACCAACAACTCCGCCGCCCCGCCGTCGGCGTTGATCGCGAACAGTTCGCCGGTCCCCCACGGCTGATCCCGCTGCCCGATCTTCTGGACCATGTTGAACAGCACGCGCGTGTCGTTGACCCACACGAAATCGGAGACGTGCGTGTTCTTCTCCATCGAGAAGCTGCCGACGATCTTGTTGTCGGCACGGCGCATGATCGCCAGCGCGGTCCGATCCTCCAGCGGCACCGTCGCCGCGTAGTACTCACCGGTGGGCGACAACTTCAGTGTTTCCACCTGCTCCTTGACCAGATACGGCGCCAGATCCACCTGCGCCCACGCATTCCCCGCTCCCAGCAGACACAACAACGCGACTGCGTGCAGTCCCCTCTTCATTCCTTGTTCCCCTGTTCCTGTTGGCGTGACGTACGCGTGAAGTCTAATCCAAGCGCTGCCGCTGGCGCACCGGAACCCCGGGCGCCGACCTCCAGCGACGTCACGAAAGCCAAAAAGGGCGTGCAGCCTGGAGGCCGTACGCCCTTCCTCTGCCACGGAAACGGAAACGGGCACCGATCAAACCGATCGCCCCACATCCCGCAGTCGCCTACCCCCTCGGCGCCGCGGTCGACCCGCGCACCATCAAGCGGAAATCCAGCGTCTGCTGCAGCGACACGTCCCCCCGCTCGATGATGGCGAGCAGCAGGTTGACCGCGCGGACCCCGATGTCGCGCATGGGCTGCCTGATGGTCGTCAGCGGGGGCGTGAGGTAACTGGACGATGCCAGGTCGTCGAAGCCGACGATGGACAGGTCGTCCGGCACGCGGATGCCCAGGTCCCGACAGGCCGCCAGGGCACCCAGTGCCATCTGGTCGCTGAAACAGAAAATCGCGGTCGGTACGGGCGCACGGCCCAGGAGCGCCGCCGCAGCCGCATGGCCGGATTCCACGGAGAAGTCGCCCGGCACGACGGTCAGGCTGCGCAGGCGGCGGTGCGCCTTGGCGCAGGCCCGGACCCCTTCCAGGCGTTGCTGATGCAGGGGATTGTCGGGCGGGCCGCCCACCACGGCGATCCGCTCGTGCCCCAGGCCATACAGGTGGTCCATCACGGCGCGCGCGGCGGCCGCGTTGTCGATGTGGACGCTGGGAATCCCCAGCGCCGGATCGAACTCGCAGCCGTTGACCACCGGCGCAGCCGCGCCCTGCTGCTTGACGATCTCGCGCGCCGTCGGCGGGAGGCGGTGCCCGAGCACGATCAGGCCGTCGGCCTCGTTGCGCCGGAGCATCTGCGCATAGCGCTCCTCGCGGTCGGGCTGGTGCTGGGTATCGCCCAGCAGGACCGCGTAGCCGACCGCCTGCGCGGCGTCTTCCGCGCCCTGCAGGATCTGCGCAAAGAACGGATTGGCGATGTCCGGGACGGTGACCAGGAGCTTGCCGCTGCGCTGGGTCTTGAGCGTCCTGGCCACCGTGTTGGGGACATAGCCCAGCGCGGCGGCGGCCTGCTCGATGCGCGCGCGCGTGGCGGGCAGGACTTTCTCCGGCCGGGAAAGCGCCCGCGACACCGTGCCGGCGGTGACGCCGACGTGCTTTGCGATGTCGTAGATGGTTGTCGCCATGAACTGAGCTCTTCTTCTTTCTGCTGTGCAGTGCACAACGGGTCTTGCGGGAGGCCCATGCTAGGATGATTCAATCGATTGCATGAGGGCGAATCACGTTGAAGACGCTCAAGGGTCCAGCGCTGTTCCTGGCACAGTTCATCGCCGACACACCTCCCTTCAATCGCTTGGACACGCTGGCCGAATGGGCCGCGGGCCTGGGCTATTCTGGCCTACAAGTGCCGACCAGCGCGCCCCACCTGTTCGATCTGGCCCAGGCCGCGCACAGCCAGGCGTACTGCGACGACCTCGCCGGCATGCTGGCCGGGCACGGCCTGCAGATCACCGAGCTGTCCACCCACCTGCAGGGGCAACTGGTCGCGGTCCACCCCGCCTACGACAGCCTGTTCGACGGATTTGCCCCGCCGGACAAGCGCGGCAACCCCGCCGCACGCCAGGCCTGGGCGGTAGAGCAACTTCAGCTGGCCGCCAAGGCCAGCCAGCGCCTGGGGCTGACGGCGCATGCCACGTTTTCCGGCGCGCTGGCCTGGCCTTACTTCTACCCCTGGCCGCAACGCCCGCCCGGCCTGGTGGAAGAAGCCTTCGCCGAACTCGGCCGGCGCTGGCGCCCCCTCCTGGATGCCTTCGACGCCTGCGGCGTGGACCTCTGCTTCGAGATCCACCCGGGCGAGGACCTGCACGACGGCGCGACCTTCGAGCGCTTCCTGGACGTGGTCGACCACCATCCGCGCGCCAAGATCCTGTACGACCCCAGCCACCTGCTGCTGCAGCAGATGGACTACCTGGGCTTCATCGATCGCTACCACGCGCGGATCGGCATCTTCCACGTCAAGGACGCGGAGTACCGGGCCAACGCGCGCAGCGGCGTCTACGGCGGTTACCAGGACTGGATCGATCGTCCGGGGCGGTTCCGGTCGCTCGGGGACGGTCAGATCGATTTCAAGGCGATCTTCTCGAAGTTCGCGCAATACGATTTCCCGGGCTGGGCCGTGCTGGAGTGGGAGTGCTGCCTGAAGCATCCGGAAGATGGGGCACGCGAGGGTGCCGCGTTCATTCGCGACCACATCATCCGCGTGACCGAGCGCGCCTTCGACGACTTCGCCGGCAGCGGCGCCGATCCGGAATCGCTGCGCCGCATGTTGGGGACCTGAGCCATTACCGCCCTGGGAGGGGACGTCATGACGCACACCATGTCGCGCTTGGGCGCGATGATGTTTCTGCAGTTCTTCATCTGGGGGGCCTGGTTCGTGACCCTGGGGACGTACCTGGTGCAAGGTCCCCTGCAGGCCAGCGCGAGCCAGGTGGCGACGGCGTTCCTCAGCCAGTCCATCGGCGCCATCGTCGCGCCGTTCCTGGTCGGCCTGATCGCCGATCGCTACTTCGCGGCGCAGCGCATCCTCGCACTCCTGCACCTGGCTGGGGCGGTGCTGCTATGGCTGGCGTCCACCGCGACCACCTTCGGCGTGTTCTTCGCCTGCGTGATGGGCTACATGCTGCTGTTCATGCCGACGCTGGCACTGGCCAACAGCGTGGCGATGCGACACATGCAATCGCCGGAAAAGCAGTTTCCGCCGGTGCGGGTCGTCGGCAGCGTCGGCTGGATCGTGGCAGGCGTGTTGATCGGCTGGCTGGGCTGGGAACAGGCGCATCGGCTCGAGCTGACGTTCCGGATGGCGGCAGTGGCGTCGCTGGCCCTGGGCCTGTATGCCTTCACCCTGCCGCACACGCCGCCCCTGGCGCGACAGCGCGACGCCGGGCTGGGGCAGATCCTGGGCCTGGACGCGCTGCGGTTGCTCAAGTCGCGCTCCTATCTGGTGTTCTTCCTGGCGTCCATCGCCATCTGCATCCCGCTGGCGTTCTACTACAACTTCACCAATCCGTACCTCAACGATCTGGGCGTGCGCGGCGCAGCCGGCCTGCAATCGCTGGGCCAGGTGTCCGAAGTCCTGCTGATGCTGGCCATGCCGTTCCTGTTCGTGCGGCTGGGGGTCAAGACGATGCTGGCGGTGGGCATGGCGGCGTGGGTGGTGCGCTACGCGATGTTCGCCTTCGGCGATGCCGGCGGCGGCTTTGCCCTGCTGGTGTTCGGCATCGTGCTGCACGGCATCTGCTACGACTTCTTCTTCGTCACCGGCCAGATCTACACCGATGCGCATGCCGGCCCCGCCGCGCGCAGCAGTGCGCAGGGCTTCATCACCCTGGCCACGTACGGCGTGGGCATGCTGATCGGCACGTTCCTGTCCGGCGCGGTGGTGGAGCACTACACCACCGCGACGGGCCCGGACTGGCAGCGGATCTGGCTGTTCCCGGCCGGCGTCGCGCTGGTCGTGCTGGTCGCCTTCCTGCTGCTGTTCCGCGACCGTCCCAGCGTTGCGGCCGCCCCTTCCGCGCCTTGAGGAGCCCACCGATGCCCAAGCTTGGAATCGCCATCGTCGGCACCGGCATGATCGGCGCCGTGCATCGTCGCGCGGCGCTGCTGGCCGGCGCCGCGGTCCGCGGCGTCGCCGCCTCTTCCCCGCAGCGCGCACGCGAGGTCGCCCAGTCGTGGGATGTCCCGCGCGCCTATCGCGATCTCGAGGACGTGGTCGCCGATCCGCAGGTGCAGGTCGTGCACGTCTGCACGCCCAACCATCTGCACCGCGCCATGGCGCAGGCGGCGCTGGACGCCGGCAAGCACGTGATCTGCGAGAAGCCGCTGGCGACGACGCTGGAGGACGCCCGGGCGTTGGCGGCCTTGGCCCGCTCGACCGGATTGGTCGCCACGGTGCCGTTCGTCTACCGCTACCACCCGGTGGTCCGCGAGGCGCGCGCCCGCATCGCCCAGGGCGAACTGGGGCCATTGCGTCTGATCCACGGCAGCTACCTGCAGGACTGGCTGCTGGACCCTGCCAGCAACAACTGGCGCGTGGACCCGGCGCTGGGCGGCGCGTCGCGCGTGTTCGCCGATATCGGCTCGCACTGGTGCGACCTGGTGGAATGGGTGAGCGGCGAGCGTTTCGCCGAGGTCAGCGCGGCGTTCGCGACCGTGATCGCCGAGCGCGGCGCCAACACCGGGCAGAGCTTCACCACGCCAGCGGCGGGAGGCGCGATGCAGGCGGTCGCGAGCGAAGACGTGGCCATGGCGATGCTCAGGACTGGCGCGGGCACGCTGGCCGCGTTGACGGTCAGCCAGGTCTCGGCGGGCCGCCGCAATCGGCTCTGGTTCGAGATCGATGGCGCCAGCGCCAGCGTCGCGTTCGACCAGGAGGACGCAGAGCGTCTTTGGATCGGCCGGCCCGACCAGCGCGAGGAAATCTTCGTGCGCGGGCCGGGTGCCGGCAGCGCCGAACAACGCCGGCTGGCGACGCTGCCGGCCGGGCACGCGCAGGGCTACGGCGATTGCTTCGAGGCGTTCGTCGCCGACACCTACCGCGCCATCGAAGGCGAGCGGCCGGACGGCCTGCCCACCTTCGACGACGGGGCGCGCTCGGCGCTGATCGTCGATCGCGTCATCACATCGGCCAGGACACGCGGCTGGACATCCATCGATTGACTCCCGGGAGGACTTCCTGATGAACACACCGACACGCAGAACCGCAACCCTCGCACTGCTGCTCCTCGCTGCCCTGCCCGCCTTCGCCCACGACATCGCCGGTCCGCAGGCGCCCATCGCGGTGCAGATGTACACGCTGCGCAACGCCGGCTCGCTCGACCAACAGTTGAAGATCGTCCATGACGCAGGCGTCGGCGCAGTGGAAACGGTCGGCACGCAGAACGTCGGCGCGGTCGAACTCAAGCAACTGCTGGACAGGTATTCGATCAAGGCGATCTCGTCCCACGTGCAACTGGCGGATCTGCGCAAGGATCTGGACGGGGTGGTGGCGTTCAACCGGTCGATCGGCAACACGATGCTGGTGGTGCCGTATCTGGACCAGAAGGAGCGGCCCACCGACGCCGCAGGCTGGACCGCGCTGGGCAAGGAACTGGGCCAGCTCGCGACGCGGGTGCGCGCCAAGGGCATGCGCCTGGCCTATCACAACCACGACTTCGAACTGGTCGACTTCGAGGGCAAGACCGGCCTGGAACTGCTGTTCGCCGCGGCCGGCCCCGATCTGCAGACCGAGCTGGACCTGGCCTGGGTCGCGCGTGCGGGCTACGACCCGGCGGCGATGCTGGGCAAGTTCAAGGGCCGGCTGTTCTCGGTCCACGCCAAGGACAATGCACCGAAAGGCCAGGCCACAGACGAAGGGGGCTTCGCCGCCGTCGGCCAGGGCGTGCTGGACTGGAGCGCGATCCTGCCTGCCGCGGCGGCGAGCGGCGTGCAGTGGTACATCATCGAGCACGACCAACCGCGCGATCCGGCCACCGTCGTCAAGACCGGGGCGGCGTACCTGCGCGACCACATGCCCGCCGCCGCGCCGCGTTAGTCCACAAGGAGGCCCGCTTGAAAACGATCCTGACGATGGCCGTGGTGCTGCTGGGGACGACGCTTGCGGCCACGGCGTGGTCCAAGGACGACCCGACGGCCGGCGCGCAGCTCTACGCAACCCACTGCACGGCCTGCCATGGCGCGAATCGCGCGGGCGTCCCGCCCACGTTCCCCGCGCTGACCGACGTGGGCAAGCGCCTGCAGCCCGCGCAGATCAAGGAGAAGATCCGCAACGGCGGTGGGCTGATGCCGCCCTTCTCGCAGCTGTCCCAACAGGACGTGGACAACCTCGCCAGCTTCCTGGCGCAGTAGGGACTGTCGCCAATTCCTGAGCCTGCCGCACTGGGTGTGGCAGGCGCACGGCCGGCGTTGCGTGGCGCAGCGCCTGACCGGCTGTCAGGGCAAGCAGCACTGTATGGGCCGCGCGCCTGCCCGGCCCCAAGCCGAAAGACCGTGGTTGTGTGCGCCCATCGCTACGTCATCGCTTGGGCGTGGACTCACATCCACTGCTTTCGCTTTTCTTGCCACAAGCGCGCGCGATCGCGGCACGTCAGGTTCGGGAATGATCAGACGTCCCAGGCGACCGGCGCCGACTGCGCGCCGGCGCTAAAGCTCGCGCACCCAGATGTTGCGGTAGCTGACCTTCGAATCGTGCTCCTGCAGGAGGATCGGCGCGCAGGCATGCGGCGCATACGACGGCGCGCCGATGTACTCGGTCTTGCCGGACAGCGCGGTGTCGTCCTGCACCAGGACGCCGTTGTGCAGGACGGTGATGCGGGCCGGTGAAGTAAGACCGCCGCCCTGCGAGAAACGGGGCGCCTTCCAGATGATGTCGTACACCTGCCACTGGCCCGGCGCACGCGAGGCATTCACCAGCGGAATGGCCTGCTTGTAGATCGCACCGGCCTGGCCGTTGGCATAGGTCGGGTTGTTGTCGCTGTCGAGCACCTGCAACTCATACCGTTCCTGCAGGAAGATGCCGCTGTTTCCCCGCTGCTGGCCTTCGAATCCGCGGGTCTCGGTGGGCGTGCGCCACTCGACGTGCAACTGGATGTCGCAGAAGCGCTGCCTGGTGCGGATGCCCTTGCTGCCCGGCACCACGGTCAGCGCGCCGTCGGCGACGGTCCAGGGCGCGCGTCCGCCCTGCTCCGACTCCCAGGCCGACAGATCCTTGCCATCGAACAGCACGATCGCATCGGAGGGCGCGCCGCCCGGGGGCGTGGCCACGATCGCAGGCACGGGCTTCCACACTTCGGTCTTGGCCGGGTCGCGTGCGGGATCGCCGTCGGCCTGCGCGAATGCAGGCGCCGCGGCCAGCAGACAGGCGGCCATCAGCAGGGGTCTGGTCATCGTGTTTCCAGGAACGGGAGGAAGGGTAACGCGTGGCGGTCCATCAACTGGTTGCCCAAGCAGGCGTACCGGGAACATAGGTGAGGTCCTCGTAGCGGCCCGGCACGGCGACGTAGCGCAGCACGTCGGTCGCGCCGACCTGGGAGGTGAAGAAGCCGAAGATGGTCAGCTGCTTGAGCATCGTGAAGGGATGCGGCATCGCGTCCGCCGCTTTGGCGGTCCCGGTGTCGGTCACGTCGATGAGCTGTGTCCTGGCTTCCGCATCCAGGGCGCGCAGCAGCTCGGTGCGGGCCTGTGGCGTGAGCGACACGAAACGACCGCCGGCACGTTTGTCGATCTCGGCCAGGCCGGCGCGGAACGCCACCTGCTGCCGGGGGGTGTAGCAGTCGGTGACGAATTTGGCCATGAACGCGCCGGCGCCGGCGTCCTTCGCCCCCGGTGTCTTGGTCCGCGGCAGGATGGTCTCGGCGATCTCGTCCAACGTGGCGACATCGGTGACGGAGAAGAGCGCCTTCGCCCCCGCGACCGGCGCCTGTGCCTGGACCAGCGCGGGCAGGCCCACCATGGCCGCGCCCGTGGCGGCAAAGATCATCTTCAGCAGTTCGCGACGTTCCATCACAGGTTCCCCGCTTTCAGTTCGCGCACGGCATGATCGGCGGCACGTGCGGTCAGCGCCATGTAGGTCAGCGAGGGATTGACGCAGGCGCTGGAGGTCATGCAGGCGCCGTCGGTCACGTAGACGTTCGGCGCATCCCACACCTGGTTGTACTGGTTCAGCACGGAGTTCGTGCGGTCGCGGCCCATGCGCGCGGTACCCATCTCGTGGATGCCCTTGCCCGGCGCATAGTCGGCATCGTGCATCTTCACGTCCTTGACCCCGGCCGCCTCCAGCATCTCGGCGGCATCGGCGGCCATGTCCTTGCGCATGGCCTTTTCGTTCTCGCGCATCGCCACGTCCATCGCCAGCACCGGCAACCCCCATTTGTCCTTGCGCTGCGGGTCCAGGCGAATCGTGTTGCCGTGGTGCGGCAGCATTTCGCCGAACCCGGTCATGCCGATGCGCCAGTCGCCCGGCACGGTCAGCGCTTCCTTCAGGTCGGCGCCGATGTTCAGTTCGGCGATCTCGCGCGACCAGCCGGTGCGGCTCGCGCCGCCCTGATAGCCGAAGCCGCGCAGGTAGCCGCGCTTGTCGCTGGCGACGTTGCGGAACCGCGGCACGTAAAAGCCGCAGGGACGCCGGCCGAAGTAGTACTTGTCGTCGTAGCCCTCGACCCGGCCAGAGGCGCCGGCGCCGAAATGATGGTCCATCACGTTGTGCCCGAGCTCGCCGGACGAGGACCCGAGGCCGCCGTCCCAGACATCGGTGGCCGAGTTCATCAGCAGCCAGGTCGAGTTGAAGGAGGACGCGTTGAGGAAGATGACACTGGCCGTGTACTGGTAGGTCTGCCCGCTCTCGGCGTCGATGATCTCCACGCCGCGCGCACGCTTGCGGTCCTTGTCGTAGAGCACCTCCTTGACGATCGAGAACGGCCGCAAGGTCAGGTTGCCCGTCTTCATGGCCGCCGGCAGCGTGGCCGCCTGGGTCGAGAAGTAAGCGCCGAAAGGACAGCCCAGAATGCACTTGTTGCGATACTGGCAGTTGACGCGGCCCTGCTCGACCTTGGGCTGGGTGATGTTCGCGGTGCGCGAGTGGATCAGGTGCCTGGTGCCGCCAAAGGCCTTCTTGATCCGCGCGGCGACGTCCTTCTCGACGATGTTCAACGGGATCGGCGGCAGGAACTCGCCGTCCGGCAACACGTCCAGTCCTTCGCGCGTGCCGGCGATGCCGGCGAACTTCTCCACGTGGTCGTACCACGGAGCGATGTCGGCGTACCGGATCGGCCAATCGGTGGCGATGCCGTCCTTGAGGTTCGCCTCGAAATCCAGGTCTGACAGGCGATAGCTCTGCCGTCCCCACATCAGCGAGCGGCCACCCACGTGATAGCCGCGGAACCAGTCGAACCGCTTGATCTCGGTGTAGGGCGATTCCTGTTCGTTGGCCCACATTCCCTGCAGGTTCTCGACCAGGCCGTAGTCGCGCATCAGCACCGGATAAGCGGCCTTCATCGCCTGGGTCGGGCGGTTGCGGTGCGGGAAATCCCACGCCTCCTTCATCGCGTTGACGTAGTCCTTGACGTGCTCGATGTTGCGTCCGCGTTCCAGCATCAGGACCTTGAGCCCCTTCTCGGTCAGTTCCTTCGCCGCCCAACCGCCACTGATTCCCGAGCCGACGACGATGGCGTCGTAATGATTGTCTGCCATGGGTTCTACTTCACCTGGGTGGATATCGTTTCAGACGTCGCAGAGGCGGATCGCCTCGCGCAGCGAGCCGACGGGATCCGGTGCCGCAGGAACGAACTCCTGCGCCAGATAGCCGTCGAAACCGGTATCGCGGATCGCGCGACAGATGGCGGGATAGTGGAGCTCCTGAGCGTCCCCGATCTCGTGCCGACCCGGAACGCCGGCGGTGTGGTAATGCTTGAAGAACGCGTGATGCTTGCCGATGGTGGCGATGATGTCGCCCTCCATGATCTGCATGTGGTAGATGTCGTAGAGCAGGCCGAAATGGTCCGAGCCGATCCGCCGGCACAGCTCGACGCCCCAGGCGGAGTGGTCGCACAGGTAGTCGGGATGATCGACCTTGGAGTTCAGCAGCTCCATCACCAGCACGACCCCGCGCTTCTCGGCATGCCGGAGGATGCGCTTGAGCCCGACTTCGGCATTAGCCATGCCGTCCTGGGGATCCATGCCATTCCGATTGCCGGAAAAACAGATGAGGTTGCGATAGCCGGCATCGGCCACCAGGTCGATGTGCCGCGTGTAGCGCTCGACCAGCTCGTCGTGGAACTGGCTGCCGGCAAAGCCCTTGTCCAGGCCGAGTTCCGCGCCGTTGCACATCGCGCAGTACACGCCATTCGCCTTGAGCGTGGGCCAATCCTTCGGGCCAACCAGATCGATGGCGGCGAACCCCATGCCCTTCACCACCTGGCAAAGCTGTGCGGTCGACAGCTGCGGAAACGTCCAGCGGGCCACGGATTGCTTCAGGTTGCCCCTGAGCGGCGTGCCAGCAGCACGCGCCGACAGCATGCCCGCTGCCGCCCCAAGGCCAAGGCTCCCGGCGACCGCCATGCGCAGCGCGTCTCGCCTCGTGAACCCCGAGGCCGGCGCCGGTCCGATCGAATGGATAGACATCCACCTTCCGGCCTCCCAACCGGTCTCAAACGCTGACGAATCGCCGCGATTCAATCGATTGAACCATACGGGAGGGAATGACTTTTTTGCAAGACGCGGTGCACGAAAACCCATGCTGCAGGGCACAACGCCTGTGGCGCTGATCGCTGCGTGACGGTAATGAGTTTGGCCGGCGCACGGAGGTGGCCGAGCAGATATGCAGCGAAGAGCTGGCTGACATGCGTGTGGACATGCCCACGCAGCGAAGCATGGCGACACGCCGGTAAAGCCGTGTTCCCACGGCACTGGACGGCCTGCAAGGTGACTGGGATGATGATTGCGACCGAGAGCTTCAGAGCATCCCCGCCACGCTGCTACGCGCATTCATGGGACACGATCGCGGTGCGGCGAAGAGTGCCGCCGATGTGCTTTTTCGTAGGAGCGGCTTTAGCCGCGACAGGTTTTCCCGGGAACGCCGTCGCGGCTAAAGCCACTCCTACGACGCTTGGTCCGTCCGGCCACGCTCGCCTGCCGTAAGCGACAGCATGAACCCGGCACGAGACGCCGCGCAAAGGCGGCGCGCGAAGCGACGGCGCGCGAAGCCACGTTGGCGATCAACCTGATTCGGCGAAGGCGAGAACAGCGGGGCACTCGCCGCGTGCATGCACGCGTCGGCCCACCCGATGCCCATCGCCCATCGTTTACACCATCTCGGCGCAGAACACAGAGCCCAGGCCGGCAGAAAGGAAAATATCTCGTGCAAAAAGAAAAACCCCGGCAAGCACACTGGCTTACCGGGGTTTGTCTGCATCGCAGAACCACTAAGAATCAGAACGGGATATCGTCGTCCGCAAAGTCGTCCATCGGCGCGGACTGCTGCGGGGCCGGCTGCTGCCGGCGCGGCGCGTAATCCTGCCCGCCACCGCCACCGCCACCACCGCCCATGCCGGAGCGTTCCTGGCGCGGCGGGGCCGAGCGCTGCGGACGGTCGCCACCGCCCATGCCGCCGCCACCGCCCTCGCCGCGGCCGCCGAGCATCTGCATCTCGTCGGCGACGATGTCGGTGGAGTACTTCTCCACGCCGTCCTGGCCGGTGTACTTGTCGTAGCGGATCGAGCCTTCGACGTAGACCGAGCTGCCTTTGCGCAGGTACTCGCCGGCGATCTCGCCAAGCTTTCCGAAGAACACGACGCGGTGCCACTCGGTGCGTTCCTGCTGGTTGCCGTCGCGGTCCTTGCGCACGCTGGTGGTCGCCAGGCTGATCCGGGTGATGGCCATGCCGGCCTGGGTGTACTTGGTGTCGGGATCGTTGCCGAGGTTGCCGACGAGGATGACTTTGTTGATGCCGCGGGCCATGAGCTGCTTCCGTCTGGGGTCTCCGCGGCCGGGGGGGCGCGCAGAGCGGTAAAGAAGATTTCGGGGAGCAATCCTAACATCGCCGGGCTGGAGCGGCCTGCGCCAGGCGCCCGCTGGCACCCCGGAAAACGCCGTATTGGCCTGTCGGAATCCTGCCGGGGCGCGGCCACAGGGCGCGCGGACCCAGGCGTGGCAAGCCCTCCGCCCCCTGCCCCGGCCCACAGCGGGACGGATGTGGCCGCGCAGCCTATACTTTGCGCACGTTTCCAGTCCTGTCCGCATGAGCATCGCCGAATCCCTCAGCCCCGCCCTGGGCCTGCCCCAGATCCAGATGCTCGCCGCGCCGGACATGGCCGCGGTGGACGCCCTGATCCGCCGCCGCCTGGCGTCGGACGTCGTGCTGATCAACCAGATCGCCGACCACATCGTCTCCGCCGGCGGCAAGCGCCTGCGGCCGATGCTGGTGGTGCTGGCCGGCCGCGCCTGCGGCGCCGGCGGGCCGATGCAGCACCAGTTGGCGGCGATCATCGAATTCATCCACACCTCGACCCTGCTGCACGACGACGTGGTGGACGAATCGGACCTGCGCCGTGGCCGCAGCACCGCCAACGCCCTGTGGGGCAACGCGCCCAGCGTCCTGGTCGGCGACTTCCTGTATTCGCGCAGCTTCCAGCTGATGGTGGAGCTGGACAGCATGGCGGTGATGCGCCTGCTGGCCGACACCACCAACCGCATCGCCGAGGGCGAGGTGTTGCAGCTGCTGCACGTGCACAACCCGGACACCGACGAGGCCGCCTACCTGCGCGTGATCGAGCGCAAGACCGCGGTGTTGTTCGCCGCCGGCACCCGCCTCGGCGCGTTGGCCTCCGGCGCCAGCGAGGACGTGCAGGAGCGCCTGTACGACTACGGCATGCAGCTGGGCTATGCATTCCAGATCGCCGACGACGTGCTCGACTACACCGCCGACGCCGCCGACCTGGGCAAGAACCTGGGCGACGACCTGGCCGAGGGCAAGGCCACGCTGCCGCTGATCCACGCCATGGCGCATGCCGACGACGCCACCCGCGCGCGCCTGCGCCAGATCGTCGAACAGGGCGACGCCAGCGCGATGCCGGAGGTGCTGGCGGCGATCGAGGCCAGCGGCGGCATCGACTACAGCCGCCGCCGCGCGGCCGACTACGCCGCCGCCGCCGAGCGCGCCCTGGACGGCCTGCCGGAGAACGAGGCCGTGGCCGCCCTGCGCGGGCTGGCGCGTTACGCGGTCGAACGCAGACATTGATCGCTGCGCGGGCATGATCGCCTTTAACGCCGAGGACCGTGCCGTGCTGCTGGCGGTGAAAGGCGTCGGCCCCACCGTGGTCGCGCGCCTGGAACAATTGGGCGTGCATTCGCTGCAGGCGCTAGCTGCCTGCGATGCACGGCAACTCACTGAACAGGCTGCGGCGCTGCTCGGCTCCACCTGCTGGCGCAACAGCCCGCAAGCGCGCGCGGCCATGGACGGCGCCATCGCCGCGGCGCAGGCGCACTTACTCAAGCGCTCCTCCAAGACATCGTAAGGGCTCATTAGGCCCGTTTGGCCGCCATCGGCGCCCTACCGCGCGCCGGAGGGATTGGGGATTGGTCAAAGCGATTCGTGACACCTGACGTGTTGCGGACTCATCCGCCCGAGTCAGCGGCGCATACGCGTTGCGCCTGGCTACCACAGTGGAATTGGCAAAGCGCGACCCATCGCTTTTGCCAATCCCCAATCCCGCCAAGCGCGCTGCGCGAGGCACCTCCCGAATCCCGGAGGCACCTCCCTACTCCCGCCCGAACCGCTCCTCGAAAAAGTCCTCAAGCATGCGATAGGCACGCTTGGCGGCGCGGGGGTTGTATTGGCAGCCCGGCGGGCTGTTGGCATCGGCTTCGGCGAAGCAGTGCACGGCACCGCTGAAGTTGACGAACTGCCAGTCGGCGCCGGCGCGGTTCATCTCCTGCTCGAAGGCGACGATGTCGTCGCGGCTCACGCTCTTGTCGTCGGCGCCGTTGAGCACCAGCACCGGTGCCTTGGCGCTGCCCGCGGCCGCCGGGGCGGCGGTGGCTAGGCCACCGTGGAGGCTCACCACCCCGGCCAGCGGCGCACCGGCACGGACCAGTTCCAGCACCGTGGTGCCGCCGAAGCAGAAGCCCACCGCGCCGATCCGGGCCGGATCCAGCGGCGCCTTGCCCACCTGCGCCTTCAGCGCCGCCACGGCCGCCAACGCCCGCGCGCGCAGCGTGGCCGGATCCTTCTTCAACGCGCCGGCGAACTGCCCGGCCTCGGTGTCGTTGGCCGGTCGCTTGCCCTTGCCGTAGACGTCGGCCACCAGCACCACGTAGTCGTCGCCGGCCAGGCGCTTGGCCTTCTCCACCGCGGAGTCGTTGACGCCGCGCCAGTTCGGCACCATCACCAGGCCGGGGCGCTTCTCGTGCTCGGCATCGTCGTAGACCAGCACGCCGCTGAAACTGTCCTTGCCGACCTGCCACTCCACCGGCTTGGCCTGCATCGCCGCCAAGGCCGGCAGCGGCAGCGCCAAGGCCAGCCCGAGCAAACCGGTCCACCGCATCATCGAACGTGTGCGCATCGCCCTTCTCACATGGGAACCAGGCGGCAGTCTAGAGCGAGCCATGCACGTCGAGGTGAGGACGACTGCGGCCGGCGATGGCTCTGGGACAAGGCGCACAGCGCCGTCGCGTGGCGGCCCGGCGGCCGCTTCCGGGCAGGTTCTTTCCGCAGCACGCATGCCAGGCCAGGGCCCACGCATCGCAACGCGCAGCACTCGCGGCGGACAGCGCGACACCAGCGCAGCGCGTGCGCCGATGCCGCGCTGCGATTCAGGCGATACCCAACCCCGGAATGGCGCTGATCGCGTCCGGGTCGAAGCCGGCCAGCGCGGCGAAATGGCGGCCGCGCGCCACGTAGTCGCGGTAGGCGCCGAAGCTGGGCGCACCGGGCGACAGCAGCACCACGCCGCCCTGCTCGCCCAGCGCCGTGCGCGCCAGCGCCACCGCTTCCGCCAGGTCGGCCGCGGCATGCAGGCCGAAGCCGGCGTCGGCGTCGGCGGCCAGCGGCGCCAGCAACGCATGGATGCGCGGGCCGTTTGCGCCCAGGGTGACGATCTCCAGCGGTGCACCGCCATCGCGCATGTGCGCGGCGAAATCCTGCCAGTCCAGGCCGCGGTCGTGGCCGCCGACCAGCAGTGCGATGCGCCGCCCGCGGAAGCACTCCAGCGCGGCAAGGCTGGCATGCGGCGTGGTGCTGATCGAATCGTTCACATAGGTCACGCCGTCGCGCGTGCCCAGGGTCTGCAGCCGGTTCGGCAACGGCCGGAAGCGATCGGCCGCCGGCGCCAGCGCCGCCGCGTCCAGGCCCAGCGCCTCGATCGCGGCCAGCACCGCGCACAGGTTGCCGCGGTTGTGCCGGCCCGGCAACGGCGCCTGCGCGCTGTCGTACACCGCCGTATCGCCGCGATAGACCACCTCGCCGCGCATGTGCCAGCCGTCCTCGCGGTTGAACCAGCGCACCTCGCTGTCGGGCAGTTGCAGGCTGGCCAGCTGCGGATCGGCGGCATTGAGCAGGGCGATGCGCGGCCGCGCGTGCGTCACCAGCTCGAGCTTGTCGGCGATATAGCGCGCCTGGCTGCCGTGCCAGTCCAGATGCTCGGGAAACAGGTTCAGCACCAGCGCCAGCTGCGGCCGCGCGCCGCTGCGGGCGACATCGCCGGTCTGGTAGCTGGACAGTTCGATCGCCCAGTACTGCGGCGGCGGCGTAGGCGCCAGCACTTCCAGCAGCGGCACGCCGATGTTGCCGACCAGGCCGGTGCGGTGGCCGCCGGCGCGCAGCAGGTGCGCCAGCAGCGCGGTGGTGGTGCTCTTGCCCTTGGTGCCGGTGACGCAGACGCTGCCGGGCACCACCCCGTCCGCGCCGGCGTGCTCGGCAAACCACAGCGCGGTGCCGCCGATGAAGCGCGTGCCGCGCGCGGCGGCAGCCTGTGCCTCGGGTCGATACGGACTGATCCCGGGCGACTTGATCACGACATCGAACGCGGCCAGGCGCTCGGCGCTGGCCTCGGTGTCCACGTGCAGGTCGGGATCGTGCAAGGCGGCGATCTCCGCCGCCTCGTCAGCCGAACAGAACACCGTCAGCGGCAGCGCGCGTCGCGCTTTCCCGATTCCGTCTCCCGATTCCCAGCCACGCACCGCGGCATACGCCGCACGGCCCTCGCGACCCCAGCCCCACAACGCGACGCGCTGCGCCTCAAGCTGCGAAATTCGCACGCACGCGTTCCCACAGGTCGGCCGGGATGCGGTGCTGCGCGTCCAGTTCCAGCAACGGCTCCACGCGCAGGTCGGCCGGGTCGAGCTGCGGCTGGATCTCGCGGATGAAGCGCGCCACCAGCGCGTCCTCCTTCCATTCCGCACGCGCCGCCAGCGCGGCCATCGCCGCACGCGATTCGCGGCCTTCGCCGACGCACTCGAATGGTTTGTGGTCCTGGAACTCCAGCAGCGCATCGAAGCCACCGGCCTGGCCGGCATCGTCGAGCAGGTTGCGGCCGAAGATGCGCACCAGCCGCGTCTTGGGCATGAACGGCGCCAGCGCCAGAAACACGAAATGGCACTTCGGGCAGACCCCGCACCAGCGGTGCGCCGGACGCTCGCCGAGAATGTGGAAATTGCGGTTGCAGCTGGAGAAATGCGCGTCGTAGTGGTCGGTCTTGGCGAACTGCCGCGCCACCGCCAGTTCCGACAGCGGGCGCAGCAACGAGTAATAGTGCAGGTCCGCGGCCACGTAGCGCTGCACCTGGGCACCGAACGCCTGCTCGAAGGCCCAGCCCTTGGACCACTGGTGGTTGACCTCGCCGGTGCCGGCGATCTGGCTGCCGTAGCTGGCCGAGTGCTCGTTGGAGAACACCACCTGGCCGGCGTCGTGCAGCACCGCGGCGAACACCAGGATCGCCGAGTTCACCGCGGTCACCGGGATATGCCCGTTCCACGCGCCCTGCCGGTTCAGTTCGAACAGTTCCGGCGCCAGCGTGCGACCGATGTTCAAGGTCGGCAGCCCGGTGCGCTCGGCGCAGGCGCGGATCAGCTGCGAGCCGCCGATCCAGGTCACGGTCTGCGCCACGCCGGCCGCGCGCAAGGCCTCGATGCTGACCAGCGAATCCTTGCCGCCGCCGATCGCCACCAGGGCCCGGTCGCGCAGGCCCAGCGCCGCCGCATCGGCCGCGCCGGCCTCGGCGGCCGGGAAGCGGATGCGCCCGCGCAGGTCCAGGCCGTTGCGATAGGCGAACTCGCCCAGGCCATGCAGGTACACGCTGTCCAGCAGCGCGGCGGTCTCGGCATCGATGGCGTACTCGTCGATGACGATGCGCGGTGGCACCGCCGCCTTGTAGTAGCTGACGCCGGCGACCAGGTGCAGCAGGCGCAGGGCGCGCTGTGCCGCCTGCGCGCGCGCCGGGTCGAGCGCGAACGGCGCGCCGGGCACGGTGATGGTCTCCACCAGCTCCGGGCCGTCGTCGAACGCGTAGACCAGGCGCGCCACGCCGCTGTCGGCGTCGAAGCCGCAGCGCACGAAGCGGAAGGTGGCGATCTGCTGTTTGTCGAAAGCGGTCATGGACGTCCTGCAAGCACACGGGTGTGCCGCAGATAGCGGCGGCACAGAAGAAATTCGATCATCGAAAACGGCAAGGCGGCCCACAGCAGCGGCAGGCAGCCGAACACGAAGGCCATCAGCAGCAGTTGCCCATGCTGTCCGGCTGGCACCGACGCGGCAGAGGCCAGGACGGCCACCAGCACATACAACGCCAGCGCCGGCAGGTAGGCCAACGCGGCCAGGAGTGAGGTGCGCAGGGCCAGCGCGCCGGTGCTCGCCGCGGGCCCGCGGCGCTGCCAGCGCACCGCCAGCCCTGCGCCGATGGCAGCGGCGGCCAGCGCCGGCAACGCCCATTTCAGGCTGTCGGTCCACGGCAGCGACGTACCCGACTGATCCACCGCGGTGGCAGCCACCATCGCAAGCGCGCCGGCCGCGGCGCTGCCCGCGACGAACTCAGTCCGTGCGCGCATCGATCGCCTCCTCGCGGGGCAACTCGCGCTGGTTGTAGGTGCTGGCCATGCTGTAGCCATAGGCACCGGCGTCGGCGATCAGCATCACGTCGTCGGGCGCGGTGCCCGCCGGCAGGCGCCGGCGCTTGCCGAACACGTCGCTGGATTCGCAGATCGGCCCGACCACGTCGAACACGGTCTCGGCCGGCTGCTCAAGCCGGCTCAGGTTCGCCACGTCGTGCCAGGCGTCGTACAGCGCCGGGCGGATCAAGGTGTTCATGCCGGCATCCAGGCCGACCCGACGGATGCCGTCCTTCTCGATCACCTGCGTGGCCCGGGCCAGCAGCACGCCGCATTCGGCGACCAGGTAGCGGCCCGGCTCGATCGCCAGGCGGAACGCCGGATGCACCGCCTTGGCCTCGGCCAGGCCCTGCGCGAAGGTGTCCAGGTCGAACGGCTCGTCGTCGGCGCTGTACGGGATCGGCAGGCCGCCGCCGATGTCGATGACCTCGACGCTGCCGATGCGCCGCGCGAAGCCGGCCAGTTCGTCGCACATCCGCCGCCAGTGCTGCGCCGTCTCCACGCCACTGCCCAGGTGCGCGTGCAGGCCGACGATGCGGATATCCAGCGCGCGCGCGGCCTCGACGAACTCGTCGACGCGGGTCGCCGACAGCCCGAACTTGGAGGCCTTGCCGCCGGTGTTGACCTTCTCGTGGTGGCCGTCGCCGTGGCCCAGGTCGATGCGCAGCCACAGGCTGCGGCCGCGGAACAGCTCCGGCCAGCGCTGCAAGGCCTCGACGTTGTCCACGGTCACGGTCACGCCCAGCGCGAACGCGGCTTCGTACTCGGCCCGGGGCGCGAAGCTGGGGGTGAACAGCACGCGCCGCGGCGACAGCTCCGGGACGGTCTCGAACACCCGGCGCAGCTCGCCGTGCGAGACGCATTCCAGGCCGAAGCCCTCCTCGACCAGGGTTTGCAGGATGGCCGGATGCGCATTGGCCTTGATCGCGTAGTAGCGCTGGTCCACCGCCGCGATCGCCTTGAGCGCACGCGCGCGCTCGCGCAGCGTCGGCAGGTGATAGACGTAGCGCGGCGTGCCGGCCTCGGCCAGGCGCAGCAGATGCGCGCGCTCGCCCTTCCACCACGGCACCGGCCGCGGCCGCACGGTGCCGGCGATCTCGCGCCAGCGCGGACCGAACACCTCGGCCTCCTCCACCGGCATCGCGCCGCTGTCGATCAGTTCGGCGTGCAGGATCGGCAGCAGTCCGTCGGCGTCGGTTTCGTCGATGACGAAGGTCAGGTTCAGGTCGTTGGACGACTGCGAGATCATGTGCACGCGCTCCTTGCCGAACGTGGCCCACACGTCCGAAAGCTTGTGCAGCAGCGAGCGCATGCCACGCCCGACCAGGGTGATCGCCGCGCACGGCACGATGATCTTGACCCGGCAGATCTCCGCCAGATCGGCCGACAGCGCGGCCAGCACGTCGGTGTTGACCAGGTTCTCGCTCGGATCCAGCGACACGGTGACGTTGGTCTCGGCCGAGCCGATCAGGTCCACCGACAACCCGTGCTTCTTGAACAGCGCGAACACGTCGGCGAGGAAGCCGACCTGCTGCCACATGCCGATGCCTTCCATCGACACCAGCACGATGCCGTTGCGGCGGCTGATCGCCTTGACCCCGGGCACGGTGCGGGCATTGCCGTCGATGCTGGTGCCGGGCAGTTCCGGGCGCTCGGTGTCCAGGATCGCCATCGGCACGCCGCCGTCGCGGCACGGCTTGATCGAGCGCGGGTGCAGCACCTTGGCGCCGGTGGTGGCGATTTCCTGCGCCTCGTAGTAGTCCAGGCGGGTCAGCAGGCGCGCATCCGGCACTTCGCGCGGATTGGCGCTGAACATGCCCGGCACGTCGGTCCAGATCTCGACCCGGCTGGCGCCGAGCAGCGCGCCGAAATACGCCGCCGAGGTGTCCGAGCCACCGCGGCCGAGGATGGCGGTGCCACCGTCCTCGTGCCGGGCGATGAAGCCCTGGGTGATCAGCATGCGCGTGGGCTGGGCGACGAAGCGCGTGCGCCAGGCCGGATCGGACTGCCACTGGCACGACACCGACAGGCGCCGCGACCAGGCGCTCTGGTTCGGCTGCGGCGGCAGCGCGTCCAGCCACTGCCGCGCATCCATCCAGCCCATGTCCAGGCCATTGGCGCGCAGATAGGCCGCGCCGAGGGTGGAGGACAGCAGTTCGCCCTGCCCCAGCACCTCGGCCTGCCAGTCCAGCGTGCGCTCGGCCGCGCGCGGATCGGCGAGCAGGCCGCGCAGCGCCGCCAGGCGTTCGCCCAGCACCGCCTCGGCATCGAGGTCCAGTTCGGCCAGGAAATCGCGGTGGCGCTGCTCCAGCGCGGCCACGCGCTGCGCGCTGTCGGCGCTGCCGTCGGCGATCGCGGTCAGTTCGTTGGTGACCCCGGACAAGGCCGACACCACCACCAGCACCCGCGCACCGGTCTCGTCCGCGCGTTTTTTCGCCAGCCTTCCAATCGTGTCCCAGCGATGACGACGCGACACCGAGGTGCCGCCGAACTTGAGGACGATCCAACGATCGGCAGGAGAGGAAGCTGACATGGAGTGGGGTGTCTGAAATGTGGGGAAAACGCCCGAATGCTCGAGCGGAACCCCCGATTCTACTGCCAACCGCGCGCCGGTGAGCGAGCGCCGCGGCCAGCGACTGGACGGCGTTTCCGCCGGCCCGGGGTTGGGCAATCCGCTGGGCGTGATGCTCGGCGACATCGACCTGGACGCACGGCGCATGCAGCGCCTGGCGGCTGGCCGAACCTGCCGGAGACGGCCTGGCGCGTTCGCGCGACACGCACGAACACCAGCTGACGGTACGCGCCTTCGTTCCCGGCGTCGCCGAGGTCCCGGTCACCGGCAGTGCCAACGCGCTGACCGCCGCCATGCTGGCCGCGCAGGGGCGACTGCCGGGCCATGGCGGGCGCTACGTCGCCAACAGGGACGCGAACTGGCCCGAGACGGCCGCGTCGCGCGCCTGGTGACGGGAAAGAGGTGTGGATCGCGGCCTGGCGCAAGCGGTGATCGTTGGCAACATCGCTTGGTAAGCTCCGGCCTCCCCCACCGCAGTCCGGAGTTTCCGCCATGGCCGCACGCCGCTTCTTCCAGGTCGATGTCTTCTCCGCCCGCGCCGGCAACGGCAACCCCTTGGCCGTGGTGCTTGATGCCGATGGCCTGGACGCCACCACGATGCAGGCCATCGCGCGCTGGACGCGCCTGCCGGAAACCACCTTCGTGTTCGCACCGACGCGGCCGGACGCCAGCTACGGCCTGCGCATGTTCAGCCCGCAGAAAGAGGTACCGTTCGCCGGCCATCCCAGCGTCGGCACCGCGCACGTCGTGCTGGAAGCGGGCATCGCCACGCCGCGCGACGGCGTACTGGTGCAGGACGGCATCGCCGGCCTGCTGCCGCTCCGGGTCGACGTGGACGCCGGCGTGCGCAGCATCGCCATCCGCACCCCGCGCGCGCAGGTGGCCGAGATCGCCGATGCCGCCGATCCGCGCCTGCAGGCGGCACTGCGCGGCTGGACCCTGGGCGCGCTGCCGCCGGTGCGCATGGACGGCGGCCGCTGCTGGTGGCTGGTCGAAGTGGCCGACGAAGCCGCGCTGCGCGCGCTGGCACCGGACTGGGACGCGATCGCCGCCCTGGCCGAAAGCACCGCCAGCATGGGAGTGTTCGCCTACGCCCGCGCCCGCGCCAGCGGCCAGGCCTATGCGCTGGCGGTGCGCGCTTTCGTCGGCAACGGCCGGCGGTTCGAGGACGCCGCCTCCGGCGCCGCCAATGCGGTGCTGGCGGCATGGCTGGACCACAGCGACGCCCTGCCCGGCCACGGCGGCCGCTATGTCGCCAGCCAGGGTCGCGAGGTCGGCCACGATGCGCTGCTGACGCTGCACGTGGATGCGGCCGGCGAGGTGTGGTCGGGCGGGCAGGTGCAGACGGTGATCGAAGGCCACATCGACTGGCCCTGATCGCCGTCGGCCGCCGCGCCCGTCTGCAGCTGCGGACGGGCGCGAAAAACAAAGGGCGCCTCGCGAGGAGGCGCCCTTTAAGTCAGTCAGGCAATACGTCAGTCGGGCAGGACGTCGACGCGGACGCGGATGCGGTCGCCCGGAGGCGAGGCGGTGCGGGTGTGGTAGTAGCGGCCGCCGTATTCGTAGGTCACGTCGTAGCCGTCGACGCGATCGTAGCGTTCGGTCCGGTAGGACACCGGATCGCATTCGCGGACCACGCCGCCACCGTATCCGCCGCCATAGGCGCGGGTGTTGGTGTCGTAGATCGAGCGGCCGGCCAGACTGCCGAGCATGGTGCCGACCGCGGTACCGACGAAACGGCCATTGCCGCCGCCGACGCGGCTGCCCAGCACGGCACCAGCGATGCCGCCGACCACCGAGGAGGCGGTGCGGCCGCCATCGGTGCCGCGGTAGCCGTAGTCGCTGGCGTAGCTGCCGGAGGCCGGGCGGTCGTAGCAGCGCTCGGTGGTCTCGCGCGGACCGTTGACCTGCACCAGGATCGGATCGGCGCGTACCACGCGCGCGTATTCGTAGGTGCCGGACGCATAGCCGCGGTCGCGGTAGTCGTCGTAGCGGGTGTAACCGTAATCCTGCGCGGCGGCGGAGCCGATGACGCCGACAGCGAGCGCAGCGGTCAACAGACGGGTCGAGAGCTTGTTCATGGCGATGGTTCCAAGCGCGTGGATCGCGCGACTGCATGCTCGATCCGACGCGGTGAAACCAGACTGAATTGGGGCCGCCGCGGCGCGTGCATTTAGCGTTGCGACAGCTACGCACTGCATCGGGTGCTCATGCCCGAGAGAGAAAAAGCGTTGAAGAACCAAGCGCGCCGCGTACCGGACATCGTACCGGGGGCGCTGCAGGCGCGGCGTACGCAATGGCGGCCCGACCTGTCGCCGGGCCGCATCGGGCTCAGCCGAGCTCCGCTTCCAGGCTGATCGGCACTGCGCTGAGCGCCTTGGACACCGGGCAGTTCTGCTTGGCGTCGTCGGCCAGCTCGCGGAAGCGCGCGGCCTCGATGTTCGGCACCACGGCCTTGACCTTCAGGCGGATCTGCGACAGCTGCGGACCGCCTTCCATCGACAGGTCGACGTCGGCGCGCGTGTCCAGCGCGGTCGGCGGGAAGCCGGCTTCCGTCAGCTTGGCCGACAGCGCCATGGTGAAGCAGCCGGCGTGCGCGGCGGCGATCAGTTCCTCGGGATTGGTGCCCTTCTCCTCGCCGAAGCGGCTGTTGAACGCATAGCGGGTGTTCTCCAGCAGGCCGCTCTGCGGCGTGTTCAACCGGCCCTGGCCGGTCTTGAGATCGCCTTCCCAATGCGCGGTGGCGTGACGCGAAATGCCCATGCGAGGCTCCTGTCGGTGAGTGGAAGGCGGACCATAGGCCAGGCGGCGTTACGCATGTGTGCTCCTGCGCAACCATCGCATTGGCCGCGCGCGCCGCGGCCAATGCCCTGCGACATCCCGCGGATTTGCCGGCGCCGGTGCCGGCCGCCGACGAAAAGTCCGCGTTCGCGGCGAATATTCGCGCTTTTTTGCTTCCGGCCTATTGGCGCGGCGTAGCACATGCCCTACATTTCGCCATGCCGACGGGGTCGGCGCGACCCAAAACCACCAAATACGGAATCAGGACATCATGGCAAAGACCGCAAAAAAGGCTGCCCCGAAGAAGGCAGTGAAGAAGGTAGCGACCAAGGCCGCCGCCAAACCGGCCGCTCCCAAGCCGATCAAGGACGTGCTGAGCAAGTCCGCGCTCGTGGCCCACATCGCCGAGACCAGCGGCGTGATCGCCAAGGACGTGCGCGCCGTGATGGCCTCGCTCGAGCACGCCGTGGCCGGCTCGGTCAGCAAGAAGGGCGCCGGCTCGTTCACCCTGCCGGGCCTGCTGAAGATCACCGCCGTCAGCGTGCCGGCCAAGCCGAAGCGCAAGGGCATCAACCCGTTCACCAAGGAAGAGCAGTGGTTCGCCGCCAAGCCGGCCACCACCAAGCTCAAGGTGCGCCCGCTGAAGAAGCTCAAGGACGCCGCGCTCTGAGCAGCGTCGCCTGATCCAGGCAAGCACACCGACGAGACGGCCCCGGCCGTCTCGTTTTTTTTGCGCGGCCTGCGCGCCCGGATTGACGGCCCGCTAAGGCCGCGACGGCTATACCGGTGCTTCCCTTCGACAGGATCACCTGCATGAAACTACAGGGCTTTCTCGACCAACTGCTGCAATCGGCGCAGGGCGCCGCCGGCCAGGCCATGGGCAAGACCGGCACCGCCGCCCCGACCGCACCGGCACAGCAGGCCGCCGGTGGCCTGGGCGGCCTGCTCAACGCCGACTTCGGCAAGGGAGCCCTCAGCGGCGGCGCGCTGGGCCTGCTGCTCGGCAAGCACCGCACCACGCGCAAGCTGGCGACCTACGGCGGCCTGGCCGCACTGGGGCTGATGGCCTATCGCGCCTACGGCGACTACCGCCGCCAGCAACTCGGTGCCGCCGCACCCGAACCGCAGACGCTGGACCGGCTGCCGCCGCTGGAAGTGGAACAGCACAGCCAGGCGGTATTGCGCGCGCTGGTCGGCGCGGCCAAGGCAGACGGCCACCTGGACGAACGCGAACGCAGCCTGATCGAAGGCGAGTTCGCCCGCCTCCACGGCAACGACGCCGACGTGCAGCAGTGGCTGCATGCGGAACTGGAAAAGCCGCTGGATCCGGCCGAGGTGGCGCGCGCGTCGACCACCCCGGAGATGGCCGCGGAAATGTACCTGGCCAGCCTGCTCGCCGCCGACGCGCAGAGCTTCATGGAGCGCAGCTACCTGGACGAACTGGCACGGCAGCTCGGCATCGACGACGCCCTGAAGCAGCGCCTGCAGGAACAGGCCGCGACGCTGCACGCGGACTGAGCGCATGACCGCTGCGCCCGCGCCTTCGCCAGCGCAGCGCCTGCGCCGCGAATTGCTGCGCGCGGCGTTGCTTGCCGCATTGGCGGTGGCTGCCGCCTGGGCCTGGCGGCATCCGTGGGCGCAGCGCCTGCGCGTCGGCTGGGAGCTGGCGCGGGCGCCGGCGCCGACTGCGCTGCACATGCCGGTCGAAGGGGTAGATCCGCGCCGGGTCGCCGCCACCTTCGGCGCGCCGCGCGGACGCGACCGCCAGCACGCCGGCGTGGACATCTTCGCCAAACGCGGCACGCCGGTGGTGGCGGCCACGCGCGGCATCGTCGTCGCCATCGCCGACCGCGGCCTCGGCGGCCGCCAGGTCTGGGTGCTCGGCCCGGCCCGGCAGCGGCACTACTACGCGCACCTGGAGACGTGGGCGCCGGGGCTGCAGGTCGGCGACCTGGTGGAACCCGGCGACCCGCTCGGCGCGGTGGGCGACAGCGGCAACGCACGCGGCACCCCACCGCATCTGCATTACGGCATCTACGCCGAGGGCGGCGCCTACGACCCGCTGCCGCTGCTGCGCGCAGGACGCTGAACGGAAGCACTGGAACAGAGCGTCGCGGGCAGCAGGCTCGTGGTGGCGCCTGGCCGCGCCTATCTTGGAGGCACACACCGCGTGCGCCACTGCCATGACCGCCTCCCAACGCTACCGCGTCACCGTCACCCCGATCCAGGACGACGGCCTGCCCTGCCAGGGCCGCTGCACCATCGAACTGGAGGCACGCTGCCGGCAGGACTGGATGCGCCTGCTGGAGGCGGCGCAGCGCCAGCCGGGATTGCGCGGCGACGAGCGCGCCGCGCTGATCGTCGGCACGCAGTTGCTGCGCAGCCTGGGCGAGCGCAGCGACGGCGAGGCGCGCGCGCTGCTGGCGCCGTTGCAGCCGGCGCTGGATGCCCTGCTCGCGCGGCTGGCGCCTGCGCCTGTCGCGTAAGGCCGCGACGCGGGGAGCGCGGCGATTCCGCTAATCGCGCATTCACCGCCTGCGGTTATGGTGAAACCCACTTCGTTGCCAGGGCCCGCTCGATGACCTTCCGCCAGTTCACCCTGCGCGCCGCGGCGCTGCTGCTGCTCGCCACCGCCGCCCAGGTCCAGGCCGAGCCGTCCATCCAGGGCCGCCAGGTCAGCGTCGGTGCCGCCGACGTGCAGCACTATCTGGACGGCAGCTTCCCGCAGACGCACAAGGCGCTCGGCGGGCTGATCAAGATGACCGTTCGCGACCCGAAGCTGAGCCTGCCGCCGGGCGATCGCCTGAAGATGCAGTTCGACCTGAGCATGGCCACCGGCGGTGGCGCGGCGACGCCGCTGGGGCAGGTGCTGCTGACCAGCGCGCTGCGCTACGACCAGCAGAGCCAGAGCTTCCACCTGCAGTCCCCCACCATCGACGACTTCCGCCCGGCCGCCAACGGCGGCAAGCTCGACGCCAACACGCGCGAACTGCTCAATGCCTGGCTGGAGGACTATGCGCGCAAGGAGCCGATCTACAAGCTGGATCCGCGCCTGACCGCCATGCTCGGCGACGTGCAGATCCAGTCGGCCGGCGTGGAGAACGGCGCGCTGGTAGTGCGTTTCAATCAGGACATCAGCAAGCTGGTGCCCGCAGGCATGCTTCCCGGGCAATAACTTGCGCATGCCGGCGACGGCCGTCCGGCACACCGCGCACGCAAAAAAACGGCGGCCAAGGCCGCCGTTTCTACGTCGATCTCGTGGCGGCGCAGGCGCACCGCCGCTGACTCAGCCCAACGCCTTGGCCACGGCCTGCGCGAATGCCGGGATGTCGTCCGGCTTGCGGCTGGTGATCAGGTTGCCGTCCACCACCACCTCCTGGTCCTGCCAGCGTCCACCGGCGTTGGACAGGTCGGTCTTCAGCGACGGCCACGAGGTCACCTGGCGGTCGCGCACCAGCCCGCTCTCGGCCAGCAGCCACGGACCATGGCAGATCGCCGCCACCGGCTTGCCGGCACTGGCGAAGGACTGGATGAAGGCGATCGCGGTCGGCTCGGTGCGCAGGTTGTCGGGATTGATCACCCCGCCCGGCAGCACCAGCGCGTCGTAGTCGCCGGCCTGAGCCTGCTGCAGGCGCTTGTCCACCGGCACGCTGTCGCCCCAGTCCTTCTTGTTCCAGCCGCGGATGCTGGTGGCCTCGCCCGGCGCGATCACATCGACCTGGGCGCCCCAGGATTCCAGCAAGCGCTTGGGCTCCTGCAGTTCCGATTGCTCGAAACCGTCGGTGGCCAGGACAGCCACCTGCTTGCCGGCAAGGGAAGGCATTGCGCTCATGGGACACTCCTCGAATGGGGGAACATCCACCCTAGGAGCGCCGCAGTGGCAAGGCCGTGAACCACGCGTCGGCGCGGCGTGCACGGCTGGACGTGACGCTAGCGCTTGGGCTGCAGCATGGTGCCGGTGCAGTTCCTGGCGCCGCAGCGGCATTCCCAGATCTTCTTCAGCCGCGGCGTGTGCCGCTCGGCCAGGGTGATGCCGTAGTTGTAGGTGAGCTCCTCGCCGGGCTTGATGTCGCGCAGCGCCTCGATCACCACCTTGTCCTTGCGGCGGTCCTCGCCCTCGGCCTCGACGATCACCGCCTCGCAGTTCGGCGCGCAGCTGTGGTTGATCCAGCGCGCGTCGTTGCCCTCGTAGTTGGCGTCGATCACGTAGTCGTCGCTGAGGGTGAACAGGAAGGTGTGCCCGGTCTCGACGTCGCCGGCCTCGTCGCGGTCGACCTCGGCGTGGGTGCGGCGGCGGCCCTTGTACTCGATGACCCGCTCGCCTTTCTTGAGCGGCAGCACGGCGAACACGCCGTTGCCATGGATACGGGACTTGCGGGCGGCGATCTTGCGGGGCATGCGGCGATCCGGACAGGTAAAGCCTAGATTCTGGCGCACATCGCCCGCGATCCCAAGCCCGCGCGTGCCAGGCCGTCAGACGCCACCCCGTCGAGGCCGAATCGCAACGATCGAAAGAAAAGATGAATGGCCGGGTTGGACCCTGTGGCGCAAAAGAGTACAATTTCGGTCCGCATTGAAATTCGACCGTGTCGCCATGCTCCGCGTCACCAAGCTCACCGATTACGCCACCGTCGTCCTGACCGTGCTCGCCGCGCGTCCGAACGAAGTGTTGAGCGCGACCGAACTGGCCGAGCAGGCCGGGCTGGAGTCGCCCACGGTCAGCAAGCTGCTCAAGCCGTTGGCCCAGGCCGGCCTGGTCGAAGGCCTGCGCGGCGTGCGCGGCGGCTACCGGCTGGCACGCCCGGCCGACGCCATCACCCTGATCCAGATCGTCGAGGCGATGGAAGGCCCATTGGCGATCACCGAATGCAGCCACCACGGCAGCCAGTGCAGCATCGCCCAGACCTGCGGCGTGCGCTCCAACTGGCGGCTGATCAACGACGTGGTCGCCGACGCGCTGCGCGGCGTGACCCTGGCGCAGATGCTCCACCCCCTCCCCCCCTCCGGCGATCCGAAACGGCGACCCATCGCCGTGCGGTTCGCGACCACCTGACCTGTAGGCAGCCCCATGGCCACCGAAAACGCTGAAATCCTGGAACGGCTGGGACGTCGCTACGACGCCGGCTTCATCACCGACATCGAATCCGATTCGTTCCTGCCCGGCCTGAACGAGGACGTCGTGCGCGCCCTGTCCGTGAAGAAGGACGAGCCGGAATGGATGACCGACTGGCGCCTGGCCGCCTACCGGCACTGGCTGAAGATGCCGATGCCGCACTGGGCCAAGCTGGACATCGCGCCGATCGACTTCCAGGCGCTGAGCTACTACTCCGCGCCCAAGGGCCCGAAGTACGCCTCGCTGGACGAGGTGCCGAAGGAACTGCTGGACACCTACGACAAGCTCGGCGTGCCGCTGCACGAGCGCGCCAAGCTCGCCGGCGTGGCAGTGGACGCGGTGTTCGACTCGGTTTCGGTCGGCACCACCTTCCGCAAGGAACTGGCCGAGAAGGGCGTGATCTTCTGCTCGATGTCCGAGGCGATCAAGGAACATCCGGAGCTGGTCAGGCAGTACCTGGGCAGCGTGGTGCCGGTCGGCGACAACTTCTTCGCGGCGCTCAACTCGGCGGTGTTCTCCGACGGCAGCTTCGTGTTCATCCCCAAGGGCGTGCGCTGCCCGATGGAGCTGAGCACCTATTTCCGCATCAACGCCGGCCACACCGGCCAGTTCGAGCGCACCCTGATCGTGTGCGAGGACAAGGCCTACGTGTCCTACCTGGAAGGCTGCACCGCGCCGATGCGCGACGAGAACCAGTTGCATGCGGCGGTGGTCGAGCTGGTGGCGCTGGAAGACGCCGAGATCAAGTACTCCACCGTGCAGAACTGGTATCCGGGCGACGAGGAAGGCCGCGGCGGCATCTACAACTTCGTGACCAAGCGCGGCGAGTGCCGCGGCGCGCGCAGCAAGATCACCTGGACCCAGGTCGAGACCGGCTCGGCGATCACCTGGAAGTATCCCTCGTGCGTGCTGCTGGGCGACGACTCGGTGGGCGAGTTCCACTCGGTGGCGCTGACCCATCATCGCCAGCAGGCCGACACCGGCACCAAGATGATCCACGTCGGCAAGCGCACCAAGAGCAAGATCGTCAGCAAGGGCATCAGCGCCGGCCGCGGGCAGAACACCTACCGCGGCCTGGTCAAGGTGGAGCGCAGCGCCGAGGGCGCGCGCAACTACACCCAGTGCGACTCGCTGCTGATCGGCAAGCAGTGCGGCGCGCATACCTTCCCGTACATCGAGGTGCGCCACCCCACCGCGACCGTCGAGCACGAGGCCACCACCTCCAAGATCAGCGACGACCAACTGTTCTATTGCCGCGCGCGCGGCATCGACCAGGAGAACGCGGTGTCGATGATCGTCGACGGCTTCTGCAAGCAGGTGTTCCGCGAACTACCGATGGAGTTCGCGGTGGAAGCCAAGAAGCTGCTGGAAGTGTCGCTGGAAGGCTCGGTGGGCTGACGCCTGCGAAGCCGGGAATCGGGAATGGAGAATCGGGAATCGGTTCTCTTCCCGCATCTTTCCGCTGCACCTCTACCTGCTCGTCCCTATTCCCCATTCTCGATTCCCGATTACCGATTCCCAATATCATGCTGACCATAGACAACCTCCACGCCTCCGTTGCCGGCAAGGACATCCTCAAGGGCCTGTCGCTGCAGGTGAAGCCCGGCGAAGTGCACGCCATCATGGGCCCCAACGGCGCCGGCAAGTCCACCCTCGGCAACGTGCTGGCCGGCCGTGACGGCTACGCCGTGACCGACGGCAGCGTGCGCTTCGAGGGCGCCGACCTGCTCGAACTGGAACCGGAGGAACGCGCCGCCGCCGGCCTGTTCCTGGCCTTCCAGTACCCGGTGGAAATCCCCGGCGTGAACAACACCTACTTCCTGCGCGCCGCGCTCAACGCGCAGCGCAAGGCGCGCGGCGAGGCCGAGCTGGATTCGATGCAGTTCCTCAAGCTGGTCCGGCAGAAGCTGGCGGTGCTGCACCTGAAGGACGAGCTGCTGCATCGCGGCGTCAACGAGGGCTTCTCCGGCGGCGAGAAGAAGCGCAACGAGATCTTCCAGTTGGCGGTGCTGGAGCCGAAGCTGGCGATCCTCGACGAGACCGACAGCGGCCTGGACATCGATGCGCTCAAGACCGTGGCCGAAGGCGTCAACGCGCTGCGTTCGCCGGAGCGCGCGTTCGTGGTGATCACCCACTACCAGCGCCTGCTCGACTACATCAAGCCCGACGTGGTGCATGTGCTGGCCGATGGTCGCATCGTGCAGACCGGCGGCCCCGAACTGGCGCTGGAACTGGAAGCGCACGGCTATGCCTGGCTGAAGGAGCGCGTGGCGCCCGAGGCGGCGGTGCAATGAGCGCCCTGCTCGACTCGCTGGCCGCCGCGTTCCACGGCGATGGCGCGCGCCGCGCGCCGCTGGAGCAGGCGCTGCGCGACGGCCTGCCCGGCGCGCGCAGCGAAGCCTGGAAGTACACCTCGCTGCGCGCGCTGGAACGGCGCAGCTTCGCGCCCGCACCGCAGACCGCACCGGCAGTGGATGCGGCGCTGCTCGACGGCATCCCGGCACCGCGCCTGGTGTTCGTCAACGGCCGCGCCAGCGATACGCTGTCGGACCTGTCCGGCCTGCCGGCCGGGGTGGAACTGCAGCGCCTGTCGACGATCCTGCAAAGCGGCGACGATGCCATGCGCTTCCTCGGCCGCCGCTTCGAGCGCAGCGACGAGGTCTTCGCCCGGCTCAACGCCGCCCTCGCCGACGAAGGCAGCGTGCTGCGGGTGGATGCCGGCGTGCGCGTGGAGGCGCCGCTGCACCTGGTGTTCGTCTCCACCGCCGCCGAGACCGACCTGGCCTGGCACCATCGCCACCTAATCGAACTGCGCCAGGACGCGGTGCTGGCCCTTGTCGAGCATCACCTGCATGCCGGCGACGCCGCGCACCTGAGCAATAGCCTGGCGCACGTGCACCTGGCCGCCGGGGCGCAGCTGAGCCACGCCCGCGTGCAGGACGAGGCAGCAGGCGTCACCGCGCTGCTGCGTACCGATGCGGTGCTGGCGCGCGATGCGCAGTACCGGCGCGTGGACCTGGAACTGGGCGGCGCGCTGGCCCGGCACGAACTCAACGTGCGCCTGGAGGGCGACAACGCCCGGCTGGTCGCCAACGGCGTGCTGCTCGGCAACGGCCGGCGCCAGCTCGACACCCGCCTGGGCATCGAGCACATCGCCCGCGACACCGCCTGCGAACTGCTGTGGCGCGGCGTCGCCACCGGGCGCAGCCGCGTGGCCTTCCATGGCGGCATCCAGATCCGTCACGGCGCCGACGGCACCGACGCGGCGCTGTCGAACAAGAACCTGCTGCTGTCCGCCGACGCCGAGATCGATACCCAGCCAGTGCTGGTGATCGATGCCGACGAGGTCAAGGCCGCGCACGGCGCCACCGTCGGCCAACTCGACACCAACGCGTTGTTCTACCTGCGCTCGCGCGGCCTGCCGCAGGAGCGCGCGCAGCAACTGCTGACCGCTGCGTTCTGCCGCGAGCCGCTGGGCGCACTGGAGCCGGCACTGGGCGAAGGCTTGCTGGCACGGCTGGAGCGGGCGCTCAGCGCCGCAGGCGTGGCATGAACGGGCCCGCCGCGCACACCGCCACGCCGCAGGCGCCGGACTGGGACGCGGTCCGGCGCGACTTCCCGCTGCTGATGCGGGAAGTGCATGGCAAGCCGCTGGTGTACTTCGACAACGCCAACACCGGGCAGAAGCCGCTGCAGGTGATCGCGGCGACCGACGCCTTCTACCGCCGCCACAACGCCAACGTCAGCCGCGCCGTGCACGCGCTCGGCAGCGAGGCCACCGAGGCCTACGAAGGCGCACGGACCCGGCTGGCGCGATTTCTCAACGTGCGCGCCGACGAACTGGTGCTGTGCAGCGGCGCCACCTTCGCGCTGAACCTGGTGGCGTACTCGTGGGCACTGCCGCGGGTGCGCGCCGGCGACACCATCCTGGTGTCGCGCATGGAGCACCACGCCAACATCGTGCCCTGGCAACTGGTCGCGCAGCGCACCGGCGCCACGATCAAGGTCGCCGAAATCACCGCCGACGGCGCGCTCGACCTGGACGCGCTGCGCGCGGCGATGACCGCCGACGTCAAGCTGCTGGCCCTGGCCCACGTCTCCAACGTGCTGGGCACGGTCAACCCGGTCCGCGAGATCTGCCGCGAGGCGCGCAAGCGCGGCATCGTCAGCGTCATCGACGGCTCGCAGGCGGCGCCGCACCGGCCGCTGGACGTGGCCGCGATCGGCTGCGACTTCTACGCCATCACCGGCCACAAGATGTGCGGCCCGACCGGTACCGGCGCGCTGTGGGCGCGGCGCGAGCACCTGCAGGCGATGCCGCCGTTCCTGGGCGGCGGCGAGATGATCAAGGAAGTCAGCTTCGACGGCACCGTGTTCAACGAGCCGCCGCACAAGTTCGAGGCCGGCACCCCCAACATCGCCGGCTTCGTCGGCCTCGGCGCGGCGGTGGACTATCTGCAGACGATCGGACTGCAGCACGTGGAAACGCGCGAGAGCGAACTGCTCGCGCACCTCACCGAGGAACTGCAGCGGATCGACGGCCTGCGCCTGTTCGGTACCGCACCCGGCAAGGCCGCGGTGGTCTCGTTCCTGATCGAGGGCGCCCACGCCCACGACCTGGCCACCCTGCTCGACCTGGAAGGCGTGGCCGTGCGCTCCGGCCAGCACTGCGCGCATCCGCTGCTGCAGTTCTACGGCGTCGCCGCGACCTGCCGCGCCTCGCTGGCGTTCTACAACACGCACGAGGAGATCGAGCGCTTCGTGGCGGCGCTGCGCAAGGTGCGCACGCTGTTGGCGTGATTGGGGCCGGGAATCGGGATTAGGAAATCGGGAATCGGCAAAGCACTCCACGTGCGGACTTTGCCTGGCAGAAGTGGTGCTAAAGGCGCCCTTCCCACGTTAAGCGCGCGCATCTCGATTCCCGAGTCTCCATTCCCCATTCCCTGCGGCACGCCCTAAAATCGGCCCCATGCACACCCTCACCTTCCGCACCGCCACTGTCGACGATCTCGACGCCATCGCCGCCTTGGTCACCTCGGCCTATCGCGGCGACAGCAGCCGCGTCGGCTGGACCACCGAAGCCGACCTGCTCGACGGCAACCGCATCGACCGCGAGGTGCTGCGTGACGACATCCTGCGCCCGCGCAGCCTGGTGCTGCTGGCCGAGCGCGACGGCGTGCTGGTCGCCTGCGCGCACGTCGCCGACGAGGACGGCGCCGGCTATTTCGGCATGTTCTCGGTGCAGCCGCAGGCGCAAGGCGGCGGCCTGGGCAAGACCGTGCTGGCCGAGGCCGAGCGCATCGCCTGGCAGGAATGGCGCTTGCCGCTGATGCGGATGACGGTGATCGACCTGCGCGACGAACTCATCGCTTTCTACGAGCGCCGCGGCTATCGCCGTACCGGGATCAAGAAGCCGTTTCCGTACGGCGATGCACGCTTCGGCCTGCCCCGCCGCGACGACCTGCGCTTCGAGGTCCTGGAAAAGCCGCTGGGCGGTGCCGCATGAGCGAGACCTGGACCTTCGTCTGTGCGGACGGCGAACTGCTTCCGGGCGAAATGAAGACGGTGTGGGACGAAGTGACCGACACGCCGATCGTGGTGTTCAACTTCGACGGCCAGTTCTATGCGTTGGAAGACCGCTGCAGCCACGAAGACTACGAACTGTCGCCCGGCACCTTCGACGCCGCCGCCGGCAGCATCGAGTGCGTGCTGCACGGCGCCCGCTTCGACGTGCGCGATGGGCGCGCGCTGTGCGCGCCAGCCTACGGGCCGGTACCGAAATTTCCGGTGAAGTCCGAGCATGGCGGGCTGTGGACCCGCGACGACCGCGGCTGAGGCCGCGCACTTTCGTCGCGATCGGCGCTGGGCGTGCTGTCGAGGCGCGCGCTGAACCTCTCGTTTGCTTCACGCCACACCCAACGATCTCCCTCTTCCGACACTCCTAGCAGCGGACGCCAGCGGCCTCGCTGGCGCTGCCGCGTGCGCGCCAAGGACGCGACAACTGTGACGCAGAGGGCAACTCGACCGATTCGATTAAAGAACGCGGGCTCCACGCCGCTAAGGGGAGACGAAGTAGACGGATATGCAATTGCGTCACGATTACGTGAAATATTCGTTGCTTTTCGTATCAATCAAGTGCCGCGACCATCTCTGGTACTCCCATCCCCTCCTGCCAGGACCAGCGCATGACCGCTCTTCTGCATCGCTACAACGTCTCGCGACGCCTCTCCTTCTCCTTCGGCCTGCTCATCCTGCTGTCCTGCGGACTGGTGGTCGGCGGCCTGCTCACCCTCTCGCAGGCGCGCAGCCAGTTGGACACCGTGGCCCGTCGCACGGTCTCCACCATCGTCTATACCAACGAAATGCTCGATGCCAGTTCGGACATCGGCATCCAGTTGCGCAACATCGTGTTGCCGACCACCCAGGAAGAGAACATCGCCTTCGCCAAGATCATGGTGAAGGAATTGCGCCGTTATCGCGCATACAGCGCCAAACTGTTCGCCATCCCGGCGACCGGCCCGCGTGATCGCGCCTTGCGCGAGCAGATGAACCGGACCTACGCGCAGGCGACCGAGCTCAACCAGCAGGTGCTGGAGCTGGGGCTGACCTACAAGTCCGACGATGCGATGAAGGTGCTGCTGTACCAGGCGGCGCCGGCCACCCAGCGCTGGCGCGAGGCGATCGGCGGCTATGCGGTCTGGCAGCGCAACAACGGCGAGCAGGCCTATGCCACCGCCACCGCGGCGATGGAGCGCGGCCGCATCCTGCTGATCTCCGGCGGTCTGGCCGTGGTGCTGGTCAGCAGTCTGCTGGCGTGGATGATCACCCGCAGCCTGACCGTGCCGCTGGCCCGCGCCACCCGCGCGGCCGAAGCCATCGCCGAGGGCCGCCTGGACAACGACGTGGCCACCGATGCGCGCGACGAACCCGGCCGCCTGCTGCAGGCGATGGGGCGCATGCAGACCCAGTTGCAGCGCTTCTCCGGCGAAACCGCGCGGATGATCGAACTGCACGCCGACAAGGACATCAGCCACCGCATGCCGCAGGACTTCCCCGGCGTGTACGGCGAGCTGAGCAAGGGCATCAACACCATGATGTTCGAGCACCTCGATGCCATCGTCGATGCCATCGACGTACTCAACGAATACGCCAACGGCGACCTGCGCCGCGACGCGCGCCGCCTGCCTGGCAGCCGTGCGGTACTGCATGAATCGATGGATGCGGCCAAGGCCAGCCTGCTGGCGATCAACACCGAGATCAAGCGCCTGGCGGCGGCCGCCGCGGCCGGCGACTTCAGCGCCCGTGGCGATGCCGCGCGCTTCCAGCACGACTTCCAGCTGATGGTGCAGGACCTCAACGCGATGATGGAGGTCAGCGACGTCAACCTGGGCAAGCTGTCGGCGTTGCTGCAGGCCATCGCCGCCGGCGACCTCACCGCGCGCATGCACGGCGAGTTCCAGGGCGTGTTCGCGCGGATGCGCAACGACGCCAACGCCACCAGCGATCAGTTGACCGGCATCGTCGCGCGCATCCAGACCGCCGCCAACAGCATCAGCGCCGCTGCCGGGGAGATCGCCACCGGCAACGACGACCTGTCGCGCCGCACCGAGCAGCAGGCCGCGAGCCTGGAGGAAACCGCCGCGTCGATGGAAGAACTGACCTCCACGGTCCGCCAGAACGCCGAACATGCACGCCAGGCCAACCAGTTGGCGGTCGGTGCGGCCTCGGTGGCCTCGCAGGGCGGCGACGTGGTCGGCCAAGTCGTGCAGACCATGAGCGGCATCGAGGCGTCCTCCAAGAAGATCGGCGACATCATCTCGGTGATCGACGGCATCGCCTTCCAGACCAACATCCTGGCGCTCAACGCCGCGGTGGAAGCGGCACGTGCCGGCGAGCAGGGCCGCGGCTTCGCGGTGGTCGCCAGCGAAGTGCGCACGCTGGCGCAACGCTCGGCCAACGCCGCCAAGGAGATCAAGGACCTCATCGACGACTCGGTCAGCCGCGTCGCCGAGGGCTCGGCCCTGGTCGACCAGGCCGGCAAGACCATGCACGAGATCGTGTCGTCGGTGCAGCGCGTCACCGACATCATGGGCGAGATTTCCGCCGCCTCGCAGGAGCAGTCGGCCGGCATCGAGCAGGTCAACCAGACCGTCACCCAGATGGACGAGGCCACCCAGCAGAATGCGGCGCTGGTGGAGGAAGCCACGGCGGCGGCGCGCTCGATGGAAGAGCAGGCCGGCCAGCTGACCCAGGCAGTGGCGCTGTTCAAGATCGACACGCGCCATACCGCGGCCTCCGGCAGCGTGCGCAATGCGGCTGCGCAGCGTGCGCGGGCGCACACCGCCGAGGCACTCGATCCCGCGGCCTGAGCCACTCCGGCATGGCCGGGATGCGTCTTCGCGGCGCATCCCGGGCCATGCGCCGGCGCCGACAGCTGGCGGCGCCGGAGCCGGCTGCGGCACACTGTGCGCCTCCCCCTTGCGAGCGCGCCCATGAAGATCGTCGAAGTCCGCCACCCGCTGGTGCAACACAAGATCGGCCTGTTGCGCGACGCGGCGCTGAGCACCAAGGGCTTCCGCGAACTGGTCACCGAGCTGGGCACCCTGCTCGGCTACGAGGCCACCGCCGACCTGGAGACCGAGACCCACACCATGGACGGCTGGGCCGGCCCGACCCAGGTGCAGCGCATCGCCGGCGCCAAGATCACCCTGGTGCCGATCCTGCGCGCGGGGCTGGGCATGCTGCCCGGCGTGCTGGCGTTGATTCCCGCGGCGCGGGTCAGCGTGGTCGGCCTGCAGCGCGACGAGGAAACGCTGCAACCGGTGCCCTACTTCGAACGCCTGACCGGCCGCCTGGAGGAGCGCGACGCGCTGATCCTGGACCCGATGCTGGCCACCGGCGGCACCCTGATCGCCACGGTGGACATGCTCAAGCGCGCCGGCGCACGGCGGATCAAGGGCATTTTCCTGGTCGCCGCGCCGGAAGGCCTGCAGGCGCTGGAAGCGGCGCATCCGGACGTGGAGGTGTACACCGCCGCCATCGACGACCATCTCAACGACAAGGGCTACATCCTGCCGGGCCTGGGCGATGCCGGCGACCGCATCTTCGGCACCCGCCTGGGCTAGGGCGTGTCATCCATCCCCGAGCATGCCGCGCCGCGGTTGCACGTGCCCGTGGCAAGGAAGAACGAGGACGTGGACGTGCGTCCACGCCCAAGCGATGACGCAACCACGGGCGCGCGGACCCGCGGCCCTTCGGGTTGGGCCTGGCAGACCCAACCCGGCATCCTCGGGAATGGGTGACACGCCCTAAGCGGCGCCACCGCGCCGCGGCCTCGGATCAGCGCTGCAGCACCTGCAGCGCGGCGCTCACGTACACCAGCGGCGCGTTCCAGTTGATCGCCACTTCGTTGGTGGCGTAGCTGCATTCCTTGTCCAGGTACGACAGCGCCGGCAGCGTCGACACGTAGGCGTGCTTGCACGCATCGGCGTCCTGTTGCCCCGGCTGCGGACCGCCGACCAGCCATCCCGGCACCGGCGTGGCCACGCCGTCGGCGATGGAGATGCGATGGTGGATGTGCATCGGCGAGCGCGTGCCGATGCCGGTCACGAAGGACATGCCCAGCGGGTTGCGGCCGAGCACGTAGTCCAGTTGCGACTGCGCGGCCTGCAGGTACTCGGGCTTGTGCTGCAACTGGTAGGCCTGCAGCAACATCATCGCCTGGTTCATCGCGGTGGCGTTGCTGCCCCAATGGAAATCGGCGTCGCGCATCGTCACCCGCCAGGCCGAACCCTGCCACACCTGCACCAGACGATCGGCCAGCCCCTCGATTTCGTCGGCGATGCGCGCCTGGTCGGCGCGCGGGGTCAGCCGTGCGCGGTGCTGCGCCAGCGACATCCACGCCAGCCCGCCGACCTGGCGCCAGTCCGGCACGCTGGCCGGCACCTTGCGCGCCATCGCCGCGTCGTAGAACGCGTCGTCGGCGGTGGCCAGGTACAGCTCGGTGGCAGCCCAGGCGAATTCGTCGTCGAACTGGCTGTCGCCGTAGGCGCCGGTGTGCACGTCGTCCGGCTGCCGGTAGGCCACGTCCGGATGCGCCTGCGCCCACGCCCAGGCGCGCCGCGAGGCCTCTAGCATGCGTTGGGAGATGCCGCCGAACTGGGCGTCGTACGGCGCGTAGATGCGGCTGGCCTGGGCCATCACCGCGGCGAAGTCGAGCGTGGCCGCGGTGCTCTTCTGCACCACGTAACGCGGCGCGCGCGCCTGATCCGGCATCTGCATGCCGGCGAAGTCCAGGTTGGTCAGCTTGTGGTACACGCCACCGTCGTGCGGGTCCTGCATCGCCAGCAGCCACTGCAGGTTCCAGTCGACCTCGCGCAGGATGTCCGGCACGTCGCCGCCGCTGTTGGGAATGCCTTCGGGGTGCGTGGTGAAGTAGGTGGGGAACTGCTCGTAGGCGGCCAGCAGGGTGTAGACGGTGATGCCGGAGTTGACCACGTACTTGTTGTAGTCGCCCGCGTCGTACCACCCCTTGGGCGCGGCGATCACGGTGCCGGCCGGGCGCTCCGGCGAGGCCGCAGAGGCATGCACCAGCACGTGGTCGTCGGGATGGCCGGCGGCACGCGCGTGGCGGCCGGCGTAGGTGCCGTCCAGCGCGGTGCTGGCGCGGTTGTAGTAATAGGCCTTGAGCGCAGCGCGCGACAGGGCGTTGTAGGCGTCTTCGCCGATGGCGAAGCTGTCCGACGGCGGCAGGCCGTCGACCTGCAGGCGATAGCGGCCGGGCGTGCGCAGCGCGGAGAAATCGGCGATGCGCACCGTCTGCTGCGCCGGCGGCCACACCGCGGCGGCGCCGAGGGTACCGCGCAGCACGACCTCGTCGCTGTCGGCGCGCGTGATCGAAAACGCGTCGCCGTGGCCGTCCGGCACCACCGCCAGCTTGCTCGCCGCGGGCAGGAAACCGACCTGGTTCAGGCGAATTGGCGACGGCAAGGCGGTGTCGGCACGGGAGGTGCAACCGCCCAGCAGCAGGCAGGCGAGGAACAGGCAGGACAGGGCATGGGGCAGCTTCATGCGCCGATATTCGCCGGCAAGGATGACGGCTGCAAGCGCGACGGCAGGCGCCGGCACGCCGCACGCAGCTGCGTCACGCGGCGCTCAGGCCGCCAGCGGCCGCGCCTGCAGTGCAGCCACCTCGTGCGCGGTGACGAAGCGGCCCTTGGGGTCGCGCTGCAGCTGCGCCAGCGCGCAGTCAGGATCGTGGGTGAAGAACAGGCGCACGTCGCGCGCCAGCGCGTCCTCCAGGAACGCACGCTTCTCGTCGATCAGCAGCTCCGCATTGCGGTCGTAGCCCATGGTGATCGGCACGTGCACCCACGAACGGCCCGGGATCAGGTCGGCGCAGAACGCCACCCCGCCGTGCGCCTGGCCGTCCTCGCCATGGCCGGGGCCGACGATCTCGGCCAGCATCAGCCCCGGCGTGTGGCCGTCACTGAAACGGAACCGCACCGCCTCGCCGAGCGCGCGCGAGGTTTCGCCGTCGACCAGTTCCAGGCGGCCGCTGGCCTCGAGCAGGCCGGGCAGTTCCGGAATGAAGCTGGCGCGGTCGCGCGGATGCGGCTGCAGCGCGCGCTGCCAGTGCGCCGCGCCGACCAGGAACTGCGCGTTGGGGAACAGCAGTTTCGGCGCAGCGCCCTCCTGGTACGGCGCCAACAGGCCGCCGGCATGATCGAAATGCAGGTGGCTCAGCACCACCACGTCGATGTCGGTGTGGGCGAAGCCGGCGTCCTGCAACGAATCCAGCAGCACGTGCCGCGCCTCCTGCACGCCGTAGCGCTCGCGCAGCGCCGGCGGGAAGAACGCACCGATGCCGGTCTCGAACAGCACCGTCTTGCCGGCCAGCGGACTGGCCAGCAGCGCGCGGCAAGCCAGTGCAATGCGGTTGCCGTCGTCGGGCGTGGCCCAGTGCTGCCACATCGCCTTGGGCGCGTTGCCGAACATCGCGCCGCCGTCGAGTTTCTGCGAGTTGCCTTGGATGGACCAGAGCTTCATGGGCGGGGATTCGGGATTCGGGATTGGGGAGTCGCAAAAGCGGGCGTCAGGGCACCGGCGCGGTCTGCAGCACTTCGGCGCTGCCGACTTCGTTGCGCGGGTCGCTGCCGCCGCTGAGCACGTTGCGGCGCTTGTCCCACTCCACGGTCTGCAGGTTGCCCCAGACGTGGCTGGACCCGTGGCCGTCCTCGGCGGTGTCGCCGGGCAGCTTGAGCGCATGCCCCATCGCCTGCAGGCCCTTGGCCGTGGCCGCATCGAAGGTGCCGGTCTCGGCTTCGATCACGTCCGGCAGCCACTGGTGGTGGTAGCGCGGCAGCGCGGCGACCTGCTGCGCGGTGAGGCCGTCGTCGTAGCCGAGGATGCCGAGCAGCACCATGGTGATGATGCGGCTGCCGCCCGGGGTGCCGAGCACGATGGCCTTGTCCGCGTTCTCCATGAAGGTGGGCGACATCGAGCTGAGCGGGCGCTTGCCCGGCTTGGGCGCGTTGGCCGCGTAGCCCATCACGCCGAAGGCGTTGGGCGTGCCCGGACGCAGCGCGAAATCGTCCATCTCGTTGTTGAGCAGGACGCCGGTGCCCTTGGGGATCAGTCCGGAGCCGTACAGCAGGTTGACCGTCTGGGTCGCGCCGACGCGGTTGCCTTCGCCATCGATGATGGAGAAATGCGTGGTCTCGTCGTCTTCCAGCGGAGTCGGCTTGCCCGACAACAGGTCGCTGGGCGTGGCCTTCTCGGGGTTGATCGTCGAGCGCAGGCCCACCGCGTAATCCTTGCTGAGCAGGATGCGCTGCGGCACGTGGGTGAAGTCCGGATCGCCCAGGAAGAAGGTGCGGTCGCGGTAGGCGCGGCGCATCGCTTCCACGGTCAGGTGCACGCGGTGCACAGGATCCATGGTCTTGAGGTCGTAGCCCTCCAGGATCTGCAGCATGCTGGCCAGGGCGATGCCGCCGGAGGACGGCGGCGGCGCGGTGGTGATGGTCCAGCCCTTGTAGTCGAAGCGGATCGGCGTGCGCTCCTTGACCTTGTAGCCGGCCAGTTCCTCCGCGGTCCAGCGCCCGCCGGCCTGCTTCACGCCGGCCAGCAGCTTCTTGGCGGTGGCGCCGCGGTAGAAACCGTCGAAGCCCTTGTCGGCCAGCAGCTGCAGCGTGTTGGCCAGTTCCGGCTGCTTGAACACGTCGCCCACGGCGATCGGGCGGCCGTTGCGCAGGTAGACCTGGCGGGTACCGGGATAACGCTCCATCACCTTGCGCCGCGACTGGTAGCCCTCGGCCATGCGCGCGTACACCGGGAAGCCTTCGCGGGCGATGCGGATCGCCGGCGCCAGCGACTGCCGCAGCGGCAGCCGGCCGTGCTTGGTCGCCAGTTCCACCAGCGCCGCCGGCAGCCCGGGGATGCCGGCCGACCACGGGCCGTTGATCGAGCGGTCGCGGTCCAGCTCGCCCTTGGCGTCCAGGAACGCGGCCGGCGTCGCCGATTCCGGCGCGGTCTCGCGCGCGTCCAGCATCACGTCCTTGCCGGTCCTGGCGTCGTGCAGCAAGAAGAACCCGCCGCCGCCGAGGCCGGAGCTGATCGGTTCGACCACCGACAGCGTCGAGGACACCGCCACCGCGGCGTCGAAGGCATTGCCGCCTTCGCGCAGGATCTGCAGGCCGGCCTCGGTGGCCAGGCGGTGGCCGCTGGCGATGGCGGCTCCGTGCGGATGCGCGGCCGGGGTGGTGGCAGTCGCCTCGGCGACCGGCGCCTCGGCCCACGCCGACGGCGTCAGGACCAGGGCGAGCAGCAGGACACGGCGGACGAGGCTTCTCATGCGGCAGGGGGCTCCTGTGGGTACAACTCGGGGTGGTCGCGCTGCAGGCGCTGCAGCTTGGCCAACAATTGCGCGTGCGTCTCCGGGATGGCCGGGTCCGGGTCGATGCATTCCACCGGGCACACCACCACGCACTGCGGCTCGTCGAAATGGCCGACACATTCGGTGCAGCGGGCGGGGTCGATCACGTAGATCGTCTCGCCCATGGCGATGGCCTGGTTCGGGCAGGCCGGCTCGCAGACGTCGCAGTTGACGCAGAGCTCGTTGATCTTGAGGGACATGTGGCGCACTTCGGCACTGACCGGGGCAGTTTACCGGATCGGGGCGGGACGGCCCCGCGAAGGCGGCGTCGCGGTGCGGAACGCTGTATCGCCACCGCGCCGGAAGCCGCGCAGCGAACGGCCTGTGGCGATTGACGCCGGTGGCGGCCGCGCCTAGAGTCGCGGCGTCGAAAATGGCTGGCCTGGTCTCGGTAGGCCCAGGCCCTTCTCCGCGCTGGCGGAGAGGCTCTGTTCGCGCCGTGCCGCGCGATTCCCCGACAGTCCCCGTGTCCATCGTCCCGGGGTCTGTCCGTGGGCCGCCTTCGACCGGGCTTGCTGCGGCGGATCCCTCCAGCAGGAGCCAACGCATGTCCCCGATTCCCCTTTCCGGCCCCCTCCTCGTCTATCTGGGCAACGGCGTGCAGGGCGCCGCCGTGGTCCGCGCCGCCCGCCAGCACGGCCTCGCCGTCCGTGCCCTGGTTCGCGAAGGCGCCGCCACCGCGGCGCTGCGCGCGCTGGGCGCGGAGGTGGTCGAAGCCGACCTGGACGATCCTGCCGCCGTGCTCGCGGCCAGCCGCGGCGTCGCCCACGCGGTCCTGCAGTTTCCCGCCGGTCCCGGCACGACGACGCTGGCGCGGGCCAGACATGCGCTGGCCGCCGCGCGCGCGGCGCGGCTGACCTCATTCGTGCTGAAACTGAGCAGCGCGCCGCTGCCGGCGCCGTGTCCCGAACCGAGCCTGCGCACCAACGCCGAACTCGCGGCGCTGGCGCGCGGCGCCGGCCTGCCCTGCGCGATCCTGTGGCCGACGCTGTACCTGGACAACCTGCTGAAGCCCTCGGCACGCACCGAGATCGTGGCCCACGGTGTGTTCGCGCCGCCGATCGCCGCCGCGCAACGCATCGCCTGGACCTCGGCCGATGCCTGCGCCGAGGCTGCACTGGCACTGCTGCGGCATGGCACGGACGGCGGCAGCTACCGGATTGCCGGCACCGAGAGCCTGACCGGCCCGGAACTGGTGCAGCGGCTCACGGCCGGGCTCGGCCGCCCGGTGTGCTATCGCGCGCAGTCACTGGACGCGTTCGAGCGCGAGGTCGATGCGGCGTTGGGTGCCGGCCATGGACGCGTGGTGGCGTCGAAGTTCCGCTTCTTCGCCGCATCCCCACAGCAGGCCGATGCACTGCTGGCCGCGCCACTGCAGGCGCAGCCTGGACTTGGGGATTTCCAACCCGGTTCGATCGATGCCTGGATCGCCGCGCATCGGCAAGCCTTCCTGGCGCCGTCCTCGGCACCGGGCGGCCTGCCCGCCGACTAGCCCAGCGACGGCGGCAATCGCGCGCGGCTGTGGCGGATCAACAGGGTCCTGGCGCGGAACGGCGTCAGTTTGGTCCGCAACAGCGCGCTCCTCGCAGTGGTCGTCGCGGCTCCAGGCAGCCGCGCCAAGCGCGGGCGACAGGCGTAAGCCTCCAGGCCCAGCCACTGCCGGCCCGGCCGCAGCACGATCTGCAGGGTGGTGCGCCAGGACGGCGCATCGATCACCACGATGTGGTCGGCGCGCGCGAGCGCCGCGTCGGCCCATTTGAACTGCGCGCCTTCGACGATCCAGCGTTCGTCGTCGACGATGCGCTGCAACAGCGACAGCGTTTCCTCGAGCGGGCGGCGCATGTCCCCCTCGGCACCGCGGACCCCGTGCAGATCGTCCAACGCGTGGCAGGCAATACGGAGACGGCGGCCGAGCCGGCGCGCCAGGGTGGTCTTGCCGGCGCCGGTGGGGCCCGTGATGCAGATCCGCATCGCCTGTACCCCGCCCGGAACTGCGGAACTGCGCGACGGCTACCAGCACGTCCGCGCGACGCGGCCGCCCGTTGCAGGCGGCGCGCCATGGCGGAGCCGGCGCGCGTCGGCGCGCCGGCCCTGCGGGCTTACTTGGCTTCGACGAAGATGTAGTCGGCGCCGGTCGGCTTGACCACGGCTTCGACGCGGGCGTTGTCGGCCGGAGCGCCGATGTAGACCACGCGCACGCCCTTCATGCTGTTCGGCTCGACCTTGGCGAACGCCGCGGCGATCAGGTCGGCCATCTTGGCCGAGGCCGAGGAGCCGAACGCCAGCATGTTGCCCGGCTGGATGCCGCGGCCGATGGCGGTGGTGGCGCTTTCGACCTGGCGATCGTACTTGGCCTGGAACTCCGGATCCGATTCCGGCGGCAGGTAGTACAGGAACGGGCTGTTGGTGACGGTGCCCATGTTCTGGATCGCCACTTCCTGCAGGTACTTCTTCCAGCCGGCGTCGTCGTCCTTGGCCGGGGCGGTCAGCGCGGGCTGCGCGTCGGCGGCCGGCTTGGCGGCCTCTTCCTTCTTGCAGGCGGTGAAGCCCAGGGCCAGCGAAGCGATCAGCAACGCGCGTGCGGTGGTATTCATGGAACGGCTCCCTCTGTGTCGTCAGTGAATGGTGGACGGCTCAGCGCTGCGCGGCGGCCTGGCGGGCCTGGACCAGCGCCTGCACCACCGACGGCGGCACGAAGCCGGAGACATCCCCGCCCAGGCGCGCGATCTCGCGCACCAACGAGGACGAAATGAAGCTGTGTTGCTCGGCCGGGGTGAGGAACAGCGTCTCCACCTCCGGGATCAGATGCCGGTTCATGCTCGCCATCTGGAACTCGTATTCGAAATCGGAGACCGCGCGCAGGCCGCGCAGCAGCACGCCGCCGCCGACCGACCGCACGAAATGCGCCAGCAGGGTATCGAAGCCCAGCACTTCCACGTTACGGTGCCCGGCCAGCGCCTCGCGGGCCAGCGACACGCGCAGTTCCAGCGGCAGGGTCGGCCCCTTGGACGGGCTCTGCGCCACGCCCACGATCACCTGCTCGAACAGCGGCGCGGCACGGTTGACCAGATCGATATGGCCGTTGGTGATCGGATCGAAGGTGCCGGGATAGACGGCGATGCGGCTATGGGCCACGGTCATGCGTCGGGTACCGCGTGAAGGTCGCCGGGAAGTGTAGCAGCGGTGCGCCGGTACAGGGCAGCGCGCACCTCGCGGCTGCCGCCCTCGCGGTACAGCGCCCAGGGTGCCGGCGGCGCCGGCCCCTGCCCGGCCGGCGACTCCAGGTACAGCCAGGCGTCGGCCGCCAGCCGGTCCGGCAGGCGTTGCAGCACCGCGTCCCACAGCCCGGCGGCGAACGGCGGATCGACGAAGGCGATGTCCGCCAGGGCCTCTGCCGGCGGCTCGGCCAGCCAGCGCAGCGCATCGCCCTGCACCACCTGCACCTGATCCTGCGCCTGTAGCCGCGCGACCGTGGCGCGCAACTGCGCCGCCTGGCCCGGATCGCGTTCGACCAGCACCGCAGCGGCCGCGCCGCGCGACACCGCCTCCAGCCCGAGCGCGCCGCTGCCGGCGAACAGGTCCAGCACGCGCGCCCCGGGCAGGACCGGCTGCAGCCAGTTGAACAGGGTCTCGCGGACCCGGTCGGAGGTCGGGCGCAGCCCGGCCAGGTCCGGCACCGGCAGCCGCGTGTTGCGCCAGCGCCCACCGATGATCCGCACCTGGCCGGTGCCGGGACGGCTCATCGGCGGCCTCGCGGGAGCCGGGACCGGCAGGACGGGGAACGCAGGAACGGCATGGGCAGCGGGCAGTGGGCGGCGCGGAAACGGGGTCCGGATCATAGACCAGCGCGGTGTCGCGCGTATGCGCAGCCCAGCGCTTGAAGCCGGCCGCGGCCGCCACCATGTCGGCCGGCAGAGCCGTGCCCTCCTCCGCGCGGCCGCCCATCCTTCATGGAGCACCTACCGATGAGCGTGGAAACCCAAAAAGAAACCCTGGGCTTTCAGACCGAGGTCAAGCAGCTGCTGCAGCTGATGATCCATTCGCTGTATTCCAACAAGGAGATCTTCCTGCGCGAGCTGATCTCCAATGCCTCCGACGCCGCCGACAAGCTGCGCTTCGAGGCGCTGGTCAAGCCGGAGTTGCTGGACGGCGACGCACAACTGCGCATCCGCATCGGCTTCGACAAGGAGGCCGGCACCGTCACCATCGACGACAACGGCATCGGCATGAGCCGCGAGGAGATCGTCGCGCACCTGGGCACCATCGCCAAGTCCGGCACCTCCGAGTTCCTCAAGCACCTGTCCGGCGACCAGAAGAAGGATTCGCACCTGATCGGCCAGTTCGGCGTGGGTTTCTACAGCGCCTTCATCGTCGCCGACCAAGTCGACGTGTACAGCCGCCGCGCCGGGCTGCCGGCCAGCGAAGGCGTGCACTGGTCCTCGCGCGGCGAGGGCGAGTTCGAAGTCGCCACGGTCGAGAAGGCCGAGCGCGGCACCCGCATCTTGCTGCACCTGAAGGACGACGAGAAGGGCTTTGCCGACGGCTGGAAGCTGCGCGGCATCGTGCGCAAATATTCCGACCACATCGCCCTGCCGATCGAGTTTCACAAGGAACACTACGGCGAGGACAAGGACAAGCCCGAGGCCCCGGAATGGGAAACCGTCAACCGCGCCAGCGCGCTGTGGACGCGCCCGCGCACCGAGATCAAGGATGAGGAATACCAGGAACTGTACAAGCACATCGCCCACGACCACGAGAACCCGGTGGCGTGGAGCCACAACAAGGTCGAGGGCAAGCTCGAGTACACCTCGCTGCTGTACGTGCCCGGCCGCGCGCCGTTCGACCTGTACCAGCGCGACGCCTCGCGCGGGCTCAAGCTGTACGTGCAGCGCGTCTTCATCATGGACCAGGCCGAGCAGTTCCTACCGCTGTACCTGCGCTTCATCAAGGGCATCGTCGATTCCAGCGACCTGCCGCTGAACGTCTCGCGCGAGATCCTGCAGTCCGGCCCGGTGATCGACTCGATGAAGTCGGCGCTGACCAAGCGCGCGCTGGACATGCTGGAGAAGCTGGCCAAGGACGACGCCGAGCGCTACCAGGGCGTGTGGAAGAACTTCGGCCAGGTGCTGAAGGAAGGCCCGGCCGAGGACTTCGGCAACCGCGAGAAGATCGCCGGCCTGCTGCGCTTCGCCTCCACCCACGGCAGCGACGGCGCGCAGACCGTGTCGCTGGCCGACTACGTGGCGCGGATGCAGGACGGCCAGGACAAGCTGTACTACCTGACCGGCGAGAGCTACGCGCAGATCAAGGACAGCCCGCACCTGGAGGTGTTCCGCAAGAAGGGCATCGAAGTGCTGCTGCTCACCGACCGCATCGACGAGTGGCTGATGAGCTACCTCACCGAGTTCGACGGCAAGTCCTTCGTCGACGTGGCGCGCGGCGACCTGGACCTGGGCAAGCTCGACAGCGAGGAAGAGAAGCAGGCCAAGGAAGAAGCGGCCAAGGCCAAGCAGGGCCTCGTCGAGCGCATCCAGAACGTGCTCAAGGACGACGTGGCCGAGGTGCGCGTCTCGCACCGCCTGACCGACTCGCCGGCGATCCTGGCCATCGGCCAGGGCGACCTGGGCCTGCAGATGCGGCAGATCCTCGAAGCCAGCGGCCAGAAGCTGCCCGAGAGCAAGCCGGTGTTCGAGTTCAACCCCGCGCACCCGCTGATTGAGAAGCTGGACGCAGAAGCCGATGGCGAGCGCTTCGGCGACCTGGCCAAGGTGCTGTTCGATCAGGCGGCGCTGGCGGCTGGCGACAGCCTAAAGGATCCGGCGGCGTATGTGCGGCGGCTCAACAAGTTGTTGTTGGAGTTGTCGGTGTAAGGCTTGATTGCGACGTGAGTGTAAGAACGAAGCCGGCGACTCGCCGGCTTCGTTTTTTCTGGATCGCGCCTAAGCGAACGTGAACCGCGAGGCAGATTCGCTGGGAGAAGACCTCGCCGGCGAAAAACTTCCAGCATGGGTTTTCCAGCCAGCGCCCGCATAAACCGGCGGGCAAGCTCCCGCCGACGCAAAGGCTTGCCATACAAGATGATGAGAGGCTCTTGAGAGACGGCCACTTAAGGAGCTACTTCAAGCCTTTCGCACCTGACAGAGATTCAAGTAAATTCTCAAAGTCAGGCTCGAAAACCGCATTGGTCAAATATTTATTACCCTCGAAGTCAACAAGCACCTGCGCCTCCGGGGATCCAACCCGATATACGTCAGACCCAATCTTCTCGAACACACCATCCAGATCGACAACGAGAGGGCACTTTTTTGAATCACCGGTATTGAATTCACTGGCGGACTCCAAGAACACCATATATGTCTGACCCATCTCCAGTTGAACATTAGAGCAGAATTTATCATACCCTACCAAGGAGACCCCAGGCGACTTCAATGTCGACATAGTCTCCCGCCCAAGTGACACCACATATATTGGATTGCAATACCCCGTCTCAGGACACGATCCGCTAATTCCCACGACTTTTCCAGCGATCACGGCTGTCGATTTTCCGAATAGCCGCTCTATTGATCTGCTTGAAGGAGATGATCCATAAGCCCCAAAAGGGAAAAAGATCAATCCAAGGACCAGAATTAGTGCAACCCTCACAATCAGCCCTCCTTTATCATCACCACGATCAGTGCCGAGGCTTTTTTTCACGTGTTTAGTGACATTCGCTTCGCCAGTGGCCGCGGGGATAGCTGGCGGCTCATCCTTAAATTATAGAAGCGACCTATCAGGCCACGAAATATAACTGGACGTCGCCACGCCCACTCCTAATCATTAGGGAGGCCCTGAACAAGCCACCGATCCAAGCGGCCTGATCGGATGCGGCTGATTGACTAGCAAATGGATGCACTTATTTGCCCTAATCCAGACCATTTCAGGCCGCAACCTGCGGAATACCCCGACCTTTCCAGTTGGCGGGCGCACCTTCCCCATCATCGCCAACAACGGCTTGCGCGCCATCCACAGGTTCCACAACGCAAACAGCACGTTCAATTGGGCATCGTTCTTGGCCAGCCCCCGCGGCGATTTCGTAAAGCGCCTCCTCCATCGCGCGGATCGCTCAGCGCATACCGCTGCTTCAGGAAGTGGATGCGCAATATCGTCTCCTGCGCATACGGACGGCGGCCTCGGCCGGCCTTCGGATAGTGC